>JAFGKC010000060.1 GCA_016928765.1 Syntrophaceae bacterium
CCTCCCGCGCCCAGCATGAAGCTCACCGTGGATTTGATAGAATATTGTTTTAAGAATGTTCCTCGTTGGAATTCCATCAGTATCAGCAGCTATCACATCCGCGAGGCAGGTTCCACCGCCGCGCAGGAAGCGGCTTTCACCATCGCCGACGGCATTGCCTACGTGCAGGCCTGCGTGGATAGAGGTTTGGATGTGGATAAATTCGCTCCGCGCTTAAGTTTCTTTTTCAACGCTTTCACTAACGTGGTGGAAGAGGTGGCCAAGTTTCGCGCGTCGCGCCGCGTTTGGGCAAAAATCATGAAAGAGCGCTTCGGCGCCAAAGACCCGCGCTCGCTGATGCTGCGTTTTCATGTGCAGACCGGCGGTGTGACGCTTACGGCGCAGCAGCCGCTCAACAATATCATCCGGGTAACGCTTCAGGCCTACGCCGCCGCGCTGGGCGGCTGTCAATCACTGCATACTAATTCTTATGATGAAGCTTTGTGTCTTCCCACCGAGCAGGCGGTAACGGTCGCTCTGCGCACACAGCAGATTGTGGCCGAAGAAAGCGGCGCTACTGATTCGATTGATCCTTTGGCCGGCTCTTATATGGTGGAGGCGCTTACGGATAAAATTGAAAAGCAGGTAAATGATTATCTGGAAAAGATTGAGCGCATGGGCGGAACACTCAAAGCGATCGAAGAAAATTACATTCAGAAAGAAATTCAGCAAAGTTCCTATCGCTTTCAGAAAGAAATCGAAAATAACGAACGCGTTTATGTGGGAATAAATAAATATACAATGGAAGAGGCGACGCCGGCCAATTTACTGAAAATTGACATGAAGGTAGGCGAGGCGGAAAGTGAAAAACTGCGTAAGATGCGCGCCAAGCGTGACAAAGTGAAGTGGAAAAAAGCGCTAGAAAATCTGCGCAACGTTTCCGAATCTGAAGAGAATGTTATGCCCGCGGTGATTGAAGCGGTCAAGGCTGAGGCCACAATCGGCGAGATATGCAATGTTTGGAGAGAAATTTACGGCGAGTATAAGCCAAAACATTCTTTTTAATATATACAGGGAAGAAATATATTGAGGAGTTAATTTGATGAATAAAGATAGAAAAATCAGAATCGTTTTAGCAAAGCCGGGGCTCGACGGGCATGATCGCGGGGCAAAGCTTTTGGCGCGCATATTTATGGAAGCGGGAATGGAAGTGATTTATACGGGGCTTCGCCAGACGCCGGAAATGATTGTGGAGACCGCCCGGCAGGAAGACGCGGATGTGGTGGGCTTAAGCAGTTTATCCGGCGTACACAATTATTTTTTTCCGCGCGTGATGGAACTGCTCAAAGAAAAAGACATGAACGATGTGCTGGTAGTGGGCGGCGGAATCATTCCCGATGAAGATATTGCCGGATTGAAACAAACGGGCATCGCCGCCATTTTCGGGCCGGGCACGCCGACTACGGAAATTGTGGAATTTATCCGCACCAACGTGCGAAAATAATTATAAAGGGGAGAAAATGAAGATTCTGAAAGTTGACCATATAGGTATTGCCGTAAAAAGTATTGATGAGGCGAAAAAATTATATAACGGGCTTTTGGGTTTAGAACATACCGGAAGTGAAACTGTTGCCGAGCAAAAAGTTACCACGGCGTTTTTCCCGGTGGGCGATGCGGAAATTGAACTTTTGGAATCAACTTCTCCCGACGGGCCGATTGCCAAATATATCGAAAAGAAGGGAGAAGGTATTCAGCACATTGCCTTCCGTGTGGAAAATATCGAAGAAGCGCTTGCTGAATTAAAGGCCAAAGGTGTTGCGCTCATCGATGAAAAGCCCCGTCGCGGCGCCGGCGGCGCAAAAATCGCCTTCCTGCATCCGAAATCTACTTTTGGTGTGTTAATCGAACTTTGCGAAAAGGAAGAGTAACGATTATTTAAAGAAGGGGCAATTTACTTTATCTATAAATTACATAATCTCCAAATAAAAAACATAAAAAACAATATTATAATGTGTATAAGAAAGTGTTTTTCTTTTTGTTTCACTTTTGGAACTAATTCAAAATCATTAATTTGATTATTCGGTATTTTAAAATAAAAGAAAAAATAAGATGAAAGAAATAAACCTACTAGAATAGAGAAAAAGGATAAAATTTTTTTCGCATTTTTTGAGTAAAACCCCTCACATTCCCAGTTTTGAAGATTAAAAAGATCGTAGATTCCCCATGCCGCAAAAGCTAAACCTATTGATACCATTGCGATAGTATAAATTTTAAAACGTAAAAATATTTTCATATTTGTTAAAGCTTCCTCATTTTTTTTCCCCTTTGATTGCTTGGTTGTTTAATAGGACGGGAATTCTTAAGTAGTCGTTCGTAGGTATATTGGAGCCATGACTCCTAACTTTATTGAATTCAATTACGTAAAGCCATTTATCTGTCAAACCAAATCTCCTTAATTCAATTCCTGCTAAATGCCATAAGCCTTTTTCTTCAGAATAATTTGATATTTCTAATTCTGCAATTTTAACTGCATCACTAGCGGTTAATGGTATTATTTTATCGGCGGACCAATCAGGGGTGCCGTTAAGTGTTTCCTCTGTGATTTTGAAAATATATTTCTTTCCATTTATATTTGAATAGGAAGCAGCAAATTGCGAAACTAATATTCCTTCAGGCTCTTCCGCTGAACAACTCAAAATCAAAAATAGGATAAAAACCATCACCCAGGAATTGTCGGATTTAATTCTTGAATAATTAGCCATTTGGATTACCTCGTGAAGCAAAATTAATTTAAATTAGTAGAAAGGCTGTGTTTAAAATATCTTTTTAGTAAATAAAAAGATAACATAAAAATATAAATTTATCGAATGATGATTACATCAAGAAATCAGCAACATATATCCCCTTTTAATCAATTTTTCTTTAAATGAAATAATTTACGCGTACGGCTTTAATTCAAAAAGCTTTTTATTTTGTGTCGAGATGATGTGGTAGAACTGATCCTGCGGGATGTAGATGTAGGGGACATCGTCGTCGCGCCGGTAAAGAAAATGTGCCAGAATCATCCTGTTGACAGCCTGATGGCCGACAATCATAATATTTTCCGCGTGGCGGTTTAGGAAAAACGCTTTTTTCAGACCTGTTTCCACGCGCGGTTTCATCATCGCGTAGCTTTCTCCGCGCGGATAGGCGTAGTGATATTTATTCGCTTTGCGCGCCGCAAATACTTCCGGCATGTTTTTTTCGATGTCTTTATAAGTCATGCCCTCGCAGATGCCCGCGTCGATTTCGTCGAACTCTTTTAAAGAAATAACTTTGCAATCTTTTTGCCGCTCCGCGATCGCCCGCGCGGTTTGTATGGTGCGTTTCTTGTTGCTGGTGAAGATATAGGAAATTTCACGGTTCTGGAAAAAACGCCCCAGCGCTTTGGCCTGCATGATGCCTTTGGCGGTCAGCGTGGAATCCCCGCCGATGCGGTCGATAACATTGAATCTGGTCTGCGCGTGCCGGATAAGAAAAAGATTTTTCACCACGTCGGTTACCAAAATATCTTTAATCAGCAAATGCAGGGGAATTTTATCCGTCAATTTTTCTTCGAACAGTCTGTTTTGCAGCGAATCTAGGCGGAAATAATTTCTTTCATCTTTCAGAGGCGTGTAAACCATTTCATAGTTTTTTATGCGTTTGAGGAATTCTTCCTGCGCTTTTTTGCGCGCCAGGCGCGAAAATTCCGGCAGTTTTGTTTTTGCTTCAATCATCAGAGAAAGGATTTCTTCGTCATCGTTAAGACATTCAATAAAAAGAACGGGATGATTACTGAGATTTTCTTCAATCATTATCCTGCGTGTCCGGGTAATGTTAGCCGCGTCCAGTATCGCTACCTGGCCGGAGCCCGCAAGATAGCTTCTGGCCATTTTTATATTGGCAAGAGCAAAATTATTTCTTAGAAGCCTCGCGGCTTTGTTTTCGGGGTGATAAAAATCAGCGGAAAATGTATCATTGGCCGGCAGGTTTTTTCGGCGCAGATTGCCGTTATTGAATATTTTTGTGGGAATTCGGCTTTTTCTTAAAGATTCCTGCAGGCGTATCGCCAGTGTTGATTTTCCCCGGGCCGGAAGGCCCATCAGGACCAGATAAAGCTTCTCATCTATCATTTAAAAACCTCTAATTTATTTATGATATCGAGGTTTTACTCTATCATTTTATGGAGAGCTCGACAAGCAACAAGCGGCCTTATTTGCCGGGCGAACATTTTTATGCAATTATCTTGACACGGCCATTTTATATAACTATACTGCCGGTCAGTTTTAAAATGATCTTGCGAGAAATTTGTGTAAGGTATTCCCGCCCGACACAATTCTTAATAAAGGAAATTTGAAGGAGGTTTTTTATGTCTTTAAACCCATTAGTTGATTCACGTGACGTGAGATTTACCCTCTTTGAAATGCTCGAACTGGAGAAATTAAACCGTTTTGACCAGTTCAAGGAATTTGACCGGAGCATGTACGAGGACACGTTGGAGCTGGCGGAAAAAATTGCCATTGATCAGTTTTACTCATCCAATGCCGACGGCGACAAGACCGGATTGAAATTTGATCCCAAAACACATGAAGTAAAAGTTCCCGAATCTTTCCACAAAGGATTCAAGGCTTATGTCGAAGCCGGATTCCATGTTTTGTCTTTCCCACAGGAAAAGGACGGCATGGGCATGCCCGCGAGTGTCGCTATGGCCGCAGCGGAGTATTTCAACGCCGGCAACACATCGCTGACCATGTATTGCGGTTCAATCACCGGTGCCGCGGCCATCATCGAGCCTTTTGCTTCCGACGAAGTAAAACAGATGTATCTTCCCAAGCTGATGTCCGGAGAGTGGGGAGGCACGATGTGCCTTACCGAACCGGGCGCCGGTTCTGACGTCGGCGCGCTGAAATCCAAAGCCGTAAAACAGAAAGATGGCACGTATCTGATCACCGGCCAGAAAATTTTCATCAGCAACGGTGAACATGATTTAACCCCCAACATCATCCACCCGGTGCTGGCCAGAATCGAAGGCGATCCTGAAGGCACAAAAGGAATCTCCATTTTCCTGGTATCGAAATATCACATCAAGAAGGACGGTTCTCTGGGCGATAGAAACGATGTTTATTGCAGCGGCGTCGAACACAAGATGGGCTTGAAAGGAAACGCCACTTCGTCACTTAGTTTCGGCGATAACGGCAAGTGCGTCGGCCATCTGCTGGGTAAGGAACGCGAAGGCATGAAGATTATGTTCCGGCTCATGAACCAGGCACGCATTCACACGGGTGTTCAGGCTTTGGGACAAGCCAGCGCTGGCTACATGCATGCAATAACTTACGCCCGCAACCGCGTTCAGAGCAAGCACATCACGCAGATGCTCAACGACAAAGCCCCCGGTGTGGCCATTATCGAGCATCCCGATGTCAAAAGAACGCTCATGTATATGAAGAGCACTGTAGAAGGCATGCGCATGCTTTGCCTGTTTTTGGCTTATCATGAAGATGTCATGCACGTGTCGCCCGATCCGGAAGAACGCAAAGCGTCGAATGGCATTGTCGAGATTCTTACCCCTATCGTTAAAGCCGGCATTTCCGATGCCTCCTGGCTGGTTACGGCTGAAGCAATGCAGGTTTACGGCGGCTACGGCTATTGCTCGGAATATCCAGTGGAGCAGTATGCTCGCGACACCAAGGTTTTCTCGATTTATGAAGGAACAAACGCTATTCAGTCACTCGACCTGCAGATGCGCAAGATTCTCATGAATCCGGAAATGTATAATTACTCACAGCTTAGAAAACGCATGAATGACGCTATTGATAACGCCAAAGGCGTCGTAGACGAGAAGTATATTACTCCGGTTGTCCGCGGCCTGGCAAAACTCGACGAAGTCATCGAGATGATGAAGAAACAGCTTGGCGAAGGCAAATTCATGGCATTGGTGCTAAACGCCACGCCGCTGCAGCAGGCGATGTTCCCGCTGATCGTGGCCTGGCTGCATCTGTGGAGTCTGGCGATTACAATTCCTAAAATGAAAGAACTACTTGGCGATGCTAAAGGCGAAGAAAGACAGAAAAAAATCGCGGAAAACAACGAGGCTGCCTATTACAGCGGCAGAGTGCTTTCCTCCCAGTTCTTTATTGGGGCGGAATTTCCGAAGTATTTCGGAATGATGGACGCCATTATGAACAATGAGGGCGCGGCGATTAAATCAGTTTCGGAAAATTTCACCGGAGCGCTGAAAGAATAGTTTTTCAGTCATAACTCACACTAAGGCGGGCTGATTTTTTAAGGATCAGCCCGCCTGATAGTGTTCTTTTTAAATTACCACATCACGGCGATATTCAAGTCATTTTACCGGCGCAATCTTCCCGCGGCATGTTTTCTTTCAGATGCGTTTTAGCTTGACAATAAATATAATTTTATGACTTTATAACAGTCTTAATAATTCAGGCAAAGAAAGTCAGGAGGTTAAAGAAAAGATATGGGTACTAAATATGTTTATACTTTCTCGGAAGGATACGGGAAAAGCAAGAATTTATTAGGCGGCAAAGGAGTGGGGCTCGCGGAGATGGCGCACCTTAAAATTCCTATCCCGCCGGGTTTCACCATTACTACAGAAGTCTGCAATCTTTTTTATGAAAATAAAGGACGTTATCCACAGGGATTAAAAGAACAGGTTTATAAATCACTGCGCAAAATGGAAACGGCCACCGGGATGAAATTCGGCGATCCGAAGAATCCTCTATTGTGCTCCGCCCGCTCCGGCGCGCGCAAAAGCATGCCCGGCATGATGGAAACGGTGCTCAATATCGGGCTTACCTCCAAAACAATCGCCGGCATGATTGAAAAAACAAAAAATCCCCGCTTTGTGTGGGATTCTTACCGCCGTCTGATGCAGATGTATTCTGACGTGGTCATGGAAAAGGCCGAAGGAATTGAACCTGCCGAGGGCATGGGCGTGCGCCAGCAGCTGGAGCGAGAACTGGCGGCGATGAAGAAAAGACGAAATGCCCAGCAGGATGTTGATCTTACCTCTGATGATCTGGCCGAACTGGCAGAAATTTATAAAGCGAAAGTTAAACAGGTTTTGGGAAAACCTTTCCCGGACAATGCCGATGAACAGCTCTGGGGAGCGATCGGCGCGGTCTTTAAAAGCTGGAACGGCAAACGCGCCGTCTCTTACCGCCGCATTGAGGGTATTCCAGATGAATGGGGCACGGCGGTTAACGTGCAGGCGATGGTCTTCGGCAACATGGGCGAAAATTCCGCCACAGGTGTGGCCTTCACCCGCAACCCGGCCACCGGCGAAAATAAATTCTACGGCGAATGGCTGCCCAACGCGCAGGGCGAAGATGTCGTCGCGGGTATCCGCACGCCTAATCCCATAAATGAAGAAACCCGTCAGACCGACGATACGCATGGCCATCCTTCCTTGGAAAAAGCCATGCCTAAAGCGTATGTTGAACTCAAAAAAATTCGTCAGAGGCTGGAAAATCATTTCAAAGATATGCAGGATTTGGAATTCACCATTCAGGATGGACATGTTTGGATGTTACAGACACGTACCGGTAAGCGCAATGGTCCTGCGGCGGTGCGCATGGCGGTGGAAATGTATAAAAGCAAAATGATCAGCTCGGCTGAAGCGGTAACACGCGTGACGCCTTCTCAGCTTGATGAATTGCTGCATCCCATGGTTGACCCCAAAGCCGAAGCAAGCGCCGAATTTTTGACTAAAGGTTTGCCGGCAGGTCCCGGCGGCGCGGTAGGCCAGATTGTTTTTACCGCCGAAGAAGCGGTCAAATGGGCTGGCGAAGGAAAGAAAATTGTTTTAGTACGTGAGGAAACCAACCCGGAAGACGTGGAAGGTATGCGTGTGGCGCAGGGAATTCTTACCGCGCGCGGCGGCATGACTTCGCACGCGGCTCTGGTAGCGCGAGGCTGGGGCAAATGCTGTATCGTCGGCGCCGGTTCTCTGCATGTGGATATTAAGCAGAGAACAATGAATGTTGACGGTAAGGTTTTACGCGAAGGCGATGTCATTACCCTTAATGGAACGGCTGGCCGCGTATATAAAGGAGCGCTGGCGATGATCAGCGGCGCGGAGGATGACAAATATTTTATCGCGTTCATGAAAATGTGTGATTCGCTGCGGCGCCTGAAAATACGCACCAACGCCGAAACTCCCAAAGATGCCGCCAAAGCTATCCAGTTCGGCGCGGAAGGCATCGGCCTTTTCCGCACCGAGCATATGTTCTACGGCGAAAACAGCGATCAGCCGCTTTTCCACCTGCGCAAGATGATATTGTCCGACAGCGAAAAAGAGCGCCGCGCCGCGTTGAATGATTTGTTCCCGTTTGTGAAAAGCGATATTAAAAAGACCATGGAAGTCATGGCCGGCAGGCCGGTGACAATTCGTTTTCTGGATCCGCCGCTGCATGAGTTTGTTCCGGAAAGTCCGCAGGAACGTCAACGTTTGGCTGAAAGTTTGAATATTTCCATCGATAAGCTCAACAGCCGGGCGGAAATATTACATGAAACAAACCCGATGATGGGGCATCGCGGCGTGCGTTTGGGCATTACTTATCCGGAAGTCAGCGAAATGCAGATACGCGCTATTTTGGAAGCCGCCGCGGAATTAATAAAGGCAGGTAAAAAAGCCCTGCCGGAAATCATGATTCCGGTTGTCTGCGATAAAGCGGAAATCAGTCATCAGGCGCAACTGGTCAAAAATATATATCCTGAAGTCTGCGCGAAATACAATCTTAAGAAAATACCGCACATGGTGGGCACAATGATTGAAATTCCCCGCGCGGCGCTTCTGGCCGATAAGATTGCCGAAGAAGCGGAATTTTTTAGTTTCGGAACAAACGACCTTACGCAGATGACTTACGGCTTCAGCCGTGACGATGTCGGCGCTTTCGTGCCCGAATACGTGGGCAGAAAAATTATTCCGGTTGATCCATTCCAGGTGCTCGATCAGGAAGGCGTGGGCCAACTAATAGCTATGGGGATTGAAAGAGGGCGTAAGGCAAGGCCCGGTTTGAAGGTCGGCATTTGCGGCGAGCACGGTGGAGAACCATCCAGCGTTATGTTCTGTCACCGCGTTGGTATGGATTATGTAAGCTGCTCGCCTTACCGAGTGCCGATTGCCAGGCTGGCAGCCGCGCAGGCAGTAGTCGAAGAAAAAGCGGCGGCAAAGAAAACGCCTAAAAAGAGTGCTGCCAAAAAGAAAACTGTTAAAAAGAAAATTAAGAATAAACGTAAATAATTTATTTTGGGAGAGGTTTATATATGGAGATAAAAAACAAAAAGCTGATGGGCTGGGTTAAAGAGATTGAAGAGATATGTCTGCCGGATAATGTGTACTGGTGTAACGGTTCTAAGGAGGAATATGACCGAATCATGGCGCAGACTGTTGAAAGCGGTGCATCTATAAAGCTAAAAAAAAGGGAAAACAGCTTTTTGTTTTGCTCTGATCCATCGGATGTAGCGCGAGTGGAAGACAGGACATATATAAGTACTACCAAACAAATTGACGCTGGCCCTACGAATAACTGGATTGAACCGACGAAGCTGAAGGAAACTATGAAGGCTCTTTATAAAGGATGCATGAAAGGGCGCACTCTTTATGTAATTCCTTTTTCCATGGGGCCGATTGATTCGCCTATCGCTAAAATAGGTATCGAAATTACAGATAGTCCCTACGTTGTCTGCAACATGCACGTTATGACGCGCGTTGGCAAAAAGGTTATTGAGAAATTAGGCGAGAATGGGGACTTTATCCCGTGTCTGCACTCCGTAGGAGCGCCGCTGGAAAAAGGGCAAAAAGATGTTCCCTGGCCCTGCGCGCCCATGGAGAAAAAATATATTAGCCATTTTCCGGAAGAAAATTTAATTTGGTCTTTCGGTTCCGGCTACGGCGGCAACGCGCTTCTGGGTAAAAAATGCCTGGCTTTGCGTATCGCGTCCGCCATGGCCAAAAGGGAAGGGTGGATGGCTGAACACATGCTGATTCTGCGGTTGACCAGTCCGGAAGGAAAACAATATCATATTACAGGAGCGTTTCCCTCTGCTTGTGGCAAAACCAATCTGGCCATGCTGCAGCCGACCATACCCGGCTGGAAATGCGAATGTATAGGCGATGACATCGCCTGGATGAAAATAGGTCCGGACGGCCGACTTTACGCCATCAACCCGGAAGCCGGATTTTTCGGCGTCGCTCCGGGAACATCTTATGATTCCAATCCCATGGCGATGGATACAATCAAAGAAAATATAATTTTCACCAACTGCGCTTTGACCGATGATGGTGATGTGTGGTGGGAAGGCATGGATGGCGAACCGCCGAAGCATGCAATCGACTGGAAAGGCCGCGACTGGTCTCCCGGCAGCAAAGAGCCGGCCGCGAATCCCAATGCCCGTTTTACCGCGCCAGCTGCTCAGTGCCCCGTTATTTCTAAAGACTGGGAAAAACCGGAAGGTGTTCCTATTGACATTTTTATTTTTGGCGGTCGTCGCGCGGGTGTTGTGCCATTGGTAAACGAGGCGTACAGCTTTGACCATGGTGTCTTTTTGGGTGCCACCGCCTCTTCGGAGACAACCGCCGCCAATATCGGCGCGGTGGGAAATCTAAGGCGCGATCCTTTCGCCATGCAGCCGTTCTGCGGCTACAATATGGGTGACTATTTTCATCATTGGCTCACCATGGGCGACAGATTAAAAGACAAAGCGCCGCGCATCTTTTATGTCAACTGGTTTAGAAAAACTTCTGACGGCCGCTGGCTCTGGCCGGGATTTGGTGAAAACAGCCGCGTGTTGAAATGGATGTGCGAAAGAGTGGCAGGGAAAGTTGACGCGGTGAAAACTCCAATAGGGCTCTTACCCAAAAAAGAAGACCTTGACCTTAAAGGATTATCTGTTCCCGCGGCGGATATGGAAGAATTGCTAAAAGTTGACCTTGCCGCCTGGAAAGCGGAGATTCCGGATATTGAAAAACACTTTGAAAAATTTGGTGATCGGCTGCCCGCGCGGATGAAAAAACAGTTGGAAGAGCTCAAAAAGCGTTTAAGTTAAAAGCATAAATTCAATACAGGCACATTGCCGAATATAAGTTGACTTAATTTCGGCAATGTGTTTGCTATTTTCTTGGCGATTGTTTAAAAAAATTTTTTGGTGGTGTCTATGAGATCCGTCAAAATAAACGCCGGGTTCGCCCAAGAAAACAATAGATCACCCTGCCGGAGATTCTTTCGCTTCTGCGGCATAAATCTTCAATATCAAATCACTTTTCAAGTTTTTTCGACTCTCACGATTTGCCGCGCGCCTCCCTGAATCATTTCAAAATTTGTTCGTTTATATTCGGCAATATCTTCCAGACGTAAAGTGTTAACTTCTTGAAATCACAGGTGTAAAAGAGGAGGAAATATGGACACAAAAAAATGCAAGTGGTTGATTATTATCGCTCTGATTTTAATAATCGGCGGCGGCCTGTTGGCTTATTTAATTCAAACATCCGGCGGTAAAATCGAAGTTAAAGACATTCGTTTCAAAGCATCTGACGATAAAACAGTTAGTGCCTTGTTGTATATTCCCGAAGGTGTAACGAAGGAAAACCCAGCGCCGGGTATTGTGGCCACGCACGGTTACATTAATTCGCGGGAAACGCAGGATGGTTTTGCCATTGAATTTGCCCGCCGCGGCTATGTTGTTTTGGCGGTCGATCAGACCGGGCATGGTTTTTCCGATCCGCCGGCGTTTGCCAATGGTTTTGGCGGTAAAGACACACTTACTTATCTTCGAACCCTTGATATTGTCGATCTCGATAATATCGGACTGGAAGGCCATTCCATGGGCGGCTGGGCGTCAGTTGTGGCTGCTGCTGTAAATCCTACAGGTTATAAATCCGTTGTTTTGGCCAGTTCATCTACCGGTACTTATGGAATACCGGAAGGAACTGCGGCTTTTCCGCGCAACGTGGGACTTATTTTTTCCAAATATGATGAATTTTCTAAATTGATGTGGGGAGCGGACATTCCGGCAGAGATCGTTAAAACAGATAAACTTAAAAAATTCTTCGGCACAACTGATGATGTGGAAGTGGGGAAGCTCTACGGTTCCATTGAGAAAGGTACAGCAAGAAAATTGTATCAGCCAAATACAATCCATCCGCGTGTGCATTTCTCCAAAGAAGGAATCGGCAATGCCGTTGAATGGATGCAGATGACACTTGAGGGCGGCAAGGATATTCCCGTGTCCAACCAGATCTGGTACTGGAAAGAAATAGGCACTTTCATTGCCCTGCTGGGTATGCTTCTGCTTATCTTCCCGCTGGGACAGCTTTTGCTGCAGACTAAATTTTTCAAAGAAATAAATGAAAAGCCCGCGGATATTAAATCAGTCAGCGGCTTCGGCTGGTGGGTCGGCGCCGTTTTAACGGTGCTGATACCACTGCCCGTATTTTTGTGGGCTATCGGCTACACGCAAAAGCTTAAAGCATCGGCAATGTTTCCTCAAAACATCACCACGGTGATTATGATGTGGGCGTGCACCGTGGCCATTATTTCGTTAATTTTGTTCATCCTGTGGCATGTAATATTTAACCGCAAGAAAAAAGCGACTTTTGCCAACTACGGCGTTACCTGGAAAAATAAGGGGTTAAATTTTATAAAAATCGGAAAGTCGTTTTTGCTGGCGTTGATTATATGCGTGGCGGCATATCTGACGCTGATCTTTTCGCATTTGGTCTTCACCACCGATTACCGCCTCTGGGTGTTTGCCATAAAGCCGATGACGCTCTTGCATTTCCGTATTTTCTTGGGTTATCTGATTCCGTTTGCTTTCTACTTCCTGGTCATTGGAACTGTTTTGCACGGTCAATTGCGCCGGGGTAAAAAAGGTGAGCTGCCGGCCTGGCAGGAAATGCTGATAAATATTATTCTGCTCATTACCGCGTATATAATTTTTGAAGCACTGGGGTATCTGCCATTGTTTGGTGGCGGCACTCTGGCGATACCGGAAGCCGCTCTGTGGTATATCGTCATGTTCCAGTTCTTCCCTATATTTACCATAGTGGCGCTGATCTCTACCTACTTTTACCGGAAAACAGGACATATCTACACCGGAGCGTTTCTCAACGCGATGCTGATCACCTGGATAATTGTTGCCGGACAGGCAACTCACTTCGCGTTTTAGCTGCTGATTGATACATCCAGAGCCGCGGGGCCGTTATCTTGATATAGTAAGAAGATGGCTCCGCGGATTTTTTTGATTATTACTTAATGTATTGAACTTATTTAGGATAATTGCTGGCAAGTTTATTAAATAAAAATCATTGGTGACGAAAGTAAACGAATAGTTTATAATTAAACATATTTTGGTGAACCACTGTATTATTGCCTGCACGTAGCGTTTAGCGTTTTTTAGAATATCTCTGGTCAATCAAGACCGAAGACAAAATGCATCAGGAGATAAAAAATGCGCGAAGTCATTGGCACCAACAATCGTATTCTGGAAATTGACCTTACCTCCAAAAAATTCAAAGAATCTCCCGTCAGCGCTAAAGACCGTGACATGTATTGGGGCGGTAAAGGCCTGGCGCTAAAGCTTCTTTATGACCGCCTCGAACCGGGTGTTGATCCGCTGGGAGAGAAAAATATTTTTATCATCGAAACCGGTGTGCTTACCGGTACCGGCGCGCCGTGCTCGGGAAGATTTGAGGTTGTCAGCAAATCGCCGCTTACCGGAGTCATAAACTGTTCCTCCTGCGGTGGGCCTTTTGGCATGGCCGTAAAGAGCAGCGGCTGGGACACGATTATTCTGACGGGCCGCGCCGCTTCACCCACTTATCTGGTAATTGATTCCAGCGGCGTCCAGTTCAAATCCGCTGATGCCCTCTGGGGCAAGGATACGGCCGCGGCGGAAGCGGAAATTATCAAAGAAGGTTCGGGTGCCATGGTTATCGGGCCAGCCGGAGAAAACCTCGTGCGTTTTGCCAATATCCGTTCCGGTCATCGTTTTGTGGGCCGCGGCGGCATGGGCGCGGTGCTCGGATCAAAAAATATTAAAGGGATTGTCGCCAAAGGCAAAGAGGTTAAAATTGTTGCGGCAAACGGAAAAATGTTTTCCAAGACCAACAAAAAGTTTTTTAATTATATCAACAGAAATCCGGTAACTTCGGGGACGTACCGCCAGTTTGGCACCAACTCGGCCACCATCGCCTGCAACACGGCGGGCGCTATTCCGGTGCGCAATTTTACCGGTGGGGCGCACGGCGAAGCGCACAAAATATCCGGTGAAGCCATGGCCGAAAAATTCAAAACAAAATGGGATACCTGCAAGCCATGCGCTATTTTGTGCGGACACAAAGGAACTATTGAAGGCCAGGAACGCCACATTCCGGAATATGAAACGGTTCATCTTCTAGGAAGCAATTTGGAAATATTTGACCCGGTGATTATTTCTAAATGGAATGAGCTTTGCTCGAAATATGGCATGGACACAATTTCTCTGGGCGGAACTTTGGGCTGGGCGATGGAAGCAACGGAAAAAGGACTTATTAAAACTAATCTGAAATTCGGTTCACCGGACGGCGTGGCGCAAATGATTGAAGATATCGCGCTAGGCCGTGGCATCGGAAAAGATTTGGGCCAGGGGAGCCGGTTCGCGGCCAAAAAATACGGCGGTGAAGACTTTGCCATGCATGTAAAGGGAATGGAACTTCCCGGTTACGAGCCGCGCGGCGCCATCGGCCACGGCCTGGGATATGCCACCGCCAACCGCGGCGGCTGCCACCTTTCTTCTTATCTTGTGGGGATTGAAGTGCTCTTCGATATGGCCGATCCATACAATCCGCGCTGGAAACATTACATGGTAAAATTTATGGAAGATTTTTTCGCGGCGCTCAATTCTTTGCATATCTGTCAATTCACCGCTTATGCGGTGATGTTTGAGCCGCCGCTGATTAAAATGTCTCCTTTTCCCGTGATTAAAATACTGATGCAGAACAGCGCGCCGCTGGCGATGAACCTGATGGATGTGAGCCTCTTTTCAGAGTTATGGCACGCGGTTTTGGGGAAAACTTATCTGCCATATCTGAGTATGCGTAAGTTTTTGAAAATGGGCGAGCGCGTGCACGTGCTGGAGCGCTATATGAACACGCGCGAAGGGATATCGAAAAAAGATGACACCCTGCCGCTGAGACTGCTTACCGAGGGCAGAAAATGCGACGCCAAAGAAAGAGTTGTTCCCATCGCCAAGATGATCAATAAATATTATAAATCAAGGGGTTACGATGAAAGTGGTATCCCCCGAAGCCGCACTCTGAAGCATTTGGGAATCGAGATTAAAGAATAAATTACCGGCATATCTGCGCGATTGCTGCAAGCGATCGCGGGAAAGAAAGGTATGAAGATGCACTCGTCGTACGATTATGAGTTTTTGAATTATCCGAAAATTATTTCCGGCAAATGCTCGCTGGAAAATATCCCCGCGGAACTGGCCGGATATGACGCGCAAAAGCCGCTCGTCATTGTCCGGAAAAGCCTGGGTAAAAACGGAGCGCTGATAAAAAAGTTCATCCGGGCCTTTGCCGATTCGATGGTGATTATTGGGGCTATTTATGATGAAGTCGAAGATTACGCGGGCATTTCCCGGGCGCGCGAAGCGGCGCTTCTTTTTAAAGACCGCGGCTGCGATTCATTGATTGCTTTGGGCAGCGGCGCCGCGGTTGACTTGGCTAAAGCGGTAAATGTTCTTGTTTCCGAAAAAGCGGATAATTTTTCCGCGTACTACGAAGAAAAATCGATCAGCGGTATTTTGAAACCGCTAATAGTTGTGCCCGCCGGTCTTGCCAACGGCAGGGAAGCATCCAACAACCTTATCATCGACAACAGAGAAATCAAATCCGATTTTCTCTATCCGGATGTTATGGTCATTGATCACCGCGTGGCGGCAGGTTGCAGTGCCGCTGATGTGGCTGAGTCCGCGGCGATTGCCTTTGCCCAGGCTTTCCATTCCTTTGTCGGCAATAGCGGCAACTCCATGGTCGCGGCTTTGGCGCATCCGGCGCTCAGTTATCTTTCCCAATATCTTGAGCGAGGAATGAAAAAGCCGCAAAATAAAGAAGCAAGCGTTGCTTTGGTTAACGCTTCAGTTATGGCATCCATTGCTTATGCCAACGCAAAACCCGGCATAACTAATCTGCTGGCCGAAGAATTGGCGCGGGCAACCGGAATTTCATCAGGTATATTTATGGGGATTTTACTGCCGGCGGTTATCGATTTTCTGGTGAAAGATAAAATAAAAATAAGCGATGAGTTTTTGCTGGCAGCAGGCAGCTTGGATGCTTACGCGGCAGTTGCCGCTAACGAAAGAGGGCAAAAAGGACTCGAGACCGCGAAAAAACTGGTTGGCGTTTTTTCTAGAGTGCTGCCTGTATCGTTAAATGAGCTTAAGGTACAAAAATATATTTTGGCGGAAATAGCCCGCGACGCCGCTCAAAAAAGCGAGGGGTTTTTTCCCGCGGTTGATTGCGCGGAGATTCTCGAAGCGTCATGGGAAAAGACTTTAACTAAATAATCGCTCTAAAGGAGAAGGCGATGAACATCAACAAGTATCCCGAAATACATCCGGGCAAAAAGCTCTTCAAAAGGGTTTATGTGGCGATCATGCTCTGGACGGTGGGAAAAGCAATCCAGGTGGCGGCTAAGGTGGACAAAGAAGTGAAAGAAGAGCTGGCCAAGCTCCCCGATAATTTTACTTTGCGCATGATGGTCGCGCCGGAAAAAGCGTTCCCTTTGTTTTTCTACGCCAAGACGTTGCCGGCGTTTGTTGTTGATAAAGGATTGCTCTTTTACGGCATCCAGATGATTCTGCATAAAGACAAAGAAGGGAAAATAAAATATTTAGGTGCCGATCCAAAGGGTAAAAAAATTGATTTGAACATTGTTTTTAAAAATATCGAAGCCGCGTGGATGGTGCTCTCCTTTCAGGAATCTACCGCCACCGCTTATATGCATGATCGTTTTGTCGTGGAAGGAGACCTGGTGCATTCTCTGACTTTTGTCCGCGTGCTGGATATTGTGGAAATATTTCTGCTCCCGAAGATTATCGCCAAGCTCGCGGTTAAGCGTTATCCCAAGTGGGCGGAGATGTCGCCGCTGAGGAAATTTGTCAAGCGGGTAGTGATTTATATAAGGGCTTATACTTTTTAGTAATTCAGCGCGAAATATTCAGTTCGCGCTGCTTTCAAACAAGAAAGGTAGAAAATATGCTGCTTCCGGGATTTTATGATTTTTGCTGCCGCGTGAGAATTGTTTCCGGGCAAAACGCCCTGGAGAAAATTCCCGCAATGCTTAAGAAAATGAAGGCGCATACGCCGCTTGTTGTCACGGATAAAGGCGTTGTAGGGGCCGGTCTGGTCGATGTGGTGAGGGACGCCGTGGGTAAAGAACTTGAGATTGTCAATGTGTTTGACAATGTTCCGGTTGATTCGGATTACAAAATTGTTGATGAAGTGGCGAAAATTTACCGGCAGAAAAATTGTGATTCCATCATTGCCATTGGCGGCGGCTCGGTCATCGATACGGCTAAAGGAGCAAACATCGTTGCTTCATTGGGCGGCGAGACTCTGCTCGATTATGAGGGGTTTTCCGCCGTGAAAAGGAAACTAAATCCGCTGGTGGTTATTCCCACCACGGCCGGAACCGGATCGGAAATGACACTGGTGGCAGTGATCGCCGATCCCGACCGCAAAATAAAAATGCTTTTTGTTTCCTATTTTATTTTGCCCGATCTGGCGGTGTTAGATCCGCGCATGACGAAGACACTGCCGGATTTTCTCACCGCTTCCACCGCCATGGACGCAATGACGCACGCGTGTGAAGCGTATTATTGTCTGGAAAAAAATCCGCTGAGCGATTCCTTTGCCATGCGGGCCATCAAAATAATCAGCGAAAATTTGTTAAAAGTTGTCAAAAATCCCGCGGACATGGAAGGAAGACTCGCTCTGGCAAATGCCTCTACAATGGCGGGAGTGGCATTTTCCAATTCCATGGTTGGTTTGGTGCATAATCTGGGGCATACTATCGGCGCGATTTGTCACGTGCCGCATGGAACCGCGATGAGCATTCTGCTGCCTTATGGGATGGAATACAATATGCACCGCTGTGGCGAAATCATCGGAGAAATTCTTCTGCCGCTGGCCGGGCCGGAAGTTTACGCGCAGACAAACAAAAAGGAGCGGCCGGAAAAAGTGGTGGAACTGATCAGGAAGATGAACAATGATTTGTACGAGGCCACCGGTGGCCGGCATTCGCGCTATCTTAATGAAATAACGGATAAAAATGGCGCGCAGGTGGTACCAGAATCCTTGTTGCCGGTAATTGCCCAGGCCACGATGCAAGACGGCGCCCGCATGGCCAACCCTGAAGAATGTTTGCCGGCAGACGCAATGCTGGTTTTGGAACATGCCTGGCAAGGAAAACCTCTTGACCGCAGCAAGGTGAACAAAGGCGGCACGAAAGTAAAGTATTGAAGATTTTTCCTGCGGTTTGTATCAATATAAAATTATATAAATGGTGATAGAGGTTGAAAAAAATCAGTGTTCCTGCCCGCCTCTGGTATGAAAACAAGGAAAAAAATCTCTCCTTTCCCGCGCGCTGGCAAGTGGATAACCTCACTTCCCCGGGGCTCGAGAAAAAAGCGCTAAGCGCCGGGCAAATAAAAAAGCGAATTGATCATCCTGTAGCTGGCGCGACGTTGGTGGAATTGGCGCGTGGTAAGAAGCAGGCGGTTATCGTCTTTGACGATATGACGCGTCCCACGCCGGTTAAAGATGTAGCGCCGCATATTTTAAAATCCTTACATCTTTCCGGAATGAAAAAAGAACAAGTCCGTTTTGTCTGGGCGCTGGGTTCTCATGGTGCTTATGACATGATTGCCGCCCGAAAAAAACTGGGCGACGAAATAATCGAAAATTACCCGGTTTATAATCACGATCCTTTTCAGAATACCGTGCGCGCGGGAAAAACTCCCGGCGGGATTGATGTTTTCCTGAACCGCGAATTTATGTCCTGCGATTTGAAAATCGGCATCGGCTGCATTACGCCGCACGTGCATGTGGGGTTCGGGGGCGGGGCAAAAATAATTTTACCCGGCGTCGCGGGTATCGAATCCATCAAGAAATTTCATGAGCACTTTAATGTTGACCCATCGCGCCACGGCCTGGGCAATTTTGAAAATAACGTGATGCGCTTTGAATGCGACGCGGCAGGTGACCTCGCGGGGCTGAACTTCAAAGTTGATTGCCTGGTGAACCGCCGAGGGGAAACAGCAAGTATTTATGCCGGCGAATTTCGCGCGACGCACCAGCGGGGCGCGGAGGAAGCAAAAGATGCCTATGCCATAAAAACTTCCGCCGGCTACGATATAGTTATTGCCAATACTTACGCCAAGGCCAATGAATCAGGCATTGCCATGCTGCTTGTACGGCAACTTTTGAGAAACGAGAAACAAGGTGTTGGCGTAATTATTTCCGACGCGCCGGAAGGGCAGGTTCAGCACTATGTGTTTGGTCCCTGGGGCACAGATTACGGCGGCCGGCATTACAGGTTTTTACAAAGAGGATATATTCCCTCGGTTATGAAAAAATTAATTGTGCTTAATCCCCGGCCCACGCCTTCCTGTCTGAGGTGGATTGCTCATGAAGATGACATAACTGTTGTCAAAACCTGGCCGGAAGTCCTCAGAATTTTGCGCAAAGATTTTCCAGGTTCCGCGCGGGTGGGCGTAATTCAGGACGCCACGATGCAATACCTGAAAAAATAATCACCATACTTGCATAAATTTATTGCCATACTTAATGCCTGCTTCGTAGTTTGCCCGCAGGGCGGCTTCGTTTTGTGTTATTCTGCTGACACCGGAATTATTTGGCGGGGCAAGCTCGGTGATGTGTACACCCGGGGGTGGCTGATGGATGAAATTTACGGATTCCATGTAATTTTGCGCGCGCAGCTTGAATTTTTCCACGAGACGCGGATATTTTCTGAAATAAAGAGAAAAAATAAAAGTCAGGCGGCTTTGCTTTTTTACATAATCTGAAGGCCGGGTGCGCAGAACAACGATATTGTTCGCGCCCAATTCATAGGCGCGGCGCACGGGAATGGAATCCACCATGCCTCCATCCGTGGCCGACTTGCCTGCCACCTCAAGAATGTTTCTGTAAAAAATCGGGATCGAGCTGGAGATTTTCAGATAGTTTTCCAGCGTCTCTTCATCGGGTTTGAGATAAAGTGCATCGCCTGTTTCCATTGATGTGGCGACGACAAAGTATTCTTTGTTTTTCGCGCGGAGATTTTCAAACAGATATTTTAGATTGAGCCGGTAGTTGGCAATGGTTTGCTCCCACATCCAGTCCAGATCCATCAGATGCCCGCCACGTAAAAAACGCCAGGGATTGATGAAGCGGGAGGTAAGCGAATAGCGCAAAGTAATGTCGAAGTTGCGGTCGTTTTGCCCGGCCAGATACGAGGCCAGGTGGCAGGCGCCCGCGGAAACGCCGATATATAAATCAAAAGGGTCAAATTTTTCCCTGCCGAAAGAGTGCAGAATGCCCGCCGCGAAAATGCCGCGCATTCCTCCGCCTTCCACGACCAGCGCTGTTTTTCCGGGTTTAGTGCTCATAAGAATTTATATTATAATGATGGGCATAAAACAAAATTTATGCGTCTTTCTGCCATGTCAAAAGTTCTTTTTCCAGCAAATTAAAGGTCTTGTCGGCTTCTTCCTGGCGCATGAATTTTTTGGTAAAGGCATATGC
>JAFGKC010000061.1 GCA_016928765.1 Syntrophaceae bacterium
TATATGTCGGGGCGTGGCGCAGTCTGGTAGCGTATCTGAATGGGGTTCAGAGGGTCGGAGGTTCAAATCCTCTCGCCCCGACCATTAAAAACAAACACTGGCAATCAGTATTCTGAATTTTCGTTTTATTCTTTTCAATTTTAACAATGCAAATATTTTCCACTCTAAATTGAGCAAATATTTTATAAAAAAGTCTAAGTAATTAAGATAAAATCTATCAATAAATAAATTATTGTTTGCCGGTATTAAATTTAAGGATTTAATCAGTAATTATTAATATCATTTGCACGATATTTATAGTATGTATAACAAACATTTTAAACATTATTAATTAAATTATAAAGGATGATTATGCGTAAAATTATTGTCTGTGTTTTTCTTGTGTTAACCTTTCTTTGCGCCTGCTCAGAAAGTAACAAAACCCCATTGTATTGGTTCGATAAGGCAAAGGCGTTAAATTATAGTAATCAGAAAAAGGCTATCGAATATTTAAACAAAGCTATTAAACTTCAGCCAAATTACGCCGATGCTTATAACGAACGAGGAATCGCTTACACTCAGCTTGGCCAAAAACAGGAAGCAATAGAAAATTTTAATAAAGCCATTAGTTTAAAACCCGACGATGAAAAATTCTACAACAACAGGGGGATTGTTTACTATCAGCTCGGTCAGTATCAACGTACCATCGATGATTATAATACAGCTATTCGCCTGAAACCGGACAATGCCAATGCTTATAACAACAGAGGGGCGTCTTATTTAAAGCTCGGAAATAAAAAACTAGGATGTCGTGATTTGCAAAAGGCGTGTGCGTTAAAACAATGCGCATTTTTAGAGTCTGTTAAAAGCAAGGGCTTATGTCGCTGATTATTGGATATTAGTTTATTTTCATCAGCGCTTCTGAAAGTATTTTTAATTACTTGTTATCCCGCGATGGATTATTTAAGGTAATTTAACAGTTTTCAGCCAAAAATCTTCAATTAATTTAATAACATCAAAATATTGTTTCAGATCGACCGGTTTAGTTATATAGCAGTTTGCCTGCATATTGTAGGCATTGGTAATATCCTGCTGCGCTTCAGAGCTGGTTAAAACTATAATGGGGATATTTTTCAGCTCCGGATCCGTTTTAATCGCGGCTAGTACTTCGCGCCCGTCTTTGCGCGGCATATTGAGATCTAGTAAAATAAGATCCGGGCGGGGAGCTTGTTTATACGAGCCCTCTCTGCGTAGAAAGGCAAGCGCGGTTTCTCCATCTGCCAGAACGGTTAGTTTGTTTAAAGATTGGCCTTCTTTTAGCGCTTCTTTTATGAGCGTGACGTCGCCGGGATTATCTTCCACAAGAAGAATATCAATAAGTTTCCGGTTTATTTTTTCAGCCATATGTTCCTTTTATTAATTATTTTGGAATCGTAAAATAAAAGGTAGAGCCTCGGCCTATTTTTGATTCTGCCCAGATACGTCCGCCGTGCCGTTCCACGATTTTTTTGCATATCGAAAGTCCGATTCCCGTTCCAGGGTACTTATTTTTCACATGTAATCTTTGAAAAATAATAAAGATTTTGTCAATATATTCCGTATCAATGCCGATGCCGTTATCCCGGATGGAAAATAGCCAGTAATCATTTTTGTCTGCGGCCCTCAGCAGTATTTCGGGCTGCTTATCACCGCGGTATTTTATGGCGTTACTCATTAAATTCTGAAAAAGCTGCACAAGCTGAGTGTAATCCGCTTTAATTGTGGGAAGGTGATCGATATTAATAATGGCTCCAGATTCTTTTATTGCTTTTCGTAAATTAGAAAGGGCGTGCGTGACAACAATGTTGCAGTTGGTCGCTTCCATGGATTTTCCGTGCGTGCCGACACGCGAATATTTAAGAAGATCATTAATCAGTTTCTGCATCTGAGAAGCGCCGTCTACGGCAAAAGAAATAAATTCATCAGCGTCTTTGTCTAACTTTCCCTGATAGCGCTTCTGTAAAAGCTGCACAAAGCTTGTAACCATCCGCAATGGTTCCTGCAGGTCATGTGACGCCACATAGGCGAATTGCGCCAAATCGGTATTTGAACGCTCCAATTCCTGGGTGAGCTTTCTCATTTGTTCAGATGCTTGTTTACGCTCAGTTATATCTCGGATAATAGCCTGGAAAAATTTTCCCCCTTTCAGATTGATGGTATTAAAAGTCAATTCCGCGTCGAATTCTGTGCCATCACAGCGAAGAAATCTCCATTCAAGAAAAAGGGTTTCACCCTTTATAGCTTGACGTGTTTTTTCCTTGGCAATTTCTTTAGAAGAAAGGCCACCGGGCTGATATTCCGGCATAAATTTCCAGCTTTTTTGGCCAATGAGCTGATCACGCGTCGCCCTGAACATTTTTAACGCCGCAAGATTACAATCAGCTACAATTTCATTATCGATAAGTATGATAGTATCTATGGCGGACTCGAAAAGTGTCCGGTACTTATCTTCTCCTTCCTTCAGTCCAATTTCCGCAGACTTTCTTTCGGTAATGTCCCTGATAATTGCCTGCATGTATCTTTTTTCGTTTAACGTAATCAGAGTATATGTTATTTCCGCGTCAAATTCCGATCCATCGTAGCGAAGGCGTTTAACTTCAAAGGTTGGAGTTTCACCTCTTAGCGCAGCATGGAGTTTTTCAGTGAAAGAGTCTAAACTTGACCTGCCGTCTGGCTGGGTTTCCGGCCAAAAACGCTGAAGCCTGGAGGCAAGAAGATCTTCTCTGGAGCAACGAAACATTTCCAGAGTTTTCTGATTGCAATCGATCAATCGTTCGCGATCCATTAATATAATCGCGTCCCCGGATGAATTAAATAATGCCCGATATTTAGCTTCGCTTTCATTCAATGATTGTTCATCTAATTTTTGTTTGGTTATATCAATCAAAGAAGCGATTATTTTTTTTGCTGCTGGAATTAGGGCTTCCGTATTGGAAACATATTTTATGTGATGGCGCCTGTCGAGCATCCTGAATTCATATGAAGTTGGGACAGAAGTATCGCCGCCACGACGTAAGTCATGGTAATTATAGACTATATCTAAATCATTTTTATAAATCAACTTTGGCCATTTGATTTTTCCTTCAATTTTATTTTTTTTTGCACCGTAGAGATTTTCGAATCGCGCGTTGACATAAGAAACAATTTCATTATCTTCTATAACGGCGGTTGCCACAGGGCTGAGTTCAAAGAAGAGACGGTAAATGTTTTCGGTATTACGATGTCGTTTAAGGGAGCCATCGTATTTAGCGCATTTTTTTTCCAGCTGATCGATTTTTTTTAAAAGCTCAGAGTAGGTAGGCTTTTTGTCCATAAAATGAAAAACTAAAACACATAGTTTTTGTCTTGAAATAATTTAAGGCAGCTTTTTACTACCACAGGGTCATAAAGAATTCCCTGCTTTCGGTCAATTTCGGAAAGCGCTTCCTTAAGTCCAAAAGCCGGACGATATGGACGATGCGAGGATATTGCTTCTACGACGTCAGCAACAGCCAGAATTCTGGCTTCGAGTATTATGTCACTATTTTTTAAACCTTCAGGGTAGCCGCTTCCGTCAATTCTCTCATGATGCTGTAAAACGGCTTGCGCGATAGGCCACGGGAAATCTATTTCTTTTAAAATGTCATAACCGACCTGAGGGTGAACTTTTATGAGGCTTATCTCGAGCGAGGAAAGCAGACATGGCTTGCTTAATATTTCGGAAGGGATTGAAATTTTTCCGATATCATGAATCATACAGGCCAGTTGCACGCCTTCTATTTGTCTTGGATCAAGACGCATTTCCAGGGCAATCGCGCGTGCCAGACCGGCCCCGCGTCTTTGATGTCCCGCAGTATAAGGATCTCTTATTTCCACGGCCATGGCCATTGCCTTGACCGTGTCGCTCAGCGCGCGGCTGAAGCGTTCTATCGATAATTTCAATTCTTTTTCCGCGTTTTTCCGTTCCATGGAGTAGTGAATAATTCTGGCAAGTATTTCGATGCTTGCGGATCCCTTTATTAAATAATCCTGCGCGCCTCGCCGGACAGCTTCCATGGCAATTTTTTCGTCATCCAGGCCGGTGAGAATGATAATCGGAACGGAGGGATTTTTTGCCATAACCATTTCAATGGTATTGAGACCCTGGCTGTCCGGAAGGCCCAGGTCAAGAAGCACGACATCTACATTATTTGTAGCCAGAAACTCAAGGCCTTGCGATAAGAGATCAAAACTTAATATTTCAAAAAAGCCGCCGGATTCGGAAAGTTGTTCGCGAATAAGTGCAACATCACCCGGATTATCTTCGAACATCAGAAGTCTGATCGCGTTTTCATTCATTTTGTCAGGTGAGAATCCTCATCTTTAATAATTTTTTTATACATGCAATGATTGATAAAGTCAAAAATAAAATTAAAAAAATCGGACATTAGGCGTATAATCTCAGCGGAAATATTTTTATTGCATTGTGCGGGATAATCAAATAAACAACTACAAACAAGCCTTTTATTTTTATTTGTGTCTGGAAGATGTGTCATAATCCGCGTTGACAATTTAACAAGTAGTGCATATAAGTCGAAAAATCCAAAGCGAGAGTGGCGGAATTGGCAGACGCACTGGACTTAGGATCCAGCCCGCGTTAGCGGATAGGGGTTCAAATCCCCTCTCTCGCACCAATAAAAGAATCATGTAAGGAGATATTATCGTGAGCCAAATGTCGTTTAAAATGGAAGATCTAAGTCCGGTAAAGAAGAAATTATCTTTTGAAGTTCCCTGGGAAGAAGTAAAAACCGAACTGGATTCAGTATATCGGGACATCAGCAAAAAAGCGAAAATTAAGGGTTTTCGTCAGGGTAAAATTCCACGAAACGTCCTGGAATCTTATTTTAAGGAAAATGCTCATACGGAAACAATCAATAATCTGGTTAATAAGTATTACTGGCAGGCATTGGATGAAAATAAGATAGTCGCGCTTTCCAGGCCGGAAATCAGCGAAGAGGAAATAAAAGAAAACGCCGTTTTTTCTTTTTCTGCTTCTTTTGAAACGGAACCGGTTTTCGAGCCGCAGGGATACACGGCAATGGAAGTGGAAAAAGAACAAATTATTGTCACCGAAAGTGATATCCAAAAGAAGCTTGAAGAAATAAGACAAATGTTTGCCACAATGGAGGAAGTGGCCGAGGAGCGAAAAGTGCAAAACGGCGATTTTGCGGTTATAGATTTTACCGGTAGCTTCGAAGGAGAAAAGCCCGCGGAAATGAAAGCCGATAATTATTTGCTCGAAATCGGATCGCAAAGGTTCATCCCCGGTTTTGAAGAACAATTAATCGGTATGAATAAAGGAGAGGAAAAAACAATCAAAGTCACTTTCCCGGAAGATTATCAGGAACAAAAATACGCCGGCAAAGAAGTGTCTTTTGATGTTGCCATGAAAGGTCTAAAAGAGAAAAAGTTGCCCGCGCTGGATGAAAATTTTGTCAAAAATTTCGACAAATATAATTCTCTGGAAGAAATGAAAGCCGATTTGACAAAATCATTGGAAGAGGAAGCTAAACGTCTTTCGGAAACTAATTTGCGAAATAAAATCACGGAAAAATTGCTGCAGGTTAATGAATTTGAAGCCCCATCATCTCTTGTGGAGAGACAGATTTACTATATGATGGCGGATATGAGAAGAAGAATGAGTTCCGCCGGCATGGACGATAAAAGCGCGACCGAGCTTTGCCTTAATATGCACGATCAGTTTAAAGATGAGGCGGCAAAAGAGGTTAAATCCTTCCTTTTGTTGAAGAAAATAGCCGAAAAGGAGAATATTATCGTCGAAAATACCGACGCAGATGAGCATATCAGGCAATTAGCCTCAAAGTATCAAAAAGATTACGAATTAATACGAAAAGCTTATGAAGATGAGGAAAAAATGGAGAATCTGAAGCTGGAATTGAAGCAAAAAAAGGTATTTGACTTTATTGTACAAAATGCCAATATTAAAGACATAGAAAAGCAGGGATTGCTCGAGGCGGAGGTCAAAAAGTGAATTTAATTCCAATGGTAGTTGAGCAAGACGGCCGCGGTGAAAGAGCTTTTGACATATATTCAAGGCTCCTGAAAGATCGAATTATCTTTTTGGGGACGGCCATCGATGATAGCGTGGCCAATCTTGTGGTCGCGCAGATGCTTTACCTGGAATCGGAAGACCCGGATAAAGAAATATTTTTTTACCTGAATTCTCCGGGAGGCCACGTAAGCTCCGGGCTGGCTATTTATGATACAATGCAATACATTAAGGCTCCAATATCGACAGTTTGCATGGGCCAGGCCGCCAGCATGGCGGCGGTTTTGCTCGCGGCAGGGAAAAAAGGTAAGAGATTCGCGCTTCCGCACGCGAGGATTTTAATCCATCAGCCGCTGGGCGGATTCCAGGGGCAGGCGACCGATATCGATATACAGGCAAAGGAGATATTAAGATTAAAAGATGAGTTAAACAGAATATTGTCTCAATTGACGGAAAAACCGCTGTCCAAAATCGTTAATGACACCGAAAGAGACTATTTCATGAATAGTGAACAGGCAACAGAATATGGTATAATAGATGAAATAATAACCCGTAAGCCGGTTTTAGCTGCAGGAAGTTCAAAATAAGGAGAATTAAGTGATTAAAAAAGGAAAAGATGACCGGAGTGGACAAGGAGTTCTTTTCTGTTCGTTTTGCGGGAAAATGCAGAGCGAAGTGAGAAAATTAGTAGCCGGTCCCACAGCTTATATCTGCGATGAATGTATTGAGCTTTGCCGCTATATTATAGAGGAAGAAGGAGATAAGGCCGCGGCAAAAGACTCTCAGGGCGGTTTGCTCCAGCCTAAAGAAATAAAAAAATACCTGGATCAGTACGTTATCGGTCAGGAAAAAACGAAGAAAATTCTTTCGGTTGCCGTTTATAACCATTACAAAAGATTGCTTTCCGGCGTGGATTCCGACGGAATTGAAATTCAGAAAAGTAACGTGCTTTTAATCGGCCCCACCGGTTCCGGCAAAACTTTAATGGCGAAAACGCTGGCAAAATTTCTCAATGTGCCTTTTACCATCGCTGACGCCACGACTCTTACTGAAGCCGGTTACGTGGGAGAAGATGTGGAAAATATCATTTTAAGTTTGCTGCAAAATGCCGATTATGATGTCGCCCGGGCATCACGGGGCATTGTTTATATCGATGAAATAGATAAAATCGCCAAAA
>JAFGKC010000062.1 GCA_016928765.1 Syntrophaceae bacterium
CCGACATACAAATTCTTGTTCATTTTAATCCCTCTCTTCTCGTTAAACTTTTCTTCCCCCATGTGGGGCTTCACAAAGCATCAAAATCACCCCTATCCGTCTCCCGGTGAAGAAGGAAGGAAAAGTGAGGGGATTGCATGCCTTACCTCTGAAGCTTTTTGCAAAGCTTTCCGCTATTTAAATCAGAGGCATCATGCTCACACTAACCGCCAATAGTCAATAAAGAATTCCCTTAATTTTCTGTTGTTTCAGCGGCGTTATTTGGTAAAATGGCGCATATAACAGCAAGGAGCTAAAAATTATGTTTGACTACATGATGACCAAAGAACAGCTAAAAATCCGCGATGAGGCGCGTGAGCTGGTAAAATGGGTGCCCCGCCAGATGATTCTGGATATGGACACGGACACGATAAAGTTCCCCAAAGAATTTCTGCAGGAGGCAGGCCGCCGTAATCTGCTGGGCTGCCGCTATCCCAAAAAATGGGGCGGCAGGGATATGGATTGGGTAACCACCTGCATGCTGATGGAAGAAATAGGAACGCTCGGGTATGAATTTGCCTGCGTGTTCGGCGTGGGGGCGGAATTGGTCTGCGACGCCTTAATTCTGCACGGCACAGACGAACAAAAAGAAAAATACGTAAAGCCGCTGCTCAAAGGTGAATTGTTCGCGGCGGAGTGCCTCACCGAGCCGCGCGGCGGCTCTGATTTTTTCGGCGCCACGACTAAAGCGGAAGATAAAGGCGATTATTTTTTGCTCAACGGTCAGAAACGCTTTATCGTGGGCGCGGAAGGAGCGGATTTTTTCCTGGTCTACGCGCGCACCAATCCGGAAGCCAAGCCGCAGGAATCCATCACCTGCTTTATTGTTGACCGCGGAGAGGGCGTGGAAGTGAAATATCTCTACGGCCTCATGGGCTGCCGCGGCGGCGGAACAGGAAGGCTAATCTTTCGCGACGTGAAAGTACCTAAAAAAAACGTGGTGGGAAAAATTCAAGGCGCTTACGCTGTTTTCAATACCATGATGATACCGGAGCGCCTGGGCACGGCGTCCATGACCATCGGCGCGGCGCGCCCCGCGCTGGATATCGCGACGCAATACACTTCTAGGCGCAAAGCCTTCGGCCAGGTCATTAATCAGTTTGAAGGAGTAAGTTTTCAGGTGGCGGAAGCGGCGATGATGCTGGATGCCGCCCGCGCGATGGCTTATGTGACGGCGCGCGCGGTAGATTCCGGCACTGAAATGGGCCGTGTGCGGCGGATGGTTTCGCAAAGCAAAAAGTTCATCACTGAATCCTGCCAGAAAGTGGTGCACAACTGCATGCAGGTCATGGGCGGAATCGCCTATACCAATGTTTTTCCCGTGGAGCGCATTTACCGTGACGTGCGGCTGGCCTCTATCTGGACCGGTACCAGCGAAGTCATGTCGATGATTACCGCCCACGAATGGTATCGGGAATATTTCGCGCAGAAAGCAAAGGCACAGACCCGCGATCATGAATTCGACGCGGCGGAAGCAAACGATGATGAAAAGATTTATGATGATGAAGATATGTGGAAAAAAGGATGGTAAAAATGATCAAATGCCCTAATTAACGCTTTGACAAAAGTAATTAATTAAATTAAATAAGAGCAAAGCGGCACAAATAAAATTACCACACAGGGGGGGTGCAACATGGCAAAATCAAGAGATATTAAAAAAGACGCGAAGAAAAAACCTGCTAAATCACTTAAAGAAAAAAAAGAAGCAAAAAAATTGAAAAAATTATCCAAAGAAGGTTTTTAGCGTCACCAAAGAAAGGTTAAATTGAATGAAAATTAAATTTTTAGGCGCAGCAAGAGCCGTCACCGGCTCTTGTTTCGTTATCGAAACTGATCAAGCCAGGTTTGCCGTGGACTGCGGTATGCACCAGGGAAACGATAAAATAGAAAAGCGCAATTGGAATGCCGATATCTACGAAGCGGCAAAAATAGATTTTTTTCTGATTACGCACGCGCATATCGATCATTCCGGCCTGCTTCCGCTCATGACAAAAAATGGTTTCCGCAAACCTATTTATACGACGGAACCCACAGGAGATTTGTTAAAAATCCTGCTGCTCGACAGCGCCCATATTCAGGAAACAGAAGCAGGGTGGAAAATAAAAAGGCTCCAGCGCTGGGGAAAAGCGGCGGATGTGGCGGCGCTTTATACAACAAAAGACGCTGAAGTTGTGGCGCCCCTTGTCAAAACAAAAAAATATAACGAAATGTTCAGCCCCGCCGCCGGCATCAAAGTAAATTTTCTTGACGCCGGTCATATTCTGGGGGCGGCTATTGTGGAAATATTCATCGAAGAAAATGGCGCTTCAACCAAACTGGTTTTCTCCGGAGATATCGGCAGAAGGCATCAACTGATGGTGGAAGATCCCGCTATCGTCAAAGAAGCGGACTATATTTTCATGGAGTCCACTTACGGAGACCGCAATCACAAAAATGAAGAAGAAAGCTTAAGCGAATTGGCTGAAGCAATCGATTACAGCTATTCGCGCAATGAAAAAATAATTATTCCCGCGTTTGCCGTGGAGCGCACCCAGGAAATGCTGTATTCCTTATATCTGCTCAACGAGAAGGGAAAGCTCCCGAAGGACTTACCGGTATTTCTCGATAGCCCGCTGGCAATAAAAGCAACGGAAATATTCCGCCGCTATCATTCGTACATGGACAAAGAAACCAACAGCATTATAAAAGGCGGAGGCGATCCCTTGGATTTGCCGCAGCTTCAGTTTTCTTCAAGTACCGAGCAGTCCATGCGGATTAACGAAATGAAAGGTTCCGCCATAGTTATTTCGGCAAGCGGTATGTGTAACGCAGGCCGTATCAGGCATCATCTGCGTCATAATTTGTGGCGCTCCGGCGCGAGCGTTGTTTTTGTCGGTTATCAGGCGCAGGGCACGCCCGGCAGGCGCATCGTGGAAGGAGCCAAGAAAATCCGTATTTTCAACGACGATATAGCCGTAAAAGCCAACATTCGCACAATCGGCGGCTTTTCCGCGCACGCCGGACAAAGCCAGCTTTTGGATTGGCTTAAAAATTTTACCAACAAAAAAACTCCGGTTTTTTTAGTACACGGTGAATATTCCGCGCAGGAAACTTTGGCCGCGTTAATCAAAGAAAAGCTGGGATTTGGCGTGACTATTCCCGAGTATCAGGAAGAAATTCTGTTGGAGCCGGGCGCGGAAATCAAAGAAATTAAGTCGCAGATTACGGAAGAAGAACCGCGTGTCGACTTGGATGCCTTAATAGGCTCTCTGGAAGCAAAAATATCGGAGCTCAAAAGCCGCAAGAAAAATATCGAGTCGCTCTCTTTAAGCAGGCAGATGGAGATTCAGGATATGCTGAAAGAAGCGGATATGAATATCGACGAAGCGAAAATAGACGTCTAATAGGTAGCTTTGCTTTCATTGTCGGCATTATTTAGCTATTTTTATTTCCGGATGAAAAATCAGCGCCATCTGTTCTATGGCGTCTATAATTCGCGGCGAAGCGCGGCCGATTAAATCTGTGTCCACGGAATAAATCCGGCCGTTTTTCACCGCGGGCACCATACTAAGCTTATTCCAAAATGTTTTGCCTGCTTTAAATTCCTTATCGCCGCTCATTGGCGCGATAAGAATTATATCCGGCTGCGACGCGGCTATTCCTTCCGCGCTGTAACGCGGATAGCGCGCGACGCTTTGCCCCGCTACATTAACAGCCCCCGCTCTTTCCATTGCTTCATTAATCAGCGTTCCCGCGCCCGCGCTAATCACCGGCTCCAGCCCGATCTGAAAAAATACTCGCGGTTTCTTTTTATTTTTTATCTGCGCGTCGATACTATTCAAACGTTTGCGCAACGCGGCAACCAGAGATTTTGCGGCGGGCATCTCTTCGGTAACTTCACCAACGCGCAAAATGCTTTTTAGAATGCCTTCGGTATCCGCCGGATTTATTACATAAACAGGCAACCCCAGCCTTTCTAGCTGTAAAACCGTTTCTTTTCTGTTGCCGTCAGCGGTGGCTAAAATCAAATCCGGCTTTAAAGAAACAATTTTTTCTATGGAAGGATTGGTAAAGCCGCCGATTCGTTCTTTTTGGCGCGCTTCATGAGGCCAGTCGCAAAAAGTAGTTACGCCCACAATTTTATCCCCAAGGCCCAGCGCGTAAAGAGTTTCTGTAATTCCTGGCGCCAGCGAAACAATACGGCTGGGATTTGAATTAACACTTACTTTTCTTCCGATTTCGTCGGAAAGTTCGCGGGCAGATGATAGAGAAAAAGAAAGAATAACAAAAGCGGCAATAAAAAATACGAGAAAGATTTTATTGATTAGTTTAGCCATTTAAAGAAGTTTTTAATTTCTGATGCGGTAGTTAAAAGACGCCACGATATGCAGACGGGATAAATTATAATACGCGGGTAATGGCTCAAACGGCGCGACAGATTTAACAACATTTAGCGCCCCATGATCCAGCTCCGGAAATCCGGATGAAGTAAGAAGAACCGCGTGCGCCAGTTTTCCGTCGGCATCAATTGATAATCTCACAACAACATTCCCTTCTTCGTTTCTTTCAAAAGCCCTTTTGGGATAATCCCAGACACGCAAAATTTTTCTTTTGATCATATTCAGATAGGCGGCGTATTTGACATCAAAACTGCCCAGGTCAACCGTATCTTCACGCCAGCCATCGTCAACGGCAACTTTCTTTTCATTGTCTTTTTCCGGCGACGCTTTTTCACTTAATTTTTCGTCAGTTTCCTCATACGGGATATTTGGAACAAGCTCTTCGATGCTTACGCTCAGTATTTCCATATCCGGAATATTCTGGCGCATATCAATCGCGCCCGTCGCCGTAATTAAAGTCAGATGAACAACGAATGAGATAACTGCCGGCCATAATATGGCTTGTTTTGAATCCATTATTATCCGCTTTCTTAATATCGGACTTTTAAAAAATCAAGGCAGCCCGATACCTGAATCATATACGGCATTTGCCACAAAATCAACAATATGATAACAATAACCAATAAATTTGTCATCTGGTTAAACATTTCGCCGCGAGCAAAATTACAGCTTATTCCCGGATGGCGGGCGAGAAAAAAAATGAAAACCGATGAAGAGTATATGCAAATAGCGCTGGATGAAGCGCGTAAAGCTTTCGACGCGGATGAAGTGCCGGTAGGCGCGGTTGTGGTAAGCGAAGGAATTGTTTTGGCGCGCGCCTATAATTCGCCTATTACGAATAGTGATCCTTCCGGCCACGCGGAAATGCTGGCATTGCGAAAGGCCGCAGATGCGCTGGGCAATTACCGGCTTAACTGCGCGTCGCTTTATGTAACGCTTGAGCCGTGCGTTATGTGCGCCGGAGCTATTATTCAGGCCCGTTTATCCCGGCTCATTTTCGGAGCGCGCGACCCGAAAACCGGCGCTGTTGTTTCTCTGTATAATATCCTCACGGATGAACGGCTCAATCATCAGGTGGAAATAACCGAAGGAATTCTAAGTGATGAGTGCGGGGAAATTTTGAGTAGATTTTTTCGCCAAAAGAGGGTAACATCCGCGCCCGCGTCGGTAAAGCAGTAAATATAGACGTTTTGC
>JAFGKC010000063.1 GCA_016928765.1 Syntrophaceae bacterium
CTTTCTATAGCATCCTTACAATTTTGTAAAGCATCGCCTACATTAGAACCAATTCCTATATGACAAACTACAGAACTCAATTATAATAGTATGCCCCCTTACTTCAATCCTAAAACATCCTGCATATCGTACAATCCGTTTTTCTGATTAACAATCCATTTGGCCGCGCGTATCGCTCCTTTAGCGAAGTTGTCTCTGCTGTAAGCTCTGTGGGTAAACTCCAGCCTTTCTCCCGTGCCTCCGAACATAACGGTATGTTCCCCGACAATGTCACCGGCGCGAATTGTCTGAATCCCTATTTCCTTTTTTGTTCTTTCCCCGATGATGCCGCGGCGCGTGTATACCGCGTCTTTTTCCAGATCGCGCCCTAGTTTATCAGCAATTATTTCAGCTAATTGCATTGCCGTGCCGCTGGGAGCGTCTTTTTTCAGATGATGATGCGCTTCAATTATTTCAACATCATATTCGTCATTCAATATCCCCGCGCAATATTCCAATACCTTCATTAATACATTAACACCAACACTCATATTGGGTGCCAGAACACAGCGCGTATTTTTTGCCAGTTTTTTAACTTCCAGCATTTCCTCTGAGGTAAAACCAGTTGACCCAATAACAATTGCGCGATTTTTTTCACCCGCGATTTTCAAATAATGCAAAGAAGCTTCATGATTGGTAAAGTCAATAACTACGTCCGCCTGATCTATGCAGTCCGTTAATTTATCGTAGACCAATATTCCCGTCTTTCCCAATCCCAGCGCCTGCCCGACATCTCTGCCAATAATCGGATGACGGGAAACCTCAACAGCGGCAACTACTTTAATATCCTCGAGCGGCGAAATGAGGCTAATTATCCTGCCTCCCATTTTCCCGCCGGCTCCGGTAACAACGGCTTTAACCATACATTAATCTCCTATATTAATTATTATCGGACAAAATAATTAAATCAGGTTGTAATCAGCCATAGCTTTTTTTAGCTTTTCCCGGTTAGCGTCAGTCATTTTACAAAGAGGCAACCTGTATTCTTCTTTAATTTTTCCCATCATCGCCAGCGCGGCTTTAACAGGAATCGGATTTACTTCAACAAATAATGCTTCCATTAATGGAGCCATTTTGTGGTGCTGCAATTTCGCTTTATTGATATCACCGGCGAAAAAAGCGTCCACGAGTCCGGCCATGTCCGCCGGCGCGACATTGGAAATCACGGAAATTACACCCGCGCCTCCCATTGCCAGCAAAGGCAAAGTAAAATTGTCATCACCGGATAAAACAGCAAAATTATCCGGACACATCTCAATTACATCACTCATCTGCTTAATCGATCCAGATGCTTCTTTGATTCCTACTATATTTTTTATTTTTGCCAGTTTTGCTACCATCGGCGGCATCAGATTAACACCGGTGCGACTGGGAATATTATACGGCACAATCGGAATCGGCACACTTTCGGCAATTTTTTTAAAATGCTGATAAAGACCTTCCTGCGTGGGACGATTATAATAAGGGCAGACAATTAAAGCTCCGTCAGCACCGGCCTTGTAGGCATGCTGGGTTAGACGTAGAGCTTCAGCGGTGCTGTTTGACCCGGAGCCCGCGATAACCGGCACCCTCTTTTTTACCGCATCAATAGTAATTTCAATAACTTTGTCATGTTCCTCATGAGAAAGTGTCGTTGATTCACCGGTTGTGCCGCAGGGGACAATTCCATCCGTTCCGTTAGCAATTTGAAAATCAATCAGCTGACGCAATGCCTCTTCGTCCACTTTTCCATCTTTAAATGGAGTGACAATAGCAACAATCGCTCCCTTAAACATATAATGCTCCTTAATTATTTTTTAAATTTATTTGCGCGCCGGATTTTTCCTGGCAAACACCGGCATCGTCACACAGTATTAAGCGGTAATTATACGTTTTTCCCTGCTCGACGTTTGTATCGGTAAAGCTCTGCTTTTTAATCTGAGCTGATTTAAGCAGTGATGGAACAATTTTTTTTTGTCCGATACGCTCATACTTCTGAGGGCATCCGACACATTCATTGACCGGGCCGCCGACGTCACTTCTTTCAAAATAAATATTTTTTATCGCGCTTCTTTTATCATTGAGCTGCCAAGTCAGCACTACCGAATTGTCCGCCGCGGAAGCTTTTACATCACTGATCATCTGGCAATAGTCAACCATGGAAACAAGCGGAACAGGATTGCCTTTTATTCCGCAACCGATGATAAAAAGCGCTAACAGTAAACCGATTAAAAATCTATTTTGTTTTCCTTTCAATCTCTTTTATCCTTTCCGCAACAGCCGATGTCGCCGTGCCGCCTATATGTTTGCGCGCGTTAATTACTTTTTCCAGTTTTATAACATCATAAATCTCAGATGAAAACCCTTTATAAAATTTACGATAATCCGCAAGAGACAACTCCACCAATTGTTTTTCGCTTTTCAGACAATAAGCTACGATCCTGCCGGTAATTTCATGCGCCTCACGGAAGGCCACGCCTTTTTTCACCAGATATTCCGCGATGTCTGTGGCCGAGGAAAATCCATCTTCCGCCGCTTCACGCATTTTTTCAACATTGAATTTTGTATTTCCCAGCATCTGCGTGAAAAGCATCAGGCAATTTTTTGTTGTATCAACAGCGTCAAACAAGGGTTCCTTGTCTTCCTGCAAATCGCGATTATAGGCCATGGGCAGACCTTTGAGCAAAGTCATTATCGCGACAAGATCTCCGTAAACTCTTGCCGTTTTACCCCGAACAAGTTCAGCAATATCGGGATTTTTCTTCTGCGGCATAATGGAGCTCCCAGTTGTATAGGCATCGGAAATCTCCGCGAAACCGAATTCTTCGGATGACCACAAAATCAAATCTTCGCAAAAACGGCTCAGATGCATCATCGTGACTGACGAGGCGAAAATAAATTCCGCAATAAAATCACGGTCGGCCACTGTATCCATACTGTTTTTACTGATTTCCGGAAACTTCAACATTTTCGCAGTCTTGTGCCTATCAATGGGTAGCCCGGTTCCCGCTAGTGCCGCCGCGCCTAAAGGCGACACATTAATCCTTTTTATGCCATCGGCAAACCGCTCTGCGTCGCGGGAAAACATCTCCCCAAAAGCAAGAAAATAATGCGCCAGGAGCACTGGCTGCGCTTTCTGCAAATGCGTGTAGCCCGGCATAATTGTGTTTGTATTTTCTTTTGCCAATTTCAACAATAGTTTCCGCAGCGATGAAATAAGCCCGATAATCTCTTCAGTCTGATTACGCAGAAAAAGGCGCATATCCAAAACAATTTGATCATTGCGGCTGCGAGCGGTATGCAGTTTACCTCCCACATGACCTACACGCCTGGTCAATTCCCTTTCAATGGCCATATGGATATCTTCGTCAGCGGCATCAAGCTTGATTTTCCCTTTTTCCAGATCCCGTAAAATATTCTTTAAGCCCGCGCAGATTTTATTTGCCTCGGCGCGCGATATTATTTTCTGCGCGGCCAGCATCTGCGCGTGCGCGATGGAGCCTTCAATATCATAGGGATAAAGGCGGTAATCGAAATGCAAAGAAGAGGTGAATTCTTCCACGTCTTTGGCCGTGGCTTTTTGAAAACGCCCGCTCCATGGTTTTTTCGTTTGGGCCATAATATTTTGTCCCCGCGTTTTATTTTTTGCCAGTTTTAGATTTTAATAAATTACGTATTTTCAGACGCAGCCCATTTAGATTGATAAAACCAATCGCGTCTATCTGATTGAATACCTTGTCTTTCTCAAAAGTAGCAAAATCTTCGTTATAAAGTGATTGCGGCGCCTTGCGTCCGACAACCGAACAGCTTCCTTTATACAATTTCATTCTGGCCGTACCGGTAACATTTACCTGCGTAGCGTCGATATAGGCCTGCAGCGTTTCCATTTCCGGTGAATACCAGAATCCGTTATAAGCAAGCTGCGCGTATTTGGGAATCAGCGAATCACGCATGAGCATGACTTCCCTGTCCATCGTCAATGATTCCACCGCGCGGTGCGCCGCCCATAAAACTGTTCCGCCGGGCGTCTCATAAACGCCGCGTGATTTCATGCCGACAAAGCGGTTTTCTACCATGTCCAATCGTCCTACGCCGTTTTCACCGGCAATCTGATTAATTTTGTCCATTAGAATGGCCGGCGACATTTTTTTTCCGTTAATCGCCACGGGATTACCCTTTACAAAATCAATTTCCACATACGTGGCTTTATCCGGCGCTTTTTCCGGTGATTTGGTCAAAACAAAAATATCTTCCGGCGCTTCCGCCCAGGGATCTTCCAGAATCCCTCCTTCATGCGAAATATGCAGCAGGTTGCGGTCAGAGCTGTAGGGCTTGGCCTTAGTTAAAGGCACGGGTATTTTATATTTTTCCGCGTAGTCAATCATCAGCTCGCGTGAATTTAATTGCCACTTCTCATCTTTCCATGGCGAAATAATTTTTATGGCGGGGTTCAAGGCGATGTAGGTCAACTCGAAGCGTACCTGATCGTTGCCTTTCCCTGTCGCGCCGTGCGCCACTGCATCGGCTTTTTCCTTCTTGGCAATTTCAATCTGCCTTTTTGCAATAAGCGGCCGCGCCAATGAAGTACCCAGTAAATACGTTCCTTCATATATCGCATTTGCGCGCAGCGCCGGAAACACAAAATCACGCGCGAATTCTTCTTTGAGATCTTCGATATAAATTTTGCTGGCGCCGGTGTTAATCGCTTTTTTCTTCAGACCGGTTAATTCCTCTTTCTGACCCAGATCCGCGGCAAAGCAGACAACCTCGCAGCCGTACGTTTCAATCAGCCAGCGGACAATCACGGATGTATCTAATCCGCCCGAATAAGCTAAAACCACTTTCTTTACTTTTGCAGACAATTTATCATTCCCTCCTATAAAAGTATCTCCAGAATCGCTTTCTGCACGTGCAGACGGTTTTCCGCCTGATCGATGACGATAGACTGCGGCCCTTCCAGCACATCGGCGGTTATTTCTTCTCCCCGGTGCGCCGGCAGGCAGTGCATGACCATTGCGTCTTTTTTCGCTTCTTTGAGCACCTGCGCGTTTATCTGAAAATTTTTAAAAACTTTTTTCCTTTGTTCATTTTCCGCTTCCTGGCCCATGCTCGCCCAGACATCTGTATAAAGGATATCCGCGTCTTTTGCCGCGGCAGCAGGTGCGCGGTAAATTTTAATTCCTTTTTTAGCCACAGGCATCGCTTTGGCGATAACATCTTTATCTGGATCATATCCATCGGGACAGGCAATGGCCAGCTCAAAAGGCAGTTTGGCAGCCGCTTCAATCCAGGAGTTGGCGACATTATTCCCATCTCCGATATAGGCGACTTTTATACCTTCATATGAACCTTTTTTCTCTTTGATGGTGAACAAGTCACTCAGTATCTGACACGGGTGCAGAAGATCCGTCAAACCATTGATCACCGGAATAGAAGCATACCGCGCGAATTCTTCCACCGCTTCCTGGGCGAATGTTCGAATCATTATGCCGTTGAGATAGACGGATGCCATGCGCGCGGTATCCGCGATAATTTCGCCGCGCCCGATCTGTGTGTCTCGCGAGCTTAAAAACAAGGCAATGCCGCCCAGCTGATACATACCCACTTCAAAGGAAATACGCGTTCGTGTGGATGATTTATCAAATATCATGCCGAGTGTTTTCCCTTTCAATGAGGCATGCGGCCGGCCTTCCTTTAAATCCTTCTTTAATTTTTCGGCCTTTTCCCAAATTAACGCGAAGTCGTCCGCTGTCAAATCATGGAAATTAAGCAAATCTTTCTTCATTTGCCCTCCATTACTTCATCCAGGATAGAGATTGCCTGATCCACATCTTTATTATTAATAATCAACGGTGGTACAAAGCGCAGAGTTTTTGCTCCCGCGCTGTTAATAAGCAGCCCTTTTTGCATGCATTTTGGGACAATTTCTGCCGCTTCCACCTCAAGAGACGCGGCAAGCATCAATCCTTTTCCCCTAACTTCTTTTATTACTTTGTGTTTATCTTTAAGTTTTTTTAACTGCGCTAAAAAATATTCTCCCACTTTGCAGGAATTTTCCAAAATATTTTCTTTAAGCATAATTTGCAGTGTGGCCAGAGCCGCAGACATGGCCAGGGGATTACCGCCGAAAGTGGAGGCATGATTGCCGGGCGTGAATGACTTGGCAATTTTGTCCTTAGCCAGCATCGCGCCAACCGGAAAACCATTGCCTAGCGCTTTAGCCAGCGTCATGATGTCCGGTTCAATGCCCTCGTGTTCATAGGCAAACAATTTTCCTGTACGCCCCATGCCTGTCTGCACCTCGTCCAAAATAAACAATATTTTGTGTTTGTCACAAATCGCTCGCACTTCCTTCAAATATTGATCATCAGGAATATTAACCCCGCCTTCGCCTTGAATCGGTTCTACCATTACGCCGCACGTTTTTTCATTGATTGCTTTTTCCAACGCATTCAAATCATTGAAAGGCACATAGTTAAATCCTTGCAAAAGAGGAGTAAACCCAAATTGAAACTTCTCCTGCCCCGTGGCCGTGATTGTTGCCATGGTGCGGCCATGAAAAGAATCTTTCATGGTGATGAGCTCAAATTTTTCACCACCCAGATTTTCGTGTGCGTATTTGCGCGCCAGTTTGATAGCGGCTTCATTGGCCTCCGCACCGCTATTACAGAAAAAAACCTTATCCGCGAAAGAATTGTCCACCAGAAGTTTCGCCAATTGCGCTTGAGGCTCTATGTAATACAAATTGGACACGTGCATTAATTTTTGCAACTGCTCGTTTAAAGCGGCAATCACACCGGGATGAGAATGCCCCAGATTGCACACAGCAATGCCGGCGACAAAATCAAGATATTCTTTGCCGTTTGCGTCCCAAACTTTTTGCCCTTGTCCTTTGACCAAAACGATGGGGAATCGTTTATAAGTCTGCATTATATTTTCATCGGCCAGAGCTTTGATTTCATTATCTTTCATTTTTACAGTTTCCTTTTTTTACAGAGCTATTTCCGTGCCGATTCCCTTGTCTGTAAACATTTCCAGTAAAATCGCGTGCTTGAGGCGCCCATCCACAATATGCGCTTTTTTCACGCCGCCTTTAAGCGCTTTGAGACAGCATTTTACTTTGGGATACATCCCGCCTTCGACAACGCCGTCATCAATCAGTTTCTGCACTTTTTTCGAACTCATTGTGTTAATCAGCTTTTTATTCTGGTCCATGACGCCTGGCACATCAGTCAACAGCAGCATTTTTTCCGCCTGCAGAGCCGCGGCTATTTCTCCGGCAACAATGTCGGCATTGATGTTATACGTTTCTCCCTTTTCGCCCATTCCCGTCGGCGCGATAATGGGAATAAAACCATTTTGCGTCAAAGTAGCGATGAGCTGAGAATTGACCGCTACGACTTTGCCTACCAGGCCGATGTCGATAATTTCCGGCGGCGTGTGCTTGGCTTTTTCCTCGCTTAAAAGATATTTTTCCGCCATAATCAAATTGCCATCCTTGCCGCTTAATCCTACAGCTTTACCGCCGTGGTTATTAATCAGTCCGACAATTTCCTTGTTTACTTTTCCGACTAAGACCATTTCCACAATATCCATGGTTTCTTTGTCAGTAATACGCAGCCCTTGGACAAATTTTGATTCCTTGCCCAGTTTTTTCAAAAAATCGCCGATCTGCGGCCCGCCTCCGTGCACAACAACAGGGTTGATCCCGATATACTTCATCATCACTAGATCTTTGGCGAACTTATCTTTGAGTTCATCATCCACCATGGCATGCCCACCGTATTTGATGACAATCGTCTTATTATAAAAACGCTTAATGTAAGGAAGCGCTTCCATTAGAATATCGGCGCGTTCCATCGAATCCAGGATATTATTCATTATATAAACTCCGCCTATAAAATATACCTGCTTAAATCATCATCTTCTATTATATCTTCTAACTTTTTTTCCACATTTTTTGCATCAATTTTTATTTCTTTGTTTTTCATGTCCGGCGCGTCAAAAGAGATATCATCCAGCAACTTTTCCATTATCGTGTAGAGACGGCGCGCGCCGATATTTTCCGTCCGCTCGTTAACCACCGTTGCTATTTCCGCGATGGAAGCAATGGCGTCTTTGGTGAAAATCAATTTAACTCCTTCGGTCGCCATCATTTCCGTGTACTGCTTTACCAGCGCGTTATTGGGCTCTGTCAATATCCTGATAAATTCCTCCTTGCCCAGAGAGTCAAGCTCCACGCGAATCGGAAAACGACCCTGCAGCTCCGGAATCAAATCCGAAGGTTTGGAGGAACTAAAAGCTCCCGCGGCGATAAAGAGGATATGGTCTGTCTTGACCATGCCGTAACGGGTATTAACGCCGCAGCCTTCCACCATCGGCAGTAAATCCCTCTGGACTCCCTCGCGCGAAACATCAGGTCCGCGCGGCGAATCACTGCCAACAATTTTATCTATTTCATCGAGAAAAACAATACCGGATTGCTCCACCGTCTCAATCGCGGTTTTTGTAACTTTATCCATATCGATAAGCTTTTGCGCTTCATCTTCGGCCAATACTTCCAGGGCTTCGGGCACTTTCAGTGTTTTTTTCTTTCTTATTTGCGGAAAAACGTTGCCTAGCATGTCACGGATGTTCATGCCCATGTCATCCATGCCTGCGGCGGAAAATATTTCAATCATCGGGCCGCTGCGCGCTTCTGTTACTTCCAGTTCTACAATGCGGTGATCAAGCTTGCCGGCTTTGAGTAACTGCCGCAGTTTTTCTCGTGTCGCGTCAAAACTTTGCGGCGGATCTTCAGCCTCCTGAATTTCATCAAGCGGCCTGCCTTCATCGGTAAGCATGTCGCTTACTTTTTTCTCTGAGGGTCTCGCCGGAAGCAGTAAATCCAACAATTTTTCTTCGGCGATTTCCGCGGCTTTCGCGCGGACACTTTCCTGCTCCTGCATTTTGACCATGTTTACTGATATTTCCACCAGATCGCGGACAATCGATTCCACATCGCGCCCCACGTAACCCACTTCCGTAAACTTGGATGCCTCCACCTTTAAAAAAGGTGAATTATCCAGCTTAGCCAGACGGCGCGCGATTTCAGTCTTTCCCACGCCGGTTGGCCCGATCATGATAATATTTTTCGGCGAAATTTCATCCGCCAATTCTGCGGGCACATTTTGCCTACGCCACCTGTTACGCAACGCGATAGCCACGGCGCGCTTGGCATCGGCCTGGCCGATGATATGCTGATCAAGCCTCTCGACAATTTCCCTGGGCTTCAAACCGTTTTCTGACATATGTAAGTTTTACCTCTTATCCTTACCACTTTTCTTTTCATTATTATCTGCGTTTATGTCTATTTCTTCTATTGTTAAATTATCATTTGTATAAATGCAAATTTCCGAGGCGATGCGCATCGCTTCTCTGGCGATCTCCGTTGAAGACAAAGCAGAATGTCGCACCAACGCGCGCGCTGCGGCCTGAGCGTATGGCCCGCCGGAGCCGATTGCCATAACATCGTCATCTGATTCGATGACATCGCCATTACCGGAAATAATCAGCGAATAATTTTTGCTGACCGCGATCATCAGTGCTTCTAAATGCCTCAGAACACGGTCAGTTCGCCAATCTTTTGTCAATTCCACCGCGGCCCGGAGCAAATTACCGCTGTACTGCTCCAGCTTCTGGTCAAACCGGTCAAACAAGGTGAACGCGTCGGCTGTCGCGCCGGCAAATCCGACGATGACTTCGTTATTATATAAACGTCTTACTTTGCGCGCGCCGCGCTTTAAAATCGTTGTATCCAGCGTAACCTGACCATCGCCTGCTACCGTTATTTTGCCTTTATGCTTCACTGCCAATATGGTTGTGCTTCTAATCTGCATTTGTTCTCCTCTGTACTATGGTTCCCGTGTCGCACTACGCTTGCACGGGATAAATTCGACTAAGGCTTTTACTGGCGGCTTCGCCTTGGAAAAAGCCAAGTCCCCTCACTGCCAGATCCCGTGTCGCGCTACGCTTGCACGGGATAAATTCGACTAAGGCTTTTACCGGCGGCTTCGCCTTGGAAAAAGCCAAGTC
>JAFGKC010000064.1 GCA_016928765.1 Syntrophaceae bacterium
ATGAGTGGTGGCGACCGCGAAGCGCTGGCCAAAGGTAATTTTGTTTATGCCAACAAGGCCAAAAAAGACAAATAGAGAATTTTTAACAAAAAACGCATACTCGAAGATGAAAAACCCGTGTTCGCCCCTTTTTAGTTAGGCGGACACGGGAAACTTAACAAATAATCAATTTACTCAAGGAGTTTAAGCCATGTTCGATTTAAACCAGTTTTCATTAAAAGGGAAAGTAGCCATCGTTACCGGCGGCGGGCGAGGAATCGGCCAGGCCATTGCCTTTGGTCTCGCCAAGGCCGGAGCAAAAGTAGTAGTAACCAGCCGTAAGATGGAAGATCTGGAAGCAACCGCCAAAGAAATCAAAGCCGCCGGCGGCGAAGCAATGCCGCTGCAGTCTCATCTGGGCAAGTATGAAGAAATTCAGAAGATGGTCAATACTGTTTTGGATAAATACAAGAGGATTGACATTCTGGTAAACAATGCCGGCGCCAGCCCCGCGATTGCTTCTGTCTTGGATTCGGACGAGCGTCTTTGGGACACCATCATGAACCTCAATATGAAAGGCGTTTATTTTGTCAGCCAGGCCGTGGCTAAAATCATGAAGAAGCAGGGCGGAGGAAAAATCATTAACGTCGCTTCTATCGACGGGTTTAAGCCGGAGCCGGGTGTAAGCATTTATTCCATTTCCAAATCTGGTTGTCGGCAGATAACCAAAGCCTTCGCGATGGAACTTGCAGGCGACAACATTCAGGTCAACACTATCGCGCCAGGGCCGATTGATACTAAGATGATGAATTCGCACTGGTTCCATCTTTCTCCGGAAGAAGCGAAGAAGGCCAGAGAAGCCATGGAAAAATCTCTGCCCACTGGACGCATTGGCAATCCGGATGAAATCGCCGGCGCGGCGGTGTATCTGGCGTCAGAGGCTTCAAATTATACAACAGGCGCGGAAATTATTATCGACGGCGGTATTCTGCTCGCTCACCACGGATAAGAAGCGCCAGATTTACGAACGCAAAAGAATAATTTAAATGTCCCGGCGGTTATCTTCCGCCGGGATATTTGGCCATCCGCAAAATGTTATTACCAATTTTACCTTTTTAACCAAGGGAGCAGCGCTCATGAAAAAATTAGAAAATTTACTAAAGCCGATCAAAATAAAATCGATGGAGCTCAAAAACCGCGTGGTTATGCCGCCGATGGGGACATCACTTAGTAATCCCGATGGCACGGTAAGCGACGCCAATGTGGCCTATGTCAAACGCCGGGCGCAGGGCGGTGCGGGGTTGATTATTACCGAGATTACAGCGGTGCATCCGTCGGGTCAGATTAACCCCAGCGAACTGGGCGTATGGGATGACAAATTTATTCCGGGTTTAAGTAAAATGGCTAAAGCCGTTCATGACGAAGGCGGAAAAATTGCCATGCAGCTTCATCATTGCGGACGGGAAAGTTATACCAAACTGAAAAAAAAGGAAGCCATTGGCGCTTCGGCGATACCCAGTTATATTTTCGGTTTTCTGGGCGCGCCCAGAGAGATGACACTGGCAGAAATCGAAGAGATAATCGATGCCTACGGCAAGGCGGCTCTTCGCGCGCAGAAAGCGGGCTTTGACGCGGTGGAACTCCACGGCGCGCATGGTTATCTTTTAATGCAGTTTCTTTCCGCTCATTCCAATCAGCGCACCGACAAATACGGTGGCGATTTCCGCGGCCGCGCCACTTTTATGATGGAATGCATCAAGTCCGTGCGCAAAAGCGTCGGCAATGATTTCCCCATATCCATCCGTATCTCCGGCGAAGAATGCATAAAAGATGGCTACACAATTTCAGATATACAGACAATTGTTCCTGATCTGGTCAGCGCCGGCGCGGATATTATCCATGTTTCATTCAGCACTCACGGCAGCCCCGAAGTGAATATTGACACGCCCAATGCCAGCGCGCCGGTGGAATATGTTCCCGGTTTTAAATCTTACTTGGCCAAAAAAGTTAAAGAGGTCAGCACCGTGCCGGTAATTTCCGTCGGCCGCTATACAGATCCGTTTTTGATGAATGATATAATTGCCAACGGTGAAGCGGATATGATTGCCGTGGGTCGCCAGCATCTGGCTGATCCCGATTTTCTGAAAAACGCCGTCGAAGGCCACCCGGAATACACTTTTGAGTGCCTGGCCTGCAATCAGGGCTGCATCGAGCGGCTATCTATCGAACTGCAGACAATTCGCTGCGCGATCAATCCCGAAACAGGCCAGGAATTAATCTATCCGCAGGCTCCGGCTAAAACCAGCCGCAAAGTTTGGGTGATCGGCGCGGGTCCCGCGGGCCTTACCGCCGCGTCCGAAGCGGCGAGATTGGGCCATAAGGTTACGTTATTTGAGCGTGACAAACTAACCGGCGGCAATGTTCTTTACGCGGCTAAAGCTCCGCACAAGGAAGTGTACGCCAAATATATCAAGACTCTCACAGATAAATGCAAGCGTCAGGGCGTGGAAATAAAAACCGGCACGAACGTCACGGAAGCGATGCTGGAAAAAGGCAAACCCGAAGTGGTAATTCTGGCCATTGGCGCGGATAAAACCGCCTGCCCCGCGGAAGGAATCAATAGTTCCGTGGTTTGCGATGCCTGGCAGATACTCGATGGAGAAATAAAAGGCCGCGACCATGTTGTGGTTATCGGCGGAGGACTGGTGGGAATGGAGACAGCCGATTATCTGCGCGAGAAAGGCGTCAAAGATATAACCATTGTGGAAATGCTTGCCAGGCCGCCGGTTCTGCCGCAGGCGGCGCACGGCCAGATGCTTTATCGCCGGCTTCAGGCTGCGGGCATCAAACTGATGCTCGGCACAACGGTCAAAAAGATTGAAGAAAATTCCGTAATCATCAGCAAAAAAGGCGAAGAGGAGAAACTAACTCCTGTCAATCAGGTGATTGTGGCCATTGGTGTGACGCCCAGAAATGAACTAAAAGACATGCTGACCTCAAAGGGCATTCAACATTTTATTGTGGGTGACGCTTCGGCTCCCCGCAGAATCATTGAAGCAACCACCGACGGCGCCAAAGCCGCCTGGTCGATATAAAGTGAGGTGAGGTTATGAAAAATCTGCGTGAGCGCTTTATCCAAACCAACGGCGTAAAATTGCATGTGATGGAAGCAGGACCAGCGGATGGGCCCATGATTTTGTTTCTGCACGGCTTCCCGGAATTTTGGTACGCCTGGCGCAAGCAAATAGATTACTTCGCGGATAAAGGCTATTTGGTAGTAGTTCCTGATCAGCGCGGCTATAATTTAAGCGACAAGCCCGAAGGTATCGCTCCCTACAAAATAGACGAGCTGGCCAAAGATATTATTGGCCTGATTGACGCCTACGGTCGCGAGAAGATATTTCTCGTCGGCCACGATTGGGGCGCGTCTGTTTCGTGGTGGGTGGCGCTCAAATACCCTGAGCGTCTGCGAAAACTGGTAATTCTGAATGTGCCGCATCCCAAAGTCATGGCAAAAACCGTTTTTACCAATGTCGAACAGATGAAAAAGAGCTGGTATATTTTTTATTTTCAGCTTCCCGGAGCGGTGGACAAGCTTGCCGCGGCAACCAATTATCAGTGGGTGCTGGATATGATTACAAGCTCGGCCAACTCGGGCGCTTTTTCCGCGGCAGAGCTCGAAGACTACCGCAAGGCCTTTTCCCAGCCCGGCGCTTTTACGGCGATGGTTAACTGGTATCGCGCGATGATGCAGACCAAGCAGGAACAGCCGCAGAGCTTTGACGTCACCGTGCCCATGATTTTAATGTGGGGGGAAGACGACGTGGCGATGCTCACCGAGATGGCCGATAAAAGCATGGCTTACTGCAAACAGGGCAAACTAATCAAGTATCCCAAAGTCAGCCATTGGATTCAGCATGAAGCGGCGGACAGAATTAACCCGCTTATTGCGGAGTTTTTCGCTGGCGATAAATAATTCTTGACGTTAAAACATTTTTGCAGAAAATAACTAAAAAGCTGGATAGCTTTGCAAAGCATTCTTGTCATTGCGAGTTCCCGAAGGGAACGTGGCAATCTTTATAACTACGAATCAACGCAAAGACAGAATGTGAATTGAGCAGTATGTTAACAAAATAAATTTTGTTGAGAGGATATTTTATGCTCAGCCGCGCCGCCGC
>JAFGKC010000065.1 GCA_016928765.1 Syntrophaceae bacterium
CGATTTTGCGATTATCGCCGTGGCCGCCAAAGACGTGCCGGACGCGTTGGAGGCGTGCAGGAAAAAAGGCGCGGCAGGCGCGGAAATTCTTTCCGCCGGCTTCAGCGAACTGGCCACAAAAGAGGGAAAACTGCTGGAAAATAAAATACGTGAAGTCGCGGCAAAAGGCATTCGTGTTGTGGGGCCGAATTGTTTTGGCATTTACTGCCCCCGCAGCGGATTGACGCTGCTTCCCGGGCCTGATCTTTCGCGCCAAAGCGGCCCGGTGGCTTTTCTCTCGCAAAGTGGCGGCATGGCCATCGATTTGGCGCATAAAGGAAAATGGATGGGTCTGAAATTCAGCAAAGTTGTAAGTTTCGGAAACGGCGTTGATCTTCGGGAAGTGGACCTCCTTAACTACCTTGCCGATGATTCGGAAACCGGCGTTGTCGGCATGTATGCGGAGGGCATTAAAGACGGTGACGCTTTTTTCCAGGCGATTAAAAAAACAACAGACAAAAAACCTGTTGTTGTCTGTAAGGGAGGGCTTTCCGCCGCGGGGCAAAGAATGGTTGTGAGCCATACGGCTTCGATGGGCGGCAGCCGCCTTATCTGGCAGTCGGTGTTAAGGCAGGTCAACGCGATTCAGGTTCAGGATCTGGAAGAATTGGCAGAAGCTTGCCTGGCTTTTTGTTTTCTGCCGCCAAAAGTTTATAAACGATTATCGATCGTGGGCGGCGGCGGTGCGCTTGGTGTTACCGCTTGCGATGCCGCGGAAAATTTCGAAATGGAAGTTCCGCCGCTTGCAAAAGATATAAGAGAGAACGTCGAAAATTTATTGCCGAAACCCGGCTCCAGCGGAACAAACCCCATTGACGTGGCCAATCCTTTTGTAGAGCCGAAAATTTTAAAGGAAGTACTGCGCACGGCCGCTCTTGATGAGCAAATAGATCTGCAAATAATAATTTCCCTTCTTTATCATTATAAAACCATGGCGCGCATGCTGGGTAAACCAGTGGCGCAGGTAGCGCCTTATCGGGAACTGGCCGAGGCCATTAGTGATGTGGTGAAAGAAACTAAAAAACCGGTTGTTGTTGTTCTGGCTAATCCCAAAAGGGGAGTGGATGACCTGGATATTGTCGAGATGCTGGCTTTGGCCAGGCAGGAATTTATTTCCCGCGGACTTCCGGTTTTTGATGAATTGCATGACGCGATTCGCGCTATCGGGCATGTGAATACGTACTGGGAAAAAAGGAACAGGCATGAATAAAAATTCGGCGGCAAAAATTATTGAAAATGCCTTGCGTGAAAATCGCCATACGTTATCCGAATATGAGGCGAAGCAGGTTTTGTCTTCTTATGATTTTCCCGTGGTTCGCGAAATTCTCGTTGAACATAGAGATGAAGTGCCAGAAGCGGTAAAGCAGATAGGATATCCTCTGGTTGTCAAGGGATGCTCTTATGAGATAGCCCATAAAACGGAGAAAGGGCTGATCCGAACCGATATTCGTAACGACCTCGAAGCCTTGCAGGCTTTTGATGAAATCAGTAAAAAGCTCAAGGGTTATCAAGGAGCTGTTTTGCTGCAGGAAATGGTTCAAGGACGCCGCGAACTTGTCATGGGTTTAACGCGCGATGATCAGTTTGGTCCCTGTGTGATGTTTGGACTAGGAGGAATTTTTACTGAAGTCCTCAAAGATGTTTCTTTCCGTAGGGCGCCGCTTAAGGAAAGCGACGCGATGGAAATGATGCGTGAGATTAAGGGAAATAAAATCATCGGCGCGCTTCGCGGCATGGAAGCCGCGGACATAAAAACACTGGCCGGAATGCTTATAGAACTCGGTCGCATCGGGTTGGAATTTGACCGGGTGCAGGAAATTGATATCAATCCGGTGATAATTCTCCAAAGCAAGCCAGTTGTTGTCGATGCTTTGATTGTTTTAGGATGAACCGCGCGAATTACTGAACGCTTTGCCCGGCATGATCATTGTTGCCATTGGCAAGAGCAAAAAGATGATAGCCGTTTCTTCCGTGAGCCTTGACGTAATACATCGCGGCGTCGGCATTTTTCAATAGCGCTTCCGTGTCTTGAGCGTCATCAGGATAAATAGCGATGCCGATGCTTATCGTGCACGATAGGACATGTTCGTTACAAACAAACGGCTGTTCAAACGATTCCAAGATTATTTTTGCCACTTCTATCGCGTCTTCGGCCTGATCTATCGCGGGCAGAAGGATGATAAACTCGTCGCCGCCGAGGCGCGAAATTGTGTCATTTTGACGCAGGCGGCCGCTGAGACGAAGCGCGATTTCTTTGAGCAATTCATCGCCTACCATATGTCCCAGAGAATCATTGACAGTTTTAAAATTATCAAGATCAAGCATCATCAGCGCCAGCTTCTGATCGGTTCTTTTGGCCTGAGCTGTAGCCATTTTCAGACGGTCCATCAGCAGCATTCTATTCGGTAGACCGGTGAGTAAATCATGCGTGGCTATATAATTCAATTTTTCCTCAGAGCGTTTGCGTTCTGTTATGTCATGGCCGACGCCGCGGAAACCGGTAATTTTATCATCTTGATCTTTTTTAGGAAAAATAGAAAGCTCAAAATAAGTTACTGTTCCGTTTGGATGGACAAATTCATAGGGGAAGTTCTTTATTGATTCTCCCGTATCGTAAACATCGAGAAATACCTTGATGATATCGTTTGACTGATCTTTAGTGATGAATGATTTATAGTTGAGGCCGATTATCATTTCTTTTGGGTAACCGACGCTGCGCACAACCGCGTCGTTGATAAAAACCACATTGCCATCAAGATCAATTTCAAAGTACCATTCGTCAACTTCATTAACGGTAGCCCGATACTTTTCTTCCGATTGACGGATTGCCTCGTCCATTTTCCGGCGCTCAGTAACGTCGTGCGAAACACCTCGAAACCCTACCGGTTTTCCGGCTGCGTCCACTATCAGGGACGCGGACGTTTCAGCGATCAATGTAGTTTTGTCTTTTTTAATAAATTCAAAATCCGCCGTTCTAACAGGTTCCCCTGTTTTATAGATCTGGTTATAAATTTTATATAGTTCTTTTACATTTGCTTCATCCGTAAATATTCTGTAGTGTTTTCCTATTAACTCTTCCTTGGTAAATCCCAGGCCTTTATGCATCGCGGGGTTAACATAAGTTAAATTTCCGTCCAGATCGACTTCAAAATAACTTTCCTGCATGGTTTCCAGAATGGTTCGATACTTTTCTTCAGAGCGCCGAATTGTCTCTTCCATTTTCCGGCGTTCGGTGACATCACGGCTGATTCCTCTGAAGCCGGTTATCTTGCCGTCTTTGCCCCTGATAGGAGACACGGCAGTTTCATTATATATCTTTTGCCCGTCTTTTCTGATAATTTCCACGTCCAGTAACTGGATGGTTTTGCCCGTCCGATAAATCTCTTTAAAAATTCGCCGTGCCTCTCTTATGGATTCCGCGCTTTGGAATTGCCGATGATTCATTCCTATCAGCTCTTCTTTTGAGTATCCCATGTTTTGGCATTGAGCTTCGTTCACAAAAGTAAAGGTACCGTCCGTGTCGAGCTCGAAATAACCTTCTTTCATTTCTTCAAGAATCGTCCGGTATTTTTCTTCGGAAAGCCGAATTGTTTCTTCCATCTGCCGGCGTTCGGTTATATCGCGGATATTCATGACAAAACCTTCGACAGACGGATTGTTTAAAAGATTTTTGCCCAGTCCTTCAACATAACGCACCGAGCCATCCTTAATTATAATGCGTAATTGATCAGACACGGAAGAATCATCTGCCTGAAGCGCGTCGCTGAAAATATTAACCGCGCGCTGCAGATCGTCCGGGTGAATGAAATTAAAAGCGCTGGCGCCGATTAATTCTTCAGGTTTGTATCCGGCAACACGCTCAACGGAACGGCTGCAGTATTTTATATTTCCGTCTTTATCTGCAATGATGATGATATCAGAAGAATTTTCGGTTATTTCTTTAAAATACTCTTCGCTTTTATGCAGCGCGTCTTCCATTAATTTTCGCTGAGTAACATCTCTGGTAATTCCTTTGAACCCGATAACTTTGCCGTCTCTATCGCGCAGGGGAACTATCGAGTCTTCCACGTTTAAGCGTGTCCCGTCTTTTCTTATGTTCACCAGCGGAAACCACTTAATTACTTCACCGGTTTTGAATGATTGGTTAAAGATGCCGGCCGCTATTTTAAACTGGTCTTCCGGAATATACTTTTTATAACTCATGCCGATTAATTCTTCGCGCGAATAACCTAATGTCGCGCATATAGCGTTGCTGACAAAGGTAAAGTCGCCCTTAAGATCTATTTCATAATAACCTTCTTCTATTTCTTCTGTTATTGTTCTGTATCGTTCTTCCGATTTACTTATTGCCTCTTCCATGTTTTTGCGCTCGGTGATATCCATAAAACTGCCCAGAGAGGCACGCTTTCCGTTGTGTGTAATCGGGGTAATTGTTTCCAGAATCCACATTAAAGAACCATTGCTGCGGATATACCTGTATTCGTAGCCTTCCTGTGATTTCCCTTTAAGGTTTTTAATGGCCATTTCTCTGACCATTGCTTTATCATCAGGATGAACCCGCTCCAGAGAATCTTTGCCGATAAGGTCGGGATCTGAATAACCGGTGAGTTTTTTATACAGAGGGCTGATGTAAACAAATTTAGAGTTTTGAACTATATAAATGCCGACACCTATATTGGAGGTGATATTTTCAGCAAGTTCAAATGAGTCAATCTGCCGTGAAGATTTATTTTTGGCTTTTGGCGCTGGCATTACACAAATTCCTAAACTATTTAATATTTGAACAGGTACAAAATATTAAATTTGTCCAAATAAAAACAACAATTTGATCGCGAGCTAAATCGCCTTCAGAAGAATCGGACAAAATATACGGAAAATGCAAACTGACTGTTGTGCTTATATGAAGAAGAAAATAGTGTCAAGGAAATTGCTTGACTATGACAGGGGTGAAATGAGGCCGGATTTTTAGTAATTTGGTTTGAAATCACCAGCTTGAATTACTTAACAGCTTATTATTATTACTATTTTATAGAGAGAAGCGTGATTTTATCAAACCGACGATAGCCTCAATCGGTTCGCTAAAAAGTGATTCCAGCGGGATATCTTCCAGATAGCGGTCATTCCACCGGAGGTTGTATTCATCAATAAGATTACGGATATCATTGTAAAGATACCCCAGAGACGCTATTTTGTCAGCGAGTTTCAAGCTTTCATTAAACTGAACATGAATTAACAGCATATTGCTTGCAGTGATTTTTTCTCCGCGCAGTGGAATGATCATGATAGGGGCGTTATCTGTTTTTCCGCGGCCCAGATAAACATGGCCGGTGCTGACGATAGTTCTTTTTACGCCCATTAGCGCCGTGGGATTATCGGCTCGCGATTTCATGCTGGCGGCCACACCGCCTTTCGCGCAAACAACAATGGTGGAATCATTCGCCGGATTGCCCTGCTCATCAAGGTTATTAACCTTGTAAAGGGTGTATCCCTTTATTATTTCAATAGCGGGTTGAATGCGGTTGATGGTCATGATTTCCCGATAGGGTAAATTTTTCATTGTGAAATTGATGTTTTTCAGCAGATCGAAAATAATTCCTTCAATTTCTTTTTCCTTTCTGCTGGTGCCCACGGTCACCGTTTTCGCCTGATGGCGTATCGCGTCGATCGGGCGGGTAAGCTCATCGATAGCCGCCCCCAGCGTTGCGTCCAGCAGTTCATAAGGGGAAAATATTTCTTTTTCGCCTGGAAAATCCTGATTAATTTCCTGAAGTGGAAGTTTCCCCGCAGCGTATTTTAAGAGGAGAATCAGGTCGGCGATGGTTTTACTCCCCATCCCGCCAAAAGCACCGTTCTGACGGCGAGAATTGAAAAGTAAATAGAAATCGTTGACGACACCGCGTAGCGAAAGATCGGCGATCGTCTCAAAAAGAGATAATTTATTTTGCGCCCTTTGCGCCAATTCCCGTGTCAGGCGGCCGCGGAATTCACGAAAAGCCTGCGCTTCTTCATCAATGGCGCGTGCCGCGTAATAGCCCCACAAATGACCGGCCATGGTGTTCAGAATAACCGGGAGAGGTGAAGGAGCTGCCGGTATATAAATAACGGAATCGGCAATTTTATCAAAACGATGATCGCCTTCATCGGCAAAAACAATGACGGACGCTTTATGCGCTTTAAAAATCGCCACATCTTTGGCGACATCTTCTATGACATTCTGCGGGTTTCCGGAAACGCAGGCCAGAATGAGAGGTTCGGCGGACAAATCAATATGTTTTTTGTTTTCCACGATATCGGAAGAAATAGTTTTATAGCAAAGCTCGCTTAGTTTAACGCGAATTTCATCAGCGGCGACTTTATTCGGGCCGCTGCCTACAACCGCCCAGTATTTTTTACTGGCGGCATTTTTTACAGAGTTGGCAATAGCGTCGCGGGTGGCGAAAAGTTGGTCCATCAGACGCGGCGCGGATTCAAGATTGTGCAGTTCGGCCGCAATAATGTCATCGGTTTTTGTTTTCAGAAGCTGGGCGAAAAAAAGCGCCAAAACCTGCCCCGCGACAATCTGGGCGTAAAAAGCTTTGGTTGAAGCGACGGACATCTCGATATCCCGCCCGTCGCTGGTATAAAATACGCCGTGCGCTTTGGCGGTAATGTCCGATTGCCGACGGTTGACTATGGCAATGATGCGCGCGCCGCGTTCTCCGGCCATGGCTACTGACCGGTTGGTGTCGGTAGTGGTTCCTGATTGCGTTATCGGGATAATAAGCGTGTCGGACAGATCGTCCTTTAGCCCGAATCCGCTAAGTTCCGAAGCAACGCAGGCCCAGATGTTTAAGGACGCGCCTTCAAGGTAACGCTTAAGAGCTTCAGCCACGGACTTTCCCGCGACGGCAGCTGTTCCATGGCCGATAATAACAATGTTTTTAATCGCGCCGTTTTTCAGGCCCAAGCGAACATCCGCGGGTATTATATCCGCGCCCATGTTAAACGTGACCTTTGCGCTATTTTTACCGTCCGGAGAAATACGGTATTTTCCCCGCAGAGTTCTTTTAATGGACGGCGAGGATTCGGAAATTTCTTTTAAGAAATAATGCGGATAGCTGCCGCGATCGATATCCCGTGTGGTAATCTCCGCTTCCTGAAGAGCATCGTCTTTCAGATGAATAGGTGTTCCATCATAGAAACTGGCGCTGACGCCGCCGGTGCCGCCGCTCGCTTGATCCAGTATAAATATCTGGCCGCCTCTTTCGCCGCTCATATTAAGGAAGCGCGGCGTTACTTCCACCAGGCCGTAAAGCTCCGAAGAAAACATGTATTGGTCTGCAGCAATGCCCACGTAAATAGACTGGCCGCTCCCTTTAAGCGCTAAAAACATTTTTCCCGGCTCCAGATTGCTGCTCATGACGATAGCATGTGATCCTTCAAAATCATTAACGGCCAGCAGAAAAGCTTCCGCCAGATTTTTCCCGATTTTCAGGTACTTTTCTATCTGCAGGGGGATAATTTTTGTATCGGTTGTGACCTGTGGGGCGATTAGTACTTCCTGGGCATCGAAAGATTGTTTGAGCGCCGTGTAGTTATCGATATCTCCGTTCAGCACCACGTTGATTTGCGCCTGAGCGCCCGGATATGAAGGATAAGACGAAGACGGGGAATTGCCGGGATAATAATTGTTTAGCGGGTGACAGTTTTCTTCGGTTATGGCGCCGACGGAAGCCCAGCGGGTGTGCGTGAGAGCAGTTTCGCAATATGTTTCGGTGTCGGCGTAAATTCTCAGAATTTTATCATGCCCGATAAAGTTTCTCAGCTCGGCGACATTGCGCCCCAGTTCGCCAACAATAGAGAATGTTTTATAAGTAAAAGTTATGCTGGAATTATTTGGCGAGGAGTCCTGATCCGGTGAAACGGAAATGGAAGAATTAATAAGATCGTTTTTTTGTGTCCGTCTCTGATAATCTTCAAATAAATTATTTTCTTTGATTTTATCGATTATGCCCCGCGCTTGCTTTTTGTCTTTTATGGAAAAGGTAAGTTGAATACCCGCCGAATCGCGTCCCCGGACTTCCAGGCGATCCAGCGCGTTTAAAAGCAAGTTTAGCTTGCGGTATTTTTTGAAGGCACCCGGGTTAATGCCGGCATTGTTTTTAGCGCCGGCGAGAGCCAGTATTTTTTGCAGATTGGAGAGAATATCTTTTTCCAGCGCCCAGCAGATATCTTTTAACATAAGAATGCATTTGTTGATTGTTTCCATCTTGGCGGAGTCAATAAGAAGGAGCTGTTCTTCCAGCCGGTTTTCTTCATCCGTGATAAATTGTTTCATCTCTTGAACAATACCGCGCAAAGTGTCAGCTCTGTCCGCGCGGTAAAAAAGAAACTCCTGCATATCTTCGCGTTTAAGTTCGGCGACAGCCGTATTGAGAGCCAAAACAGTTTCTATATCATTTAAATAACAATCTGGCTTTGTCTTAGCCGTTTTGATTTTTTTCCACAGCTCGGCTATGTTAAGATCGGCATTGGTTGCGGCATCTTTTTGCGGGTGGCAGGTCATTAAACCGGCAAAACCGCAATTTAGCTGATTTTGAAGAATCGGAAAAAAAATAATGACCGGCGCGCTGATGTCTTTAGGCCGAATCCCTATATAGACACGGCAACGGAGTACGAAAGACAAAAATTTGTTTAAATTATAAAGCAATTTTTTATGAGTCATAAAATCATTTTTTATTGATGATTTACGGGTTATCGCAATACACGCTATTTCCCAAAAAAACAAATCATTTTCTGTGTAACGATATCTGACATCAGCCTTAAGTCCTTTGAGCGCACGTCATAAACATGCACGACATTTCCGAAGCGCGTGTCATCCGGCATCAAATTCTCCAGGATGTTGGGCTGTTTTTTCATCAACGCAGCATTAAAAATAACGTCATCTTTTTCGGGATAAATGGCCATATAAAAAATATCCATTTCCACCATATCCTGAAAAAAATGCGTGCCGAAAGACAAATCAGGTATCAGGGATCCGTCGGAATAAGCTATCTCGCCGATTGCCGTTATATTGTTGATTTCAGAAAAGGTAATGGGAACACCCATCGCCGGCGTGGTGGTTCCCCATCGCCCCGGCCCCAGTAAGATGGTAGGCATTTTATCGCGCTTGCCGATCTGTCTGTTCAATTTGCCCGTAAGCCTGGCTACTTCGTGTTTTTCAGAAATATTTAATTTCGCGTACGCCTGAGGATCAATATAGATAATGCGGGATATAGCCTGGTAGACGCTGCCGCCCATGAAGTTGGCTTCCTGCTGTAATAGAATTTTAGACTTTTTAATTTTTTTCGGAAGCTCTACCCGGCTGTAATGTCCTTTGGTTTGGAACGGACGGCACTGCAGGAGATTGATTTGAGGTTTTCCGCTGATGCTGAAATTCACCGTGAATTCAATATCCACCGGATAGCGATACACCTGCTCCAGTTTTTTGAGCATATTCGCCATTGTCTTGGCAAAGGTGGTATTTTCGAGCAGCTGATCAAAAGTGACCATCCATGAATCTTTTGCTTTTCTTCCCAGTGACTGCATGTATTCAGAGGCGGCGATGTCCCGCGCGGCGATTAAATCCAGATATGATTCGATGGAATTAGTGAGTAGTTCGTCTGCTGGAACTGTTTGAAATTTGTTGTCCTGAAGATTCAAAATATCCACCTCATTTTGGGAAAATCTTCTAATATCCTCCTGCTTGGAGTAGGGCTTGGTAAGCGGCGCGTCCAGCGCGACAATGCGGGGGTAATCGTTCTCCACGCGATTGACCGCCCTTGTGCCCAAGCCGAAGACAATGCGCAGCATTCCGGCTTTCGGGTCCATATCTTTTTGCCAGACAAAGGTATTGTAAGATAATCCTACACCCGCCAAGCTCGGAAAGAAATAGGCGCCGCGATGTGAACCGGAAACGCGCTGCACCAGCAGTGCCATTTGTTCGTCGAGCTTGGCCATGCCGCGCTGCATCCGGTAGGTCAGAGCGTCTTCATTCATCGTGGATGCAAAAATTTTGCGTACGGCTTCTTCAAAGTTGCGGTAGCGTTCTTCGGGGGTTCCCTGATTAGGGCAGAAATAACTTTCATATTTGCCGGCAAAGGCATTGCCGAAAGCGTCTTCCAAAAGAGAACTGGAGCGGACAATAATCGGCGATTGTCCGAAGTACTCCAGCATGAGCTGAAACTGTTCCTTGACTTCGTCGGGAAAAATACCGTGGAGCATTTTGTTTTTAAGCTCTTTGGCTACTTCAAAATATCCTTCATCGGTTTTTTGCGCCATCAGCAGTTTCCACCAGCCGTTTTGAACCATATAGGAATAGAAAATATCCGAGCCGATATAAAAGGAATCATGCAATTCCAAATCAGAATTCCAATCATAACTTGGATCTTTCAAAAGAATATTGCGCGCTAAAAGCATTCCTACTGATTTTCCGCCAATGAAACCTGTGCCGATAAGCCTTTTTTTGATTTCCACCAGATCTTCCAGCGAAAAATATTCTTTTACCAAAGACAGCATTCTTTTTTCCCGCCCGATTAATACTCGCGAAAGAGTTTCCACCATTTCCTGTTTTTCCTTATCAGTGTCGGGCTTTTCCAGGATGTCGTTGGCCTGAAGAAAAATGCGGTCCCAGTAATCGAGGTTGCGCACGCTGCTCGTGGTGTTTTTATCCACCATGTAGGATAAAACACTTGCTGTATCGGCGCTGCTTAAGATGGGGACGAATTTATCGCCTTCCATAATATGCGGCAAAAACATTGTCGGGGTGTAACGCTTCCACGCTTTGAGCGGATGCACGCAAATTTTGTCATTATGGCTATAGACATCCAGCAGTACCTGAGTTGTTTCCCTGATTCGTGCCACGGTTTTGAATGAATGGCTGCTGCGCAGAATGGCAAAATAAGCGACTGTGTTCAATTCAAAAAGATAGGGACAGGTGATGACAAAAAAATTGCCGATCATCAGATCCGTGGCCCAGGCCATAAGCAGATCAGACAGGCAATCAAAAACATAAAACACGTCACGTCCTTCCTCGCGTATTATATTGTGAACTTCCGTGGAAAAAGACTCAAAACCATTATTGGCGTTGAGGTTATAAACTTGGATTTTGTTATTCGGCTCCAGCACCGGAGGATGATTGGCAAAGCGCATATAAACAAGCCGATGATTATTTTTTAAGGCGGCCTCGACGTAAGGAGCCACAAATTTTTTGTAGTCTTCAATATCATCAACCTGCAGGACAACATTATCACCCATCTGCAGGTAATTAAGAATTTCATCAAGACCGTTCATGCCCGTGCTTACGCGTGCGAACTGTGTCATAATATTTTTATCCTCATTGAATATTTATAGAACAAATTTGTACTTTTAAAAACTAAACGATCAATTGCCCGCTGTGATTTTTAAAAATTATTTTATAATAAAATTA
>JAFGKC010000066.1 GCA_016928765.1 Syntrophaceae bacterium
ACGATCACCGGCAATAAAAAATCCAGCATACAACCTCCTTTAGAAAATAAAATCGTTCAGAGACCATGGCTTCAGTTGACGGAATAGGAAAAATTCTATCATTTTTCAAGCGCTTGCGCCAAGACTTTCGCATCCGCACCGAAATAAACTTTTTTGCCAATTTTAACCACCGGGCGGCGGATCAGGCGCGGCTCTTTGAGCATCAGGTCAATCAGTTTCGCGTCGGTTAATTGATCGCGCTCCAATTCCATTTTTTTAAAACTGGGGCTGCGGAAATTGAACATCTCGGAGGGCTTGCCGCCCTGCAGTAATTTTTCGATTTCCGCGCGGCTGAATGGATCTTTAAAAAAATCGCGCTCGGTAAATTCAACTTTCTTGCGCAAGAGAAACTCTCTTGCCTGACGGCAGGTGCTTCACCTGCTCCAGCAGTAAAATTCCGTTTTCATGACACTATGTCCTTTTCATCTTTAGTCTGGTCAAAATCATATTAATTCAAAATAATTGCTCTTGCCAGCATAAATCCTGATAAATTATCGCCACAACCCGCCGACCAGCGCCGGAAAAACCATTGACAAAAACGGCTGTCAACATATAGGTTAATTACTCAATTTTTCAGGGCATGAGGGGTTAATGTTTAACATCGGCTTTCAGGAACTGATAATCATCGCGATAATCGCTTTGCTTATCGTGGGCCCTAAAAAACTGCCCGATCTGGCTAAATCTTTAGGCAAAAGCTTCGGCGAGCTTAAACGGGCGACGGATAGCTTAACCGATGATATAAAACAAACCATGAAAGAAGATGAAAAAGAAGAACCTCAGGATGACGCCCTGAAAAATTCGCTTTTAATGAAAAAGTCGGACGACACAGAAACAGAGGCTGAACCTGGGCAGCCGGAAGAAAAAAATCCCGAAAGCTAAAATTTCTTATAACGCGTTCACTGTATGGAATCCAGCAAAGATAACAAAATGTCGCTTACCGAACACCTGATAGAGCTGCGCAAACGGCTTTTACGCATTATCATTATTTTGGGCGCCGGCTTCCTTGTATGTTTTTATTTTAAAGATTTTGTTTTTGAGATTATCACCAAACCCATCACGCAGGTTCTGCCTGCGGACAGCCACCTTGTGTACATCGGCGTGACCGAAGCTTTTTTCGTTTACATGAAATTGTCTTTTTTCGCGGCGCTGATGCTGACCAGCCCCTTGATCCTTTATCAGATATGGAGGTTTATTTCCCCGGGATTGCTGCCCAAAGAAAAAAGATACGTGGTTCCTTTTGTTTTCTTTTCTACTTTACTTTTTCTAGGCGGCATTGCTTTCGGTTACGCGGTTGTTCTGCCTCCCGCTTTTAAATTTTTTATCAGTTTCAACAGTCAATACCTGCAGGCGATGATTTCCTTCCGCGAATATTTATCCCTGTTTGTCACTTTTTTACTTGGTTTTGGTTTGTCTTTTGAGCTGCCCGTATTCGTTTTCTTCTTAACCAAACTGGGCATCGTCAATGCCGGCATGCTGGTTAAACAGTGGAAATTCGCTATTTTATTCATTTTTATCATTGCCGCCGCCCTGACTCCTTCGCCGGACGCTTTAAGTCAAATACTGATGGCTATCCCCTTGATGTTTTTGTATTTAGTAAGTATATTTGTGGCCAAATTTGCCAAAAAACAAAAGAAACAAAATTCTGATTAGAAAGAAGAATTAGGAGAAACATGCCTCTTAAACGTTTAAAATATTATCGTGAAAGCGTGGGCGACGGGGAAGTTAATAAATTAGCCCGCCTCTTTATTCTTTTCGCGATCGTTGTCGCGTCCATACTTGTTCTCGCGGTTGCCGGCACCGTTATTTACTACGCGGCAACACTTGATCTGCCCACAGTGGAAACGCTAAAAGATTACAGGCCCAGCATCGCTTCAACCGTTTATGACGACAATAACGAAATTGTCGATCAGTTCTTTCTGGAAGACAGAAAAATCGTCGATATCAACAACGTGCCCAAAGTTGTCCAGCATGCTTTCGTTGCTTCCGAGGATTCGCGATTCTATCAGCATAAAGGGTTTGATATAAAAAGCATCTTCAGGGCGATGTTTAAAAACATTGAGGCGGGGGCGATAGTTCAGGGTGGCAGCACCATCACGCAGCAGGTAGCCAAAATGATGTATCTTTCGCCGGAAAAGAAATACATCCGCAAATTAAAAGAAGCGATACTCGCCTATAAAATTGATAAATACCTTGCCAAAGATCAAATAATCGGCCTGTATTTAAATCAGATTTATCTGGGGCACGGGACGTATGGAATAGAATCAGCCTCGCAAATGTATTTTGGTAAAAGCTCTACTGATCTGAATCTTCCTGAAGCCGCGCTTCTGGCAGGATTACCCAAAGCGCCCAGCACTTACTCTCCGTTTCTCGCTTTTGAAAAAGCGAAACAAAGACAGCTTTACGTTCTTAACCGGATGTTTGAAGACGGATATATTTCCAAGGAAGAACTGGAAAAAGCATCTTCCGAAGCCATTCAATTACGCGAGATTAAAGAACAGCAGAAAGTTGCGGCTTACTTTGTGGAAAACGTGCGCCGCTACGTGCAGGAAAAATACGGCGGCGATGTTTTATATAAAGAAGGCCTTTCCATTTACACCACTTTGAATCTGGCCGCGCAAAAAGAAGCGAATCTTGCGGTAGAAGCGGGGCTCGCGGAACTTGAAGACCGGCAGAAATACGAACGAGGGCTGGTGCAGGGGGCTTTACTTTGCATGGACGCTAAAACCGGCGCCATCCGCGCCATGGTTGGCGGGCGGGATTTTACCAAAAGTGAATTCAACCGCGCCACACAATCGCGCCGTCAGCCGGGCTCTTCCTTTAAACCGCTTATTTATACAGCGGCATTTGACAAAGGGTTAAACCCTTCCTCTGTTTTTGTCGATTCACCAATTGTAGTGGAAGATCCAACGGCGGAAGACGGTCTGTGGAAACCGAACAATTTTGACAATAAATTTTTGGGTCCCATAACCATGCGCAAGGCGCTGGTTGATTCCCGCAACGTTGTAACCGTTAAAATACTTCAGGAAATCACCCCGGAATACGCCGCTTCTTACGCGGCAAATATGGGCATTGCCTCTCCGGTAACACGCACATTGTCTCTGGCGCTTGGTTCATCAGGCGTTACCCTGGAAGAAATGGTCAGGGCTTACGGCGTTTTAGCCAACAGCGGAAAAAAAGTTACGCCTTATTATATCAAAAAAATCGTTGACCGCACCGGCAACGTTTTTGAAGAAAACACACCCCAGTCCGAACAGGTTATCGATCCGCGCATCGCTTTTATGACATCTTATATCATGCGTGATGTTGTGGAAACCGGCACGGGCAGAAGAGTAAAAAGCATAGGCAGGCCGGTCGCCGGAAAAACCGGCACGACGAACGATTACCGCGACGCCTGGTTTATCGGATTCACGCCTTCTTTGGTAACAGGCGTTTGGGTAGGATTTGATCAGGAAATATCGCTGGGCAAACTGGAAGTCGGCGGCAGGGCGGCGGCTCCTATCTGGCTGTATTTCATGGAAAAAGTGCTCAAGGGCGCGCCCGCGGAGACTTTCCCCACCCCGGAAGGAATAGTGTTTATGCGGGTGAACGCGAAAACAGGAACGCTTTCCACCGGCACGGATGAGTCATCCACTATATATGAATGTTTTTTGGAAGGCACAAAGCCTCCTGAAAAAGCGCCTGATGTATTTGACAATACGGAAGATTTATTCAGGTAAAGCGATTTTTTCCCCTCGAAGAAAGGGGCTTGACAAAAAATCATCTTTTCGTTAATAGAAACTCAACGAAAGAAAATAAGGTTTTAAGTAAATGTTTCTTAAAGAAAAAGCGTTCGGCAACCTGATAATTACCATCATAAGCGTACTGGTAGTAGTAGTAGTACGCAAGGGGTCTGCCGGTTCGTGTATCTTTAAGAACTAAAAATAAAAGATACAAAGCCGCGGGCCCCTTGAAACCGCGGCTTTGTTGCTTGAAGGACAAAGCCGCTTTTTTCCCAAGAAACAGGCGGCTTTTTTAGTTCAATGAGATTTGCCTTTTTTGAGGGAACGCAACGAATTAAAGAAATCGAACCGCATGATTTTTAATTAATTGAAATATATATAAAATAACGTTGAGGTAAAAAAATATGAAATTAAAAGGCTCACAGATTCTGCTGGAAATGCTCAAAGAGGAAAAAGTTGATTTAATTTTCGGCTATCCCGGCGGCGCCGTTTTGGATATTTACGACCAGCTTTATAAAAGCAAAATTAAACATATTCTGGTTCGCCATGAACAGGGAGCGGTGCATGCTGCCGACGGCTACGCGCGCGCAACGGGGCGTGTCGGCGTGTGTCTGGTAACTTCCGGCCCCGGCGCGACCAACACAGTTACCGGTATTGCCACCGCTAATATGGATTCTATTCCCATTGTTGTTTTCACCGGGCAGGTCCCTACAACATTAATCGGCAACGACGCCTTTCAGGAATCGGATATCACCGGCATTACGCGCCCCTGCACCAAGCATAATTTTCTGGTGCGCAGCGTGGAGGAACTCGCGGCAACCATCAAAGAAGCTTTTCATATCGCGCGTTCGGGACGCCCCGGACCGGTGCTGGTTGATTTGCCTAAAAATGTCATGGCCGCCGAAACGGAATTCGACCCGGCCAATATTAAAATCAGAAACTACGATGTCACGCACAAACCCGTGCCCAAAAAATTATCGCAGGTATTTGAGTTGCTCTCACACGCGAAAAAACCGCTTCTAATGACCGGCGGGGGAGTTATTTTGGGAAGGGCGGCGAGCGAACTAACAGAGCTTGCCCGAAAATATCAGGTTCCTGTAACCGGAACTTTAATGGGGCTGGGCTCGTTCCCGGGAACTGATCCTCTATGGCTGGGGATGCTGGGGATGCACGGCACGTATCACGCGAATATGGCGGTGAGCCATTGCGATCTGCTCATTGCCGTGGGTGTGCGCTTTGACGACCGCGTCACCGGCACGATTGAAACATTCGCGCCCAGTGCGCATATTGTGCAGATTGATATCGATCCATCATCCATCAACAGAAACGTCGTGGTGGAATTGCCGATTATCGGAGAAACAAAGGCAACATTGAATGATTTACTTCATTTTCTGGCGGAACATATATACACTCCCAACAAAGTCACGCGTAATGAATGGCTTACGGAAATAAAACAATGGAAAGAAAAAGTGCCGCAAGGGTATTGCCAAAACGGCGAAATTATCAAGCCGCAATATGTCATTGAAACGCTCCATAAAGTTACCAAAGGCGATGTTATTGTCACCACAGAGGTTGGGCAAAACCAGATGTGGACAGCGCAGTTTTTCAAATTTGACAAGCCCAACACTTTTATCACTTCCGGCGGTTTGGGAACTATGGGCTACGGCTTGCCCGCGGCGATCGGCGTTAAGTGCGCTTTCCCCGATAAAAATGTTGTGGATATTGCCGGCGACGGAAGCATTCAGATGAATATTCAGGAACTCGCGACCGCCGCGCAATATAATATCGCCGTTAAAGTTGTTCTTCTTAATAACGGTTTTCTGGGTATGGTGCGCCAATGGCAGGAACTCTTTTATGAAAAACGCTACTCGCACACCGATATGACATACGCGCCCGATTTTGTAAAATTGGCCGAGGCCTTTGGCATAGTCGGCATGCGCATAACAAAACCTGCCGATGTGGAAAAGGCGCTGCGTGACGCTTTTGCTGTCGACAAACCCGTGCTGATGGACTTCCGTGTTTCACGCGAGGAATGCGTCTACCCCATGGTAGGCCCGGGTGAATCGCTCAGTCAAATGGATCTGGGCACCAGAGAAATGATTAATTAAATTTATAAATAGAAAGGTTGGAGGGCATGGAAAAAAAGGAACATATTATTTCAATACTTGTTTACAACAAGCCGGACGTTCTGGCGAGAATCGCGGGCACGCTGGGCGGCAAGGGTTACAACATCGAAAGTCTCAGCGTTAATACGACCACGCAGTATGAGATATCCAAGATCGTCATGACCAGCATCGGTAATCAGGCGACAATTTCGAGAATCGAAAATCAGCTGCAGCGGCTGGTTGATGTAATCTCTGTTGATGATCTGACCAATGTGGAATCAGTGCACCGCGAAATGGTTTTAATACGGCTAGATCTTACGGACGACAAAAAAGAACAGATAAAAAAAGCTGTTGACGATAATCAGTGGAAGGTAATAAAGTCCAACGAAGATTATGTAATACTGGAAATAACCGGTGATAAAGCGCAGGTTGACCTGACGATGGCGCGCCTTGAACCTTTGGGTATTGCCGACATCACCAGAACTGGTCTTGTCGCCTTGGAATTAAAAAACTAAAAAGTAAATTTATCTAAATAACAGGGGGTTTTATATGGCAAAAATTAATTTTGGCGGAGTTGAAGAAGAAGTTATCACATCTGATGAGTTCCCGCTTACTAAAGCGCAGGAAATTTTGAAAAACGAAGTTGTGGCAATTTTGGGATATGGCGTGCAGGGACCGGCTCAGGCCATGAACATGAAAGATAACGGCATCAATGTCATTATCGGACAGGCAATCGAAGATAAGTCTTACTGGGATAAAGCGGTGGCCGATGGCTGGGTTCCGGGGAAAACTCTTTTCTCCATTGAAGAAGCGGTCAAACGCGGTACGATTATCCAATACTTGGTTTCTGACGCGGCGCAGATGATGCTGTGGCCTAAAGTAAAAGCAAACTTAAAAAAAGGCGACGCGTTATATTTTTCACACGGTTTTTCTATCGTGTACAAAGATCAGACCGGTGTTATCCCGCCTGATTTTGTCGATGTGATTATGGTCGCTCCTAAAGGTTCCGGAACCAGCGTCCGGCGCAATTTTATTGACGGCAGCGGGATCAACTCCAGTTTTGCCGTTCATCAGGATGCGACCGGCCGCGCGATGGAGCGCACGCTGGCTTTGGGAATCGCCATCGGTTCGGGCTTTTTGTTCCCGACAACTTTCCAGATGGAAGTTTACAGCGACCTCACCGGCGAAAGAGGCGTTCTGATGGGCGCGCTCGCGGGCATGATGGAAGCGCAGTATAACGAACTGCGAAAGCATGGCCATACGCCGAGCGAAGCTTTCAACGAAACAGTCGAGGAGTTAACCCAGAGCCTGATTCGCCTGGTCGGTGAAAACGGTATGGACTGGATGTACGCCAACTGCAGCACCACCGCTCAGCGCGGCGCTCTGGACTGGCGCCATGAATTTCGCAAGGCGGTGGAACCGGTATTTAAGAAGCTCTACAAATCCGTAGCCAAAGGCAAGGAAACAAAAATCGTTTTAAAGGCCAATAGCGCGCCGGATTATAGAGTAAAACTGGAAGCGGAACTTAAAGAAATGCGCGAATCGGAAATGTGGCAGGCAGGAACTGCTGTCCGCGCGTTAAGGCCGGAGAAAAGAAAGAAATAATTCAAAGAAATCTTTCCCCCTGTTCTAAAGGGGGATAAAGGGGGATTTTTTTATTAAAATCTCCCCTATCCCCTCTTTATGAAAGAGGGGGATTACATGAGGAGTAAAAAAATGAGAAGCGACCTGATGAAAAAAGGAGTGGAAAGAGCGCCGCACCGTTCGCTCTTTAAAGCTATGGGCTATACTGATGAGGAATTATCTCGCCCTATTGTCGGCATCGTCAACGCGGCGAACGAATTGATTCCCGGACATGTTCATTTGGATATTATCACAGCGGATGCCAAAGCGGGCGTCCGCATGGCCGGCGGCACGCCGATGGAGTTTCCGGTAATCGGTGTTTGCGACGGCATCGCCATGGGACACGCGGGCATGAAATATTCGCTGGCCAGCCGCGAACTCATTGCCGATTCAATTGAGATTATGGCCACAGCTCATCCTTTTGACGCGCTCGTTTTTGTCACCAACTGCGATAAAATCGTTCCCGGTATGCTGATGGCGGCGCTGCGCCTCAATATTCCCTGCATCTTCATCAGCGGCGGGCCGATGATGGCGGGAAAAATGGAAGGCAACACCTACGACCTGATCAGCGTTTTTGAAGGTGTCGGCGCGATTAAAACCAAAAAGATAACTTTGGATCAATTAAGAAAAATCGAAGACTGCGCCTGCCCCGGCTGCGGCTCCTGCTCCGGCATGTATACAGCTAATTCCATGAACTGCGTTACGGAAGCTCTGGGATTGGGTCTTCCTGGTAACGGCACAATTCCGGCAATTCTAGCCGCGCGCCGAAGACTCGCCAAGCAGGCAGGCATGAAAGTAATGGAACTTTTGAAAAAGAATATTAAGCCGCGCGATATAGCCACATTAAGCGCTTTTAAAAATGCCATTGCCGTGGACATGGCGTTGGGCTGTTCCACCAACACAGTTTTGCATATTCCGGCTGTCGCTCATGAAGCAGGCATTAAACTTGATTTGGACCTTTTTAATAAAATCAGCGAAAAGACACCAAACCTCTGCAAGCTAAGCCCGGCCGGTCATCATCACATTGAAGATCTGGACGCGGCAGGCGGCATCCAGGCGGTGATGAAAGTCATCAGCGCGGTCGGCGTGATTGATAAAAAATGCATTACCGTAACCGGTAAAAGAGTAGAAGAAAATTTAAAATCAGCACGTGTTTTGGATGAAAGTGTAATCAGGCCTTTAAACAATCCTTATTCGACGCAGGGCGGCATCGCGATTCTGCGCGGAAACCTCGCGCCGGACGGAGCAGTAGTGAAACAATCCGCCGTTTCTCCGGGCATGCAGGTAAACGATGGCAAAGCCAGAGTTTTTGACAGCGAAGAGGAAGCGATAAAAGCTATCCTCGGTAAGAAAATCAAACCGGGCGATATCGTCGTTATCCGCTACGAAGGCCCGAAAGGCGGCCCCGGCATGCGCGAAATGCTTTCGCCCACTTCGGCCATTGTCGGCATGGGTTTGGATAAAACCGTGGCGCTTTTAACGGATGGGCGTTTCAGTGGCGGCACGCAGGGCGCGGCTATCGGACACGTTTCGCCAGAAGCGGCGGAAGGCGGCCCGATCGCGCTGGTCAAAGAAGGAGATATTATCTCTATCAATATCCCGGAAAAAACTCTGACGCTGAAAGTGAATGAAAAGGAACTGGAGAAACGCCAAAAATCATTCAAACCCAGAAAACCGGCGATTACCACGGGGTATCTGGCGCGCTACGCGAAGATGGTGACCTCAGCTTCGACGGGGGCGGTTTTCAAGGACTAATATCAAATTAGCCACGTGTACAACTAGGCCATTGCATTGTTTTACTTAGTATCTTTGCTTAGCTCTATTATTTTCTGCATGATTGTGACAAATGCTGTAGTATCAAGAAAATAGTTCGGATATGCCTTGCGAAGTGCTTCTATTGGTCCAGCTGATACTAATACGGCCTCTATTTTATCTCCGCTTATGACCCTCGATTCAACCTTTGCATACTCTTCTGTTGCTTTTTCTAATTGATCTTTAGCAAAAGATAAAATCGACACTTTTTTATTCAAAGAATCAAGAATTATAAGATTATATCGGCCCTTGCTTGTTGATTTCGAAATAGCTTCTGTCGCAACAGCAAAGCCTTGGAGTTTACCTAGAACTCTTAATCTACTTTCTGCTTCTGCCAGAGCTCGATAAGTATCACGAACAGATAATGATTCATATCCAGGAATTAAATTTGTTTTTTCAAGATGGGCGAATGCCGCACCGGCAACTGCAAAAAAATCAAGCCACCGCTGTTCACCCTCTCGCGATTTGAGTGCTTGTCCAAGAAATGTTCCCATGGTTTCAACAGCCGTCGCCCATGCGTGTTGTAGCCGAGTTCTTATTTGAAGCTCAACAAACAAACCGTCATACGCTGTTGCAGTAGGGTTATTGTAACGATATATCATGTGGACACTTCTATAACCATCATCTTTAGGCTTTTCTATATAATCGTCAATACATACTAGTTCATGGTTAAATTTCAACTTTGAATAAATTTTCTGGATATTACGCACATCCTTTATAGATGTAATAACAGCACGTAATCCTCCAATGTCCTGCATTTGGGTTAAGCGCATTGAGTCAAAACGTTTCAACTTGCTTAATATTGCTGGGGTTCGTTTGATTCTTTGAGCAACAATTACTTTTGCTCTGGGGTCTATTCTTTTGAGGTGAAGTCTTAATGTTGCCTGAAAAGTATTCACCGGATAGCCATGACTTGCACGCCAGTTTGTGAGTATCCTATTTGACATCGGGTCATCATTATTTACAAGTAGTGTCTGACCTGCCTTGTCAACCTTGGTTTTGGAAATGCCATATTTTATTAATTATTATTTTAGTTGATTCTACATTTACACTGACACAATACCATCTTTCTCTTTTTTATAAAATCGTTAGTTCCAATCCACCGGCCTTAAACGGTGGATTGGTATACGCAAGCTACTAAATATTTTATAATCCTTTTTTCTCAAACAGGAAGAACAAACCAATCACCGCCGCCCAGAAAATCGGCACGAGCACCCAATGCGATACGCTAAATGCGTCTTGCAGGCCGATTTTGCCGAAGTCTTTCCACGCCATGACGGTGGAACTCAAAAGCGGATAAAGTTCGGCAAATATTGCCGCGCCGACAAGCATCCCCAGAATGGCAAAGATGGCATGCAGACGGCCTTCACCCAACGCGGCCGAAGACGTTCCGGGGCAAAAGCCCATCACCGCCCAGCCGATGCCGAAAAGAATGCCGCCGATCACCACCGCGCCGACGTTCATCGGTTTGTGGCTCAAGGTGGTGACACCCATATCGGAAAGAATAAATATACCCACCATGCCGATCATAATGGCCGAGAGCATAAATTTAAATATCGTCATATCTTTAATCAAAAGCGCGCCGATCTGCTTTTCAAAGCGGATCACCCGCCCTTTTTGCATCAAAAATCCGAACACTATACCGGTAACCAAACCCAAAATTTGATCAGTGCTCATGACACCCTCCTTTTGTAAACAATCGCCGCGGTCAGAGCGCCAGCGGCAAAAAACAAAACCAACGCCACAAAGGAACTTACCGATAATTGCATCATGCCGCTTAAGCCGTGGCCGCTGGGGCAGCCGTCCGCCAGGCGCGCGCCGATCATCGCGACAATACCGCCCAGAAACGCGCCCACGACTCTTTTGGTGACGGACGAACCGAAACGTTCCTGCCAGATAGGCGGCACCTTTTCCAGCTTAAAGCTTTTGCCGGTTAAAGAAGAAATCAGCGCGCCCAGGAAAATGCCGATAACAAGCATGAACTGCCAGTCCACCTTGATTTTGGTGGCCGCAAAATAAGCATTGGCCGCCACATGCTCCGAGGCGAATACCTGCTCGACAAAACCAACGGCACGGACAAATGTGGTTGACGCGCCGATGTAGTTGGTCTTGCCCATGAGCGCCGTGGTGGCATAAACCGACAAGATGGCCAAAATGCCGACCAGCGCGCCGGCAAAGTAGGGATTCCATCCCCCGTCTTTTGTTTTCAGTTTCATTGTTGCCTCCTTTCTCCTTTTTTATTTGAAAAGCAAAGCGGTTAATCGTTTGTTGCAAAAGAATATTTATGAATAATATTAGCTAGTTACGAGCTAAAAGCGCTTGCGTCCTTATTTCTTCAGCAATTCCAGTCGCTCTTTAATACCTGCGGCTTTGGCGATTTCGCCTCGTTCCAAATAATATTTTTCGAGTTGGCTAAGATAAGCCCAGAGAGGTTTTTGCCAGCCGTTTTCGGCGGCGGTATTAATCGCTGTCTGTAAAATAGTTTCATCGCCGGACAAATGCTTTATCCAGACACCGCAGGCGACAAGCCGCGAGACCGGATCGTCAATTGCGGTGATTTCTTTTCGCGCCTCTGCCACGTTTTTTTCGCGGGCGGATTTGATTATTTTGGAATATTGATCGGGCAGCAAACTTTCATCGACTGCCGCAAAATTTCCTTTCAGAAAATTATAATAAGATAAATTCGCGGCCACGGATTGCAGCCTGTCGATGCGGAGAAATTCGCTCTCATCAAATTCTTCCAGCACCGAAGCGTGCAGGGCGTATTTGGTTAAATAAGCTTTTGCCAGCAGATCCAAATCATTGCTCGTAGCAAGCGCACCGCGGGCTCTGTTGAAATGCGCTTCGGCGATGCCCTCTTTGCCTGTCAGAAAACTGGTTTTGTAATTTTCAATATCGCGGAACGATGTCTCTTGCCATTCGGGAATCTGGCTTGTTGTCGCGCAGGCACAGAGAATCATCAGCATGCCGGTAATCAGAAATTTCTTCATGGCAACCTAATCTCCGTGTTTTTCTTTTTGTAGAGAAGCGCGTCGATGTCTCTGGATACTTTATTCAGTGTCTGCGCCACTTCATCAATGTCGGCGCGCAGCGCACCCAAATCCTGCGTGCCTTCGGAGGCGTCTTTACTGATCTTGTTTAAATTATCCACCGTTGTTTCCAGTTTCTCGAGCTTGCCTGCAACATCCTTAAGAATTTTATTTATCTGCGGCAAAGTGCCTTCTTTGCCGAAGACCTGCTCGTCGGCCTTAGAAGCCATATCGTCAACTTTTCTGCTTAAGCGCTCAATGGTTTCCAGAAGCGGCTGGATTTTCTCAATGGCGTCATTGATATCGTTAACCACAAATACTTCGGCAACTTTACTTTCCGGCATCGGCGGGCTTTCCAGATTATCCGTGTTGACGACAATGCGCGCCGCGCCGATCAGCGGGCGGTAAAGAACAAAAAAGCTGTCTTCTTTAATCCATTTGACATGTTTATCGGGAATACTGATTTGAATAAGAACCACGCCTTTATCGTTTAGTTCCAAAGAATGAACTTTGCCGATATCAAATCCGGAAAAAACAACCGGCATGCCAACGGTAAAACCGTCGCCGGTGCGGGAGGAAAGAGTATAAGTATGACTGGTGCTGAAAAGCCCTTTTTCCACAGCCAAAAAAAGCAAGGCCAGCAAAACAAGTGCTGCCGCGCAAATTACAAAAATGCCTACTTTATATTCGCGGCTCATCGGCATAACGCACCATATTTTTGTTCCATCCAGTCGTAATCATAAATGTGACAACTGGAATATAAATCATCTATCGTCTTCAGCGCCTGCAATATTGGGTCAATGTTTTTCATTTGCGGAATCATGTTAAACGGCCGGTTAATCAGGATAGCGGCGTTTTGCACCATGGCCGAGCGAAGGAGCTTCACGAAAAACCTTTCTTTATCGACGAGCGCCAGGTTGCGCTTATCGGCAACACGTTCCAATCCCAGGCGTTTCAGCAAATCAAGAACCAGCTTTCTAGACGCTTGAGCGGACATGTTTTCATGATACTGTTTAATTAACGCTATATTGAGCCAGGCTTCCTGATTGGAAATAAGAGGGATGTCCTCGCAAACGGGCGCGGCATTCAGCGGATTAACGCGCAGAAACTTTTGCGCGGCTCTGGATAGTTTTTCTTCCGTATCAAAAAATGTCACATTAATTTTGTTAGTAATGACAGCACCTCGATAATAAGAATTGCCGTAAAAACACTAACCATGCCGCGGGAGACAACAATGGGAATGCTGGTAAGTTCATGGGTCGCCCGCAGGCCGAAATAAATAGGAATCAACGTAATAAAAAAACCGAACGCCGCGCACTTAACAAGCGCGATAACTATATCAGAAAAATTTGTGGAATTTAATAGAATATTTATATAGACATCCACGCTTATCCCGAACATTACCCGCGAAAACAAAATACCGCTGACCATTACCACAATGGAAAAAAGGGAACTCAAGAGCACTACAGATATAATGCCGTTGACCACCCTGGGCACCAGCAGATAATTTTTTACATCTATCCGAAACGTCTCCAATGTTTTTATTTCCCGGGTGACTTTCATCACGGCCATTTCCGTATTTATGGCGGCCCCGGAGCGCAGCGTAATCAATAAAACAGTGAATAAAGGCGAGAGTTCCGTAACAATCAGCCCCATCAAAACATTGCCGAAAAGAGCGGTAAGGCCGAGATTTTTCAAAAGCTGAAACAAAATACCGATGAGCACAGAGCCAAAGAGAATGGATACGGCCAGAAAGGCCGGCAGAATTTGGATGGAGGTAAAATATATTTGATTAACCAGCACCGTGCGCGTGGCGGTATTGTAAGTGCCGGGCATTAATAAACGGTAGAAAACTGTCGCCGAAAAAGAAATCATCTGGGCGAACGAATTTGCCCTCTGCATCGCGAAGCTTCCTATTGTTTCTATAAAACTCATAAGCCTCTTTTTTTGCGTTAAGTATGCGCGATATTAGCACATGATCGCGCATACTTCAAACCATCATACCCCGATTTCCATTGACAAATATAAGCCAATCGTTATATTTAGCCACAACATTAAACAACAGGCAGTTTAAATACTGCTCAATAATATCGGAGGATTATATGAAAAGTCAAAATCGCAAAACCTTTTTTA
>JAFGKC010000067.1 GCA_016928765.1 Syntrophaceae bacterium
AACAACTTTTACGGCTACTGGTTTTATACCTATTTTGCATTGGTCTGCCCATTGAGCGAGGACTAGTTAAGGTAACATAACCAAAAAAAGCCATGGGTGGATCAAGAAAGCCGCCCATGGCTTTTGTGTTTTTAGAGGCTGTGGCGGCAAAAACGTCATGGCCTTTTTTATTTAAGGAGAGGGAAATTATGATTATTGTAATGAAAAATCAGGCAACAGAAAAACAAATTGAAGAAGTAATCCGCTGGATTGAATCGCTGGGATTTACGGCTCATCCGTCGCGCGGTGTCGAATGCACGCTCATCGGAGTTATCGGTGACGAGCGCGAAAAAGAAGGGCTCAAGCAGGCACAATTCCTGGAAGGAGTGGAAAAAATGATTCCTATATTAAAACCATATAAACTGGCCAGCCGTGAATCGCATCAGGGCAACACGGTAATTTCCGTGGGCACGGTAAAAATTGGCGGCCCGGATTTTGTGGTCATGGCCGGACCCTGCGCGGTGGAAAGCGAAGAACAGCTCCTGGAATCCGCCTATATCGCCAAAAAAGGCGGCGCGCAGATTCTACGCGGCGGCGCTTACAAACCACGGACTTCACCCTACAGCTTCCAGGGAATGGAAGAAGAAGGGCTTAAACTTTTGGATCAAGTGCGCACGCGCGTAGGCCTGCCAACGATTACGGAAGTAATTAATCCGGCGGATGTCGACTTGGTGGAATCATATGTAGATATATTGCAAATCGGCGCGCGCAACGTGCAGAATTTTCCTCTGCTCAAAGCGGTTGGTCATTCACGCAAACCGGTTCTTTTAAAAAGGGGAATGATGACAACAATTGAAGAGCTCCTGATGTCAGCGGAATACATCCTGGCCGCGGGCAATCCCAATGTTATGCTTTGCGAGCGCGGCATCAGAACTTTTGAAACCGCGACAAGAAATACTTTGGACATCAGCGCCGTACCTGTTTTAAAAAGCCTCACACATCTGCCGGTAATTGTGGATCCCAGCCACGCCGCGGGGCAGTGGAAATATGTGATTCCGCTTTCTCGCGCCGCGGTTGCCGTGGGGGCGGATGGTCTTTTGGTGGAAATGCATCCCAAGCCGGAAAAAGCGGTTTCTGATGGAGCTCAGTCACTCAAGCCGGAAAAATTCTATCAAATGATGGATGAAATCAGAGTGCTTTCCTCGGCGGTCAGACACTGAAATAACGGAGTAAATATATGCGTTCAATAAAAGTAAATCTCGAAAAAAAATATTCATCCTCTTATGAGATACGTATCGGCAACGGTATTATCGACAGAATCGCTCTGCTCGTCGCCAAAAACCACAAGGCAGATAAATACGCTATTATTACGGATGACAATGTAGCGCGTCTTCACGGCAAAAACTTTCTTGCTGTATTAAAAAATATCGGCCTAAATGCCGACATGATCGATTTCCCCGCGGGGGAGGCATCCAAAAATATCGGTACTATTTTGGATATTTCAGACAAATTACTTAAACTTGGCGCGGATAGAACAACTTGCCTGATTGCTCTTGGCGGCGGCGTCGCGGGCGACATGACAGGCTTTATCGCATCGGTTTACATGCGCGGCGTTCCTTACGTGCAAATCCCCACGTCATTAGTCGCGCAGGTGGACAGCGCCATTGGCGGCAAAACGGCGATTGACCTGCCGGCGGGGAAAAATCTGCTGGGAACTTTCAATCAGCCGTCCGAGGTATTCGCGGATCTGAATTTTTTAAACACCCTACCCGCGAAAGAATTCGAAAACGGACTGGCGGAAATTATAAAATACGGTATTATCGATGACGAAAAAATGTTCATTCTTCTGGAAGATAATATGGACGCGGTCAAACAAAAAGACCCGGTGATGATGCTGAAAATTGTGGAAAACTGCTGCCGTATTAAAAAAGCGATTATCGAAATCGATGAGCGCGAACAGGGACTGCGGCGCATTCTTAATTACGGCCACACGCTGGGGCACGCGCTGGAAGCGGTATCTGATTATAAATTATCGCACGGTGAAGGAGTGGCACTCGGCATGATTGCCGCCGCGCGTATTTCCGCGAAAAAGAACTATCTTGATGCGCAAGAAGCAACGCGTATTGAGGAGATTATCAGGCTGGCAAACCTGCCGACAAAGATTCCCGGATTTCTACCGGCGGGGGAAATCATAAACCGCCTGCAAATGGATAAGAAAAAAAAGGGTGACACAATCCATTTTGTTTTGTTAAAGAAAATAGGCATGCCCTTTATCAATGGGGGAGTGGCTAACGACATTATCGGCGAAGTCATTGAGGAGATGAAATTATGACGCGTAAGCGCTTGGATGAAATGAGAATGAAAATGAAGGAAAAAGACCGGGAAATTATCCGTCTTTTGAATGAACGCTCGCAAATATCCCTGGAAATTGGGAAAGTAAAAGGCGAAGGCGGAATCGATGTTTACGACCCGGCGCAGGAAGCAAGGGTGCACGGCTATCTGCAGGAACTAAACGCGGGCCCCCTGCCCGGAAAATCGGTCACGTCAATTTTCCGGGAAATCATTTCCGCCTCGCGCAGCCTGCAAAGACTGACCACGGTCGCTTTTTTAGGCCCGGAGGCTTCCTTCTCGCATCTGGCCGCGCGAATGCACTTCGGAGAATCGAGCCGCTTCTTCCCGCAAACCGGCATCGCGCGTGTTTTTGACGAAGTGGAAAAAGAAGCCATCGACTGGGGCGTTGTCCCCGTGGAAAATTCTCTGGAGGGTTCGGTGAATATCACGCTCGACAGATTAATTACCTCATCTTTAAAAATACGCGCGGAAAATTATCTGCGCATCAGCCAGTGTCTGATTTCTTCGACGGAAAACATCGCGGATATTAAAAGAATATATTCGCACCCTCACGCGCTGGCACAGTGCCAGGTTTGGCTAAAAACCAACTTGCCCAACTGCGTACTCGCCGAAGCGGACAGTACCGCGGCGGCGGCGCAGATGGTTCGTGACAAAAAGGACGAGGCCGCCATCGGCAGCGCGCTGGCCGCTAACATTTACGGATTAAACATTCTCGCGGAAGGCATCGAAGATAATTCCTCGAACATGACAAGATTTCTGGTAATCGGCCGGGGAGAAAGCGAACCAACAGGCGATGATAAAACATCTCTCATTTTTGCCACGCCTGATTCTCCGGGAGCGTTGCATCGCGCTCTCGACTCTTTCGCCAGCCGCAATATTAATCTTGCCAAAATCGAATCTCATCCGGTCAAAGAAAGGCTCTGGGAATATCTGTTCTTTGTGGATATGCTCGGCCATATTAATGATGAACGTTCTCGTTCATGCCTGAATGAACTAAAAGAAAAAACAACTTTACTCAGGATTTTAGGTTCATATCCGAAAGGCCGGGAGAGATTATGATCTGCGTTCCCATCACATCACCCACAAATAAAGAAGCTCTGCGCGCCGTGCGAAAAAGCTCTCTTGCGGCCGGTTGCATCGAGCTGAGAATGGATTTAATCGCGAACGGCAATCTGCGACAATTAATCAGTGAAGCCCGCCGCGTTTCGCCTGGTGTAAAAATAATAGTGACCTGCCGCAAAAAAGAAGAAGCGCTTAGCGCGACAAAAAGCGGCAAAACGGCATTAGCAAAGACAAAATTGCAAAAATTGAGCATACTGCAAGAAGCAATAAGCCTGGGGGCTGATTTCATCGACATCGAACTGGCGGAAGGCAAAAAGGCCATCGGGCAGTTAAAAAGTTTATGCGCGCGGCGCTGCAATAAAACAAAAATTATTATCTCTTATCATGACGTTAAAAAGACGCCTTCACCGGCTAAATTAAAAGAGATATTTCAGCGCTGCGCCAAGGAAAAACCGGCCGTGGTAAAGATAGTAACATACGCGAATGATCATGAAGATAATTTTAGGGTGCTTAGCCTGATTCCTCACGCGCGCAAAAGGTCGCAAAACATAATCGCCCTGTGCATGGGAGAAAAAGGCCATATCAGCCGCATTGCTGGCGCGCAAATGGGAAATTTCCTGGGTTTTGCGACGCTTTCGCCGCGGGGGCAATCCGCGCCGGGACAACTAACAGTTGGTGATATGAGCTCTCTTAATAAAATACTC
>JAFGKC010000006.1 GCA_016928765.1 Syntrophaceae bacterium
GTTAAGCTCCTTCGCGCCGATGGTACTGCATGGGCGACTGTGTGGGAGAGTAGGTGCCGCCGGATTTAAAACATGAAGCCCCGCTGATTTTTCAGCGGGGCTTTTTTGCGCCCATGTAAAATGGCCCCAGCATTCGCTGGGCTACGCATATGCGGAGTGTAACTGGCGCATGCCGGACGCGCTTCCTCAACGTATTAGTGATACGCCTGCGGAGCCTAATCCTTGCCGCCTCGTTCTATTTTGGATATCAAAGTTGCAAGTAATTTGGTTAGTGCCTTGCCGGCGTTTACCCCGTGCATACGGGGGAGCTTATTAAGAGAGCGACTAACTTGAGATGTGTTGATTATAATAATTTATGGACATAGCAAGATTATTAATGTAAATTTACTCAAAATTATCTGAGATACACTGCTAAAACAATGATGAAAATGGATAAAATAACCAGAGAGTGGGTCATTCAAGCTGAGTTTGATATTGAAACAGCCGAATTTATGTTTAAAGGTGGCCGTAATTTCTATGCTGTTTTTATGTGTCATCTCTCGCTGGAAAAGGCACTCAAAGGCCTATATTGGAAAAAGCTTCAGGATGTTACGCCCAAAATGCACAATCTTATTTTTCTAATAAACAAAATAGGCGTCAAGCCTCCGGAAACATTAGGTAAATTTATTGTTAAACTTAACGAGGCAAATATTGCGACTCGTTACCCGGAAAGCCTTGAAAAATTACAAAAGACTTATACAAAGAAAATCACCAAGGAAATTATTTCAAATACGAAAGAGGTATTGGAATGGATAAAACAGCAGCTTTAGATATAATTGCTCGTTTTCGAAAAGCAATTGAAGCCAGGGGAATCAATGTTAATAAGCTGATTCTTTATGGTTCTTATGCTCGAGATGATTATCACGAGGGAAGCGATATTGATCTGATACTTATTTCCGACGATTTTACAAACCACGATTACTGGTCAAGAATTGATCTGATGTCTGAGGCTATTTACGATGTTTTTGCCCCGCTTGAGGTTTCTGGTTTCACATCAGACGAATGGGATAAACAAAATTCACCACTCCATAACTTTGCCAAACATGGTGAAATCATTTACGCTGCATAAAGCTTTAAAGCCACATTACTTTTATTAAATTGGCAATTGTGTGGGAGAGTAGGTGCCGCCGGATTTAAAACATGAAGCCCCGCTGATTTCTCAGCGGGGCTTTTTATGATAAAAAAGTTAAATTGGTGGTATTAGAGCTTGACAAATACGCAAAAGTAAAGTAACGTCTATACCAATAAATGCGTGGACTCGCTTTTATAAAAGGGTCGGATGACCGAAGGAGGTGATTTATGGGTGATTAATTTTAAATTTGCCACACATTTATAATGTGTGGTTTTTTGTTTTTGGTGAGGCCCCGGATGGGGGAAGTTTAACCTTAAAACGTCGGAAGACTATAAGAAGGAGTAAAAAATGGAAAATGAATTGAGAAAAGTTATAATAAAGTCTGACTATACCCGCAAATACCCGGATCCTTTAAATGCGATTTCTTCAGGTGATGAAAATTACAACATTGAGCATCATATACTTGTAAGCAAAGCGATTGATGTTCCGTCAGGTATCCCTAAAGACCCAAATCCCAGAGCACAAAAAAAGAATATGGATTATGGTATTTATAAGGAGGTCAGAGAGAGTTTAGAGAATTCTAGCGACCTTAATTTTCATCTAAAAAACAAGGGAATAACAATTCTAGCTCATAAAGTAGATTATGGACCAGATAAACGAACAGCGACTATATACATTGGTGAAAATGAGGGCATAGCAGATGGTGGGCATACCTACGAAATTATTCTTGCTGCGCAAAGTAACGAAACATGCCCCGAAGGTCAATATGTGAAATTCGAAATAATTACCGGGGTTCCCAAGGATATGAGAACTGACATAGCAGGAGGGCTTAATACTGCTGTTCAAGTTCAAGAAGCTAGTTTAGCCAATTTAGATGGCAAATTTGAGTGGATTAAGGAAACTTTAAAAGATATGCCATATGCTAAAGAAATTGCATATAAACAAAACCAAGCAGCAGCATATGATGTTAGAGATATAATTGGGCTTATGACTCTGTTCAATGTCGATAAGTTTTCTGATTCAAAACATCCCCGTGAAGCATATGTTTCAAAAGCTAAATGTTTAGAAATGTATCTGGAAGATCCTGATTCCTATAAAAGGCTTAAACCAATTTTAAAAGACATTCTCTACCTTCACGACTATGTACATATCAAAGCTAAAGAGCGTTACAATGCAGAAAAAGTTGGAAGAGCAGGTGCAATGAAGGGTGTTTACACTGAAGTGCGCAAAAGGGGTAAAAGTCGATTATACTTTATGAATGAAGAAACTCTTCAAACACTGTATGCCGGCACACTATATCCTATATTAGGAGCTTTACGATTCTTGGTGGAACGTAAACCGGGCGAAAATGAATACTCGTGGAAGCCAGGCTCTTTTGAAAAAGTAAAGAAAATATTTAACGATATTGCAGCTGAACTCGTAACCACAACTTACAATACGAGTCAGAATTTTGGTAAGAAGCCGAATGCTGTTGGTAAAGATGAAAACCACTGGGATAATCTCTATAAAACAGTTGCTCTTCATTACCTAAGTCACTACTCAAAGTAGTTGATTAACTTGAGAGAGGGTTACTACGAACGTAGCCCTCTCTCCTTAGTATCGGTTCCAATGAGACTTATATCATTCAATTTCAAGCCGTAATTCATAACATTAAAATTTTTCAAACCCGTTTTTTTATAAGTGTAATAAATAACCGGTGGTTGTTGTCTGGTGTTTCCGGGAACAGTTAAATAAGGCGACTAATATAGTTAAGATATTGGAACAATTGTGTTTTATATTGTTGATGTGTTTGCGGAAGAAAAATTTGCGAGAAATCAGCTGGCGGTAGTAAATCAATCATCATCGTTAAAGGGCTAATTTTTATCACAATATTAAGAGTAATTTCCGTTAAAATTTTTCCCTTGGTATAGTAATTAAAACATGCTATTTGACTGCCGGTAATTATAATCAAGGGCTATCTTGATTTAAAAAATCATTTTAAAATAAAGCAGTTAATTTATTCAAAAACCGTATCTACGGAAAATAATAGAAGAAAGGAATTTGTTATGAGAGAAGTTGTAATTGTTAGTGGTGCCAGAACAGCAATTGGAGACTATTTGGGGTCCCTTTCGGGTATTTCCCCTGTTCAGTTGGGTGTGATTGCTTTAAAAGGAGCTATTGCCAAAGCGGGTATTGATAAGAACTTGATTCAGGAAGTTATTGCCGGCCAGTGTAATCAGGCCGGTGCACCGGGAAACACCGCCCGCCACATTGCTTTAGGAGCGGAGCTACCGACCGAATCTTTTGCCTGTACGATTCATCAGCAGTGCGCCTCATCGATGCGCGGAGCCGAGTTTCTGTCGCAGGATATTATGCTGGGTAAAGTTGACATCGGAGCGGTTGTCGGTGTGGAAAGCATGAGCAACGCCCCATACCTGCTCTTCGGCGCCCGCAAGGGTTATCGGTTAAACGATGGCGAGAAAATTCAGGATAGTTTGATGATTGGCGGTCTGGTCGATGCTCTTTTAGGTTATCATATGGGCATCACGGCGGATAATATTGCCGATCAATATAAAATCTCCCGTCAGGAGCAGGATGAATGGGCGCTCATGAGCCATCAGCGCGCCTGCGCCGCCATTAAAAATGGTTTGTTCAAGGATGAAATCGTTCCTGTAGAAATCAAAACCAAAAAAGGCCCGGCCATTTTCGATACTGATGAACATCCCCGTCCCGATACCAATATGGAAGCACTGGGAAAACTTAAACCCGCTTTCAAGAAAGACGGCACTGTGACTGCCGGAAACGCCTCCGGATTAAACGACGCAGGTTCATGCCTGATTCTGATGGTGGCGGAAAAGGCAAAAGAACTGGGTATTAAACCTATTGCCAGAGTGGTTGCTTCCGCTCCTGGTTCGGTCGAGCCTCGTGTCATGGGCATGGGCGTTGTTCCGGCAGTGAAAAACGCGTTGAAATTTGCTAAAATGAAACAGGAAGATATTGATTATTTCGAATTTAACGAAGCCTTTGCCGCTCAGGTCATTGGTTGCAATCGGGAATTCAAAATCAGTTTGGATAAAATCAATGCCGTAGGTTCCGGTATCAGCATGGGACATCCGGTGGGAGCAACAGGCGCCCGCCTCATCGTCACCCTGATGGGCGAACTAAAACGTCGCGGTAAAAAATTCGGCTGCGCTTCGCTTTGCGCCAGCGGTGGTCCTGCTCACGCGTTTATCGTAGAGATGATTTAGTTATAAAAAACTCAAGAATAAAGAAATGAAAATTAAAATCCCCGCGTTTGGTAAGCGCGGGGATTTTTTATTCTCCGATGATTTTTACCAGCACTCTTTTTTTTCTTTTACCGTCAAATTCACCGTAAAATATTTGTTCCCAGGGGCCGAAATCAAGCTTTCCTTTGGTGATGGCGACAACAACTTCCCGTCCCATGACTTGTCTTTTTAAATGAGCGTCGCCGTTGTCTTCACCTGTCCGGTTATGCTGGTAACGGGATATAGGTTCATGAGGGGCAAGCCCCTCCAGCCACTGTTCATAATCATGGTGAAGTCCTGATTCATCATCGTTAATAAAAACGGAAGCAGTTATGTGCATGGCATTGATCAGCGCGAGGCCTTCCTGAATGCCGCTATTTTTCACGCAGTCTTCGACAGATTTAGTTATATTGATAAATCCTCGGCGGCTGGGGACGTTAAACCATAATTCTTCGCGATATGTTTTCATAATCAATGCCTTTTTTTGTGGCACTCACATACTAAATGCTGTCGCACTTGTCAAAACAAAATAAAAAATACAGGGATTTATTTATAAAGAAAGCAATAAGCAATTAACTTTACAAGGTTATGGCCATGTGTTATTAATTCAAGCAATTGTATAATATAGGAGAATAAGTATGTCCGGCCATTCCAAATGGAGCACAATAAAAAGAAAAAAAGGCGCGATTGATGCCAAGCGCGGCAAGATATTTACAAAGATTATCAAAGAAATAACCCTCGCGGCAAGATTGGGGGGAGGCGACATCGAAGGAAACTCAAGACTTCGGCAGGCAGTTGCCGCGGCCAAAGAAGAAAATATGCCTAAAGACAATATTGAAAGGGCAATCAAAAAAGGTATCGGCGGTGGTGAAGGCGCGGCAAACTTTGAAGAAGTAACCTATGAAGGCTACGGTCCCGGAGGTGTGGCAGTCCTTGTAGAAATTATGACGGATAATAAAAATCGAACGGTAGCGGAAATCAGACATATTTTTTCCAAACACGGCGGAAACCTTGGTGAAAACGGTTGCGTCTCATGGATTTTTGCCAAGAAAGGAAGCATTGTTATTGATCGAAAAGAAATTGACGAAGACGCTTTGATGGAACTTGCTTTAGATGCCGGAGCGGATGATGTTAAAGTAGAAGAAGATGAATATGAAGTTATTACGTCACCATCTGCTTTTGAAGCGGTAAAAAAGGCTCTTGATGATAAAGGAATCAAACACTTGGAAGCACGTATAGGAATGATTCCTTCAAATACGGTGAAGCTTGAAGCTAATAAAGCCGAGCAAATGCTTAAGTTGATGGAAAAGCTGGAAGATAACGATGACGTGCAAAACGCTTATGCCAATTTTGATATCGATGAAGATATTATGGAAAAGTTAAGTTAATGAAAATATCAATTTGTATAATGGTATAAGACTTGCGAATTTTAGGTATTGATCCAGGAAGTCATATTACGGGATATGGTGTTATTCTAAAAGAGGGTAATTATTTAAAGCAGATTACTTATGGAGAAATAAAGCCGAAA
>JAFGKC010000007.1 GCA_016928765.1 Syntrophaceae bacterium
AAAAGAATCGACACTTCCACCGCCGTGGAGCCGATGCAGAATTATGACTACAAAGCGAACGAAAAAGATGTGTTGGAGCCGCTGCAAGATGGCTTGCCGAAACTTCCTTTAAAGGCGAAAAACGCTTACTGGAAGCAGTTTGCAGATGATCATATATTCCGGTTTTCGCTGCAAAAAGGAGGATTCGGTTTCTGGCAATTCGACGGCCGCGAATTGGATAAAGATATCGAAGCCTTTTACGCTAATAAAAGCGAAGATAAAAATAATGAACAGCCGCAAAGTGATGAATAAGAATATGTATCAGCAAATTTCGCACAGGAGGAATTGAAATGGTTGATATGTCAATTTTACCAACGTTTGTCATTTCAGTATTAGTTGTTATGTTCCTGCTGGCAAGCTTAAAAATTGCTTCGGAGTATCAGAGAATCACCGTGTTCAGGCTGGGGAGATATTTCGGCATAAAAGGTCCGGGTTTGATTGTAATAGTACCAATCATTGATAAATGTCATAAATTTTCCATTGGCGAGCACGGTCAGCTAATCAGCGAGAACACAGGAAAATTCAAGGAAGCGGAAATCCCTGTTGAATACAACACAAAAATTTATGTGGGCTCACAAATAAAAGTAACCGGTTTTTCCAACGACATAGTTCAGGTAACATTAGATGAAGATCAAAGGCAGAGAATCAGATGTGAAAAATGCGGCCATGAAATGAGATTATAAACTATCGTTATTATTAATTTTTTTAAAGGATTTTATCAAATGGACCTTCTCGCGATATTTTACATACTAAACGCGACATTGTTGCTATTGCACGAAATCGAATCCGCTTATGAAAAAGAATGGGAAATACTTAAAATCCCCGGCAACATAACTTTCTTTCTGATATTGCACATACCGATAATATTGATTCTTTTTTACGGATTGCTGGAAATTGAAAAACAATCTCCACAAGGTTTACGGCTTGGAATAATCATGGGCATCGCCGGAGTAATTCCGTTCCTTGTTCATAAAATATTTGTGAAACGCAAAAACCATTTTAATTTACTGATATCAAATATTATAATCTACGCAAATGTCGTAACGGGAATTATAACTATTATCTTATCGGCACGCTTAATCGCCTGACAACGTTTATATACGTAAACGTCCAACATAATTTTGTGCACATAAAAATATTATAATGAAGTTAACGCACGAAAATAAAGTGGAAAAATTTTATTCTCATGGTTCAGACACCAGAGGTTTTCAAGACGGCGGCTTTTTATCTTTTGGCTATTGGACAGAGGAAACAATTGATTATCGTCAAGCCGTTGAAACATTGATTAATCGCCTGCTCAAATTCGAGAAGCCGCTCAACCAGGGGGTAATTTTAAATGTCGCCTGCGGCTATGGCGCTGAAACTGTAAAGATTTATGAGAAAATTCGCCCGGATAAAATTATCGCGATTGATATCACGGCTTCGCATATTGAATTCGCCCAGCGTCGAATGAATTCGCTAAACTTATCAGATAGGATTCACTTTGAAAAAATGGACGCCTGCGATATTAATTTTCAACCCGATAGTTTTATTTACGTGATCGCTATTGAAGGGCCCGCGCATTTTGATACCAGAGAAGTTTTTTTACGCAAGGCCTATGAAACGCTTAAACCCGGCGGAATTTTATTACTTTCAGATATCGTGACTGATAATCTTAAAACAAAAAAAAGTTTATACAATAAAATAATCGCCAATTTCTGCGCGTGGCGTTGGCATATGCCGAAAGCGAACTGGATGACAGCGGAAGAAATAAAAACATTATTAAAAGAAATCGGTTTTACAATTGATAAGATGGAAACTATTGGCGCTAATGTTTATCCCGGATTTTCTAGTTTTAATTTAAAATGGAAATCAATAAAGAATGCTATTTACACCCGGGGGATTAGAATAGGCCTGTTGCTCACGTTTATTTCCTGGGTGCTGGGATATGTATATAAAAGAAAAATAATTGATTATATGTTTATTAGGGCGATTAAGCCAAATTGATGATTTTTATGCTTGGAAACGAGAGACCACACTCTATTTATAAAACGTGAAAAATGCGGCTATTACGGAGTGACTAGTAATGTCTCTTGAAATGCTAATATCAACATACGGATATCCGTCCGTAGCGGTTGGCACCTTTTTTGAAGGTGAAATCGTCCTTGTTTTGGCAGGATTTGCGGCGCATCGGGGCTATCTTAGCCTGTCATGGGTTATCGTCTGCGCGTTTCTGGGAACACTTTGCGGCGATCAGCTTTACTTCCATCTCGGCCGACTGAAAGGAACAAAATTCTTGGATAAACGCCCGCAATGGAAATCACGTTCCGCACGGGTGTTTGAGTTAATGCACAAACACCCGTTGTTGCTTGTTCTTGGGTTTAGATTCGTTTATGGTTTACGCACAATAACTCCATTTTTACTGGGCACAAGCGGCATCTCGTCACTTCGCTTCTTTATCTGGAATAGTCTCGGGGCATGTGTCTGGGCTATTTTGATTGGAGTTTCAGGATATCTCTTCGGCCATGCATTAGAGTTACTCATCGGGGATATCAAACGCTATGAGTTGTATTTATTTATTGCACTGGCAGTATCAGGTGCAATTATTTGGAGTATCCATCAATTGAGAAAAAAAAGAGACTAAGCAATCTGCTAAAACAAAAAATAATATATGCCATTTGCAATTAACCTTAGATATCGATAGGAGGTTTCATAATGACAAAGAGTTCAACGGACCATGTATGCCAGATTTGCGGCAGGAAACCGCCCAAGGTAGAGCTTGTAATAGCTCACCTGGTTCGGCCGGTTGTTATCGATGTAATCAAAAAATCATACCCCGAATGGTCGGATAATGGTTTTATTTGCGTAGATGATCTTAACCGTTTCCGTTATGAATACGTTCGTTCGCTTGTCGAAGATGAAAAGGGGGAATTATCCGGCCTGGAAAAAGAAGTTCTCGACAGCATCACGAAAAATGAAATTCTGTCAACGCATGTTGATGAGGAATTCGAATCACGTTTGACTATAGGACAGCGTTTGTCGGATTTGATTGCCAGGTTCGGCGGCAGCTGGATATTTATAATTTTTTTCGTATGTGTTTTGTTCGCGTGGATTATTATTAATTCAATCGCACTTATATCCAAACCATTCGATCCCTACCCTTTTATTCTTCTCAATCTTGTATTGTCCTGTTTAGCTGCAATACAAGCTCCGATTATTATGATGAGTCAAAATCGGCAGGAAGCGAAAGACCGCGCCAGATCAACACACGATTATCAGGTAAATTTAAAAGCGGAGCTCGAAATTCGGCAACTACACCAAAAACTAGATCATCTTCTTTCTCATCAATGGGAACGGCTGGTAGCAATTCAGGAAGTACAACTAGAACTTTTGAGTGAAATGCGGGGTATTCCTACAAATACCGGGAAACCAAAGAAAAATCCACAGCCGGATCGTTAAAATTTTCACTAATCCTATATTTGGCGTAATTTTAATTCCATGAAACTAATCATAGAGAAAGCTCAAAAAAAAGACTTACCGCTTATACTCGATATCCAGAAAAAAGCATTCGGTGAAGTGGCGCGCGTTTTTCATCTCAAATCGATGCCACAGTTAGAGCAAACACTGGAAAGCATTACGGATGAATTTGACAAATGGATTTTTCTCAATGCGTCAATCGATGAAAAAATAATCGGCTCCGTGCGCGCCTATAAAAAAGATGATACCTGCTATATCCACCGGCTGGTCGTTCTGCCCGAATATCAAAATAAAGGAATCGGCAAAGCGCTGATGGCCGAAGTCGAAAAACGCTTTAAAGATAAAGTGGCACGCTATGAATTATTCACCGGTTCACGCGATCAACGTAACTTATATTTTTATCCTAAATTGGGCTACAAAATTATCAAAACGGAAAAACACAACGAAGAAATATCATTTGTCTATATGGAAAAAATAATAAAGGAATAATCGATGATTGAATTGCTTTTTTTGCTGGGATTTTCTCTACACAATATCGAAGAAGCGCTCTGGCTGCCCAAGTGGTCAAAGCATGCGCGCAAATATCATAAAGAAGTATCGCCCAGCGAATTTCGCTTTGCCGTGATTATCGTTACCGCTATCGGTTATTTACTGACGTTTCAATATTTTCTTTTCGGCTCTGCCCATTCTGCGGCAAAATATATTTACCTGGGCTTTATTCTCATGATGGTGGTCAACGTTTTTTTCCCGCATCTAATCGCGACAATAGTCCTGAAAAAATACGCGCCCGGCTTAATTACCGGGATTTTGCTCAATGCGCCTTGCGGCATTTATATCCTGTTTAAAAACATTGATAAAACCGACGAAGTGATTTTTGTCATTGTCGCGGGGATAATCCTAGCCGTTGTATTTCTGCTAGTCATTAAGCATCTTTTCGAGTTGGGAAAATATTTATTTGATTAATCGGGCAACAATCCAAAAGCCGCAAATTACTTATCCGGAAATTTTTTTGTGCCACCATGAACAACAAAATCCTACAATCTCAAAGGGAAATATCCTTTGTATATATGGAAAAAAGCGTGTAAAATCAGCCTGAAATAGAAAACAAACGTGCTATTCAAAAATTAACTTTTTTGGCTGCGCGTGTATGCACCCGCGTAAACATTTGTTTTCTATAAAGAAAGAGAAATAATGTCTCAAGAATTATTTGTAATTATTTATGATTTAATACTTTTTACCGCTTTTGCCGTGGTCAC
>JAFGKC010000068.1 GCA_016928765.1 Syntrophaceae bacterium
GCCTTTTTTCGCGTCCGCGCCTAATTTATTCGTTTGCAAAACCGTAAGCGTCATCAAAAAAAATATCGGGCGTAAATAGGCAAACCTATTCATCGGATAATTATTTTCTTTGCAGAAAGTCTCTGCCTTGGCGTATGCCTCCGGCGAAATATGGTCCCGCAAAGTGGTACCATCGCTGTAAACGGATGCGCGTATGAATTTTTCCATATTTTCCGTTTTCTCCATCTCGCCGGGCGATGTTTCGAAAATAATATGGCGGGAATTTTCATAGGCGCGGAAAAATTCAGCGGGCAATGGATGGTCTGACGCGCGAAGCATGTGTATAGAACCAGCCAGGTAAACGGCGGTGTTTCCGGATTTCACCACCCAAACGGAAGTCTGCGCCCAAGAGCTTATGGCGGTAAGCACAAAAAGAGCTGTTAAAGTAAATCTGAATAAATTAAGTTTCATGGAATTCTCCTTGTTTATTTATCAATATTATTTCATCCGGCTGAAAAGAACACTCCCCAAAAACAGCATGCCTGCCGCAAAAAAAATTATAACCAGAAAATCTAAATACAAAGGGAAAATATTCACATTGAGCAGCGCACCGCGGACTCCGTCCACGGTATAGGTCAGAGGATTGAGCTTCACCAGGCCCCGCAGCCAGAGAGGAAGCTTTTCCGTAATCGGAAAAAGCGCGCCGGAAAGGAAAAAAAGCGGAAAAATAAGAAACGCGGAAACTACCTGAAATCCTTCCAGGCTTTCAAAAAGCGAACCCAGCGCCAGTCCCAGCGAAACCATCCCTATCGCAGTAATCAGCAACAAAAGAAGTGCGAGCGGTATCCCCCAGGGATTGACCGCCGGAAATAAAAACGAAAGGGAAAAGAGAACAAGAATCTGCAAAATTACATCTGTACAGCCGCCAAGAACTTTTCCCAGGAAAATGCTGATGCGTGATACCGGCGCCACGAGTATTGCCTTCAGCACGTCAAGCTTACGATCCCAGACAATATAAAGGCCAAAATAAACAGAGCCGAACAGAACCAGCATGGACAGAATGCCCGGATAAATATAATCACGATAAGCAAAAGAACCTATTGTCACGCTCGCCCCGATACCGCTGCCGAAGAGAAACAGCCACATCAAAGGCTGCACGATGCTCGAAACAATCCTGCTTTTTTCGCGCTGAAAAACCTTGAACTCGCGCCACCATACCGCGTAAACTCCCATCAATTCCCTGCGGATAAAATCGTTATCCATAATTTTAAGACCCCCTCTGGCGGTAGCGGGCGACAGAATCCACCCAGCTGCCGGAATCATCCACCGCATCATCGCGGATATCCCGGCCGGTCAGCTTGATAAAAACATCGTTGAGCGTGGGTACTCTCATTTCCACACAGTGAACATTTTTCAGCAATGATAAAATTTTGGGCAGGTGCCGGTGGGCTTCTTTGGTGATTATTTCCAGCGCGCCGTCATTTTCCCGGATTTCGGAAACATAAGGAAGCATCAGGATTTTTTCGAGCGGCTGCTTTTCAGCTCTCACAACAATCATCTCGCCGCCCATTGTTTCTTTGAGTTTTTGCGGTGTATCCAAAGCGATTATCCGGCCGTGATCAATGATACCCACGCGGTCGCAAACCTTCTCCGCCTCTTCCATATAATGGGTGGTCAGCACAATGGTGGTTTGCTCGGCCTGCGCCGTTTTTTTTATGTATTCCCAAAGACGCGCGCGCGTTTGCGGATCAAGCCCCAGCGTAGGCTCATCCAGAAAAAGCACCGCCGGGCGGTGCAAAAGCCCGCGCGCCAGTTCCAGACGGCGGCGCATGCCGCCGGAATAAGTGCGCGTAATATGATCAGCACGTTGTTTCAGATCAACAAGATCCAGCATCTGGTCGATTCTTTCTTTTCTTATCCGGGAAGGAACATTATAAAGACGCGCGTGCAGTTCGAGATTTTCCCGCCCGGTAAGAACTGTATCGAGCGTGGGATCCTGAAAGACAATGCCGACCTGACGTCGGACCAGCGCCGGTTCTTTGACGATATTGTAACCGGCAATTGACGCCGCGCCTGATGACGGCCTGACGATAGTGCAAAGCATGCCGATAGTCGTGGTTTTGCCGGCGCCGTTGGGACCCAGTAGGCCGAATATTTCTCCTTTTTCAATGTTCAGGTCAATGCCGGCAACCGCTTCTATTTTACCGAAACATTTTCTCAGTGCGCTGGTCTGTATTATCGTCATATAAATAATAATTGATAAAAATTACCGGTCGGCGGCAATCGCGCCGGGCCACAAATAGTAAAATCCCGCCTTGGCGTTGAGAATCTCCGGCAATTCTAAGTTTATCAGCGAAGGATTTAAAGTGTCTGCTGCCGTGCCGGCTATATTATAATAATTATCTTCCGGGAATTCCGCGCGGCGATAGACTACAACTTTAGCATCATCGGGCAGCCCGGCCAGTTTCTTTGTTTCTTTGACCGCGTCGCTGATATAGCCGATTTTATCAATCAGGCCAATCTTCAGTGCTTCATCAGCCAGAAAAATCCGCGCCGTGGAAACTTCCGCCAGCGCCTCTTTGGAAAGCTTACGATGTTTTTTTACCAAATCGATAAAGCGACCGCCGAAACTTTCCATCGCTTTTTGCATCAGCTTTTTTTCTTCATCAGCAGTTTCACGGTAAGGCGAGCCCATATCTTTGTATTTTCCTGTCTTTTGCACATCAACGCCCACGCCAATTTTATCCATCAGTCCTTTTATTTTGGGCTGAAGAGAAATCACCCCCACGGAACCGGTTATTGTCGTCGGATGGGCCAAAATCATGTCCGTGGGTAAAGACATATAATAAGCGCCTGACGCGGCCACATCCATCATACATACACTAATTTTATTGCCTGTTTTCTCACGGTAAGAAGAAATTTCATGATAGAGGATATCGCTCGCGGTGATTGTTCCGCCCGGTGAATTTATTTTGAACAAAACCGCTTTAATTTGTCTGTCTTTACGCGCTCTGTTTAGCTGTACTACCACCTGCTCAACAAGGCTCGGAGACGCGCCAAAAAAACCCTTTTTCGGCTTGTCGGAAATCATCCCGTTTACCCCGATAAGCAAAATCTTATCAGCTGCTGTGCCCTCCAGCGTATATTCTTTAAGCGGGTCCGGCGTTTCCTTAAGCAGATCAACTTTCGGCACGGAACATCCCGCGATAAAAATCGTAATTATTATTACAAGCAAATATACTTTTTTCATACGCTCCTCCTTCTCTCCACGTTATTAGCTTCGGCTAAATTACTAGCATACTTTTAAAACCAATTCCCTGAATTTTTAAAAGTTTAAAATATTTACAAAAATATTCCTTAATATCATGGCGTATTTATATCCATTAAAGAAGTTCAAACACCTTATCATTATTGACTTTAAAGTTTCTTTCTAGTAATAAAGTGGCGGTCTTCTGACCGCA
>JAFGKC010000069.1 GCA_016928765.1 Syntrophaceae bacterium
CAGGCCATCAAAAAAGCGCAGGATGAATTAATGAGCGCTTCTCATAAACTGGCGGAAGCTATGTACGCGAAAACCTCCGGAGAGGGAGGCCCGGGCGGTCCGGCAGGAGGCGAAGGCGCGCAACAGCAAGGCGGCGATTCCGGACAGTCTTCCGGCAAAAAGGATGATGATGTTGTAGACGCTGATTTTGAAGAAGTGAAATAAAATATATTTGTTCAAAAGCCCGAAACATCTTGTTTTGTTTCGGGCTTTTTTGTATCGACTGCCGTTTAAAAATAATATACAATGCGGCGAAAATTGTGAGCAGTCTATAAAAATGTTTATTACCGAGAAAAAATTAATAGCCGCGCATGTCATATTCTTGCTGTTCGTTGTTTTTTTGGCAAATGCTGATGCGGGCGGGAAAAAAACTATCACCAGTTCGGGTAACCCGGGATCTGGTTGCCCGGTAATTGTGCTTAAAAATAATGATTTTTTTCTCGTGCTGCTCAATGCCGTTGATGAAGCCCGTGACGAAATATTCATATCTATTTTTTCTTTTCGTGCCGGCGTGCATAAAAGAAGTTATCCTGACCGGATTCTGGCGCACTTAGGAAGCGCGGTAAAAAGAGGTGTAAATGTCAAGATTATTCTGGAAAACACGGGGAAAAAAGACGATGATCTTGGGGCGCAAAACCGCAAAACTAAAAAGCTGCTGGAAGAGCAGGGCATTGTCGTTTATTTAGATTCTCCAAAGAAAACAACGCATACAAAAATGATTGTCATTGATCAGCGCCTGGTTATTCTAGGCAGCCATAACTGGACGCAATCCGCTCTCAAATATAATAATGAAATATCATTGTTGGTGGAAAGTCCGAATTTAGCTCGGGAAGCGCGTGATTATATGCTGACTATTGTTAAGGAGGCAAAATGAAGAATTATAGAATCTTTTCCAGAATAATTATTTTGCTATTGCTTATTTTTATTGCAAGCTGTGCCAAACCGGCAGTTGTGGTTAAAGAGCCTGGTGCCGTTCCTTCAGAAGACGTTGTAACTCCGCCGGAAGCCGAGCGCCCTTTTTTCGCGCCTAAAGTCGACCGCTTTGCGATAGGATGTGTATTGCCCTTGTCCGGACCTTACTCGGAATTGGGCGGAAAAGCGCTGGACGCGATTTTACTGTCAGCGGAAATGTTCGACGAAAGAAATAAGTCATTATGGAAGGTGATTGCGCGGGATTCGCGTGGATTGCCCGATGATACAAAAGCGGCCATTGAACATCTGGCCAATACCGATAATGTCATAGCGATTATCGCAGTTTCCGGCGCGGCGGAAGCGCTTGATGCCGCCCGTGAAGCGGAAAGATTGCAGGTTCCCCTTATTTTGATTACTTCCCGGGAAGGGGTTACATTAGCAAGCGAATATGTTTTTCAGCATTTTTTGACGCCCACACAACAGGTAAGAGCAGTGGTGAATTACGCACTGAATAATTTAAATAGCGCTATATTTTCAGCCCTGTATCCAGATGATGATTATGGCGAGGAAATGGTGGAAATATTTCGTGAAGAAGTAGCGCGTGTCGGGGGCAGGCTGGAGAAAGCGATTCCTTACGCTAAAAACAAAACTGATTTTACGGACGAAATAAACAGATTAACCGGAAATCAGGTTGCTATGGCAAGAGCAAAAGCGGCGAAAAAAACAGAACCTAAGAAAAAAATATTTATTGATTTTGAAGCTCTTTTTATTCCTGATTCCTACCGGCGTGTTCAGATGATTTCAGCTCAGCTTGCTTTTTATGATGTTCGAAACATTAACCTGTTGGGAACAAGCTTATGGAATTCCCCTCATTTGTTAACGAGAGGGGCGGAATATTTGGAGGGCGCGGTTTTCGCCGACAGCTTTTTCCCCCACACGTTTTACCGTGAGACCAATGATTTTACGGATATTTATTACACAGCATATAGCCGCGATCCGGAAAACATTGAAGCTCTGGCTTATGATACCGCGGCAATTATTTTCGATATCATAGAAAAAAAAGATATTCAGACGCGCCAGCAGTTGGCGGCATCCTTAACAGGGATGGAAAATTACCCGGGCGTGACGGGAACTACCTCCTTCGGCCATGACCGTGTTTCTCAAAAAACGCCTTTTATCCTGAAGGTAAAAAATGGAAAACTTGAGCAGGTAAGATAGAAAAGACTAAAGGCCAAAGGCTGAAGGCAAAAGGATATAGCGACGATGTTTTTGTTGACCAATGATGACGGGATTTACGCTAAGGGTTTGAGTTCTCTTTATGAAGAGCTTTCCCGTGACGCGGAATGTCTGATTGTCGCGCCGGAAATTGAGCAAAGCGCGGTCGGACACGCGATCACTATTTTTCGTCCGCTGATGGTGCGACGGGCAACAAAGAACAATAATTTTTTAGGATATGCCGTCTACGGCACACCGGCGGATTGTGTCAAGATAGGCGTTAAAGAACTCGCCCAGAAACCGGTGGAACTGGTTGTTTCCGGAATCAACCGCGGCTCAAACGCGGGCATCAATGTTATTTATTCCGGTACTGTTTCCGCGGCAACCGAAGCGGCGATTATCGGCATTCCTTCTTTGGCTATTTCTCTGGACACGCACAAAGAAGCGGATTTTTCCTACGCGGCAAAGTTCGCCCGTAAAATGGCCAGGTTAATTTTAAAGAACCTGGTCCTGCGCGGCAGCGCCATTAACGTTAATATACCCTGCCTGCCTGAAAAAGAAATTAAAGGTGTGGTGGTTGTCCGTCAGGGTAAAAATAATGTTATCGAATCTTTTGAAAAAAGAGTCGATCCCAGAGAAAACACTTATTACTGGGTTTCCGGATCATATAAGGCTACTGCGGAAAAAGTTGATAACGATGTTAACGCTTTGGCTGCCGGTTATGTGACCATCACGCCTATTCAATATGATTTAACTAAGTATGATCTGCTTGGCGATTTGCAAAAAGCGGTATCCGAAAGCAAACTGTAAAAGAAGCGGCGGTAATCAGCGCGTCAGCAATACAGGAATAGTGCTTTTTTGAATAACATATGATGTTGTGCTGCCCATGATCAGCGAACGCAGCCGGTTATGGCCGAATGCCCCCATGGCCATTAATTCCACCGCTCCTTCTTTTATGTAATTGATAATTTTTTCCGTTTCTTTTCCCTGCAGTGTGATAATAGCGCAATCCGCGGAACGATCTTCCAGCGAATCCTCAATTTCGTCGGCCAGAGCGGCCGCCTTTTTAGAATCTGAAGTTATAATAATAGCGGTAAGCGGCCAGGCAGTATTTTCTGAAAAATCCACGCTAAATTTGAGCGCTTTTTTAGCCGGTTCGCTGCCGTCGTAGGCTATCGCCATACTTTCAATTTCTATGAAATTTTCCGGGGTGACAATGACCGGTTTTCCGGAATTTCGGACAACAGCTTCAGCTACCGAACCCAGCAGGCCGCCTTCTTTCAGGTGAAAATGTTCCCCCTTTCTCGCCATGACGATCAAATCAGCGCTTTGCCCTTCTTCAATAATTACCTGGCTGATTTTGCCGATAGGTTTTTTTGTTTCAAAGCTGACACCCGCCCGCCGGCAGCGCGCCGCGAAATCTTTTAAAATAAAATCCGCTTTTTCATTGAGAGAAGTTTCAACAGCTTCAAAAAAACCGTCGTAAGGCGGCATGCCCACCGAGCCGGATATATCAGTGAACATCGGGCCCTGAATTAGATTCACATCCAGCACATAAACGCCGATGAGCGAAGCTCCCAGCTGCCGGGCGATATAAATTCCGTATTCCAGGGCGTTGAAGCCATTGACGGAACCGTCTACCGGAACGAGAATTTTATATATCATGGCGCATTTCCCCTTAGGCAAAAAATCATTTCTCTATTTTATCAAAATTAGCCAAGTCTTTTAATAAATCGGCGATGTCTTTTTCTTCCCAAACCTTGTCTGCTTTATCTTCGTCTGAGAGGGTTAAATCATTTGCTGTGTTACTGCAGGAATAAAAATTGCCCACAAGATTACCGTTTTGGTAAACAGCTTTTTCTTTGATTTGACCATTTTTTAAATAAGCGATATATTCTCCCTGGCGTTTGTCATTAACAAAGCAACCTTTTTCTTTTATTTGCCCGTCTTTGTAATAACAAATATATTCACCGTCGAACTTGCCGTTATTGAAATTTTCCTCTTCTCTTAATTCGCCCGTTTTGAAATAGCGCCGGTAACGGCCATGCAGCTTCCCTGCCCTGTAATATTCTTCTTCGCGAATACGGCCATTTTCATAATAAGAAATATAAGGGCCGTCCATTTTATCATTATTGAAGCTGACCTGTTCCTTTATTTGGCCATCAGGATGATAGGTTATTGCCTCACCGTGTCTTTTGCCCCGGACAAAATGCAGACGCGCCAATATCTGTCCGCTGTTGTAATAAGAAGTATATTCGCCTTCGAGTTTCCCTGCCAGTATATATTTATTTTCTTTTATGTTGCCGCTGGGGAAAAATAATTTTTTTTCTTGCGGATTATCAATAATGTTAGTCATAAAAATATAAGCCTACGGCTTAAATCCTCTTTCTTTTTTAAAATTTAGGATATAATCCCGCTCAAATCTGGTTATGCAGGCTCTTTTTACCATGCCTGTAACTGTTTATATTATTGTACGTTATTTAGTTTATCGAAGACAACACTTTTTTTAAACAAGCCTTTGTGATATTGCAACAAAAAAACCAAAGTATGAACATTTTTAATTATTTTGGGTTTGTGTCTATTATTGTTTGACACAAGAGCGTTTTTTCCTATAATAACGCTGTATTTTTTAATAAAAGGAATTATTGATGATAATTTCCAATCTGGACATAACAAAGGTGGCGATAATCGGGCCCGGCCGTCTTGGCACTTCGTTTGCCTATAAGCTGGGACGCGATAAAAAGCGGGTTACCATTTATTATCACGATTCGGAAGTATGCAAGGCGATTAACAACGATCATTTAAACCCGCTGCATCTGACGAAAGACCTGGCTGACCGCCTAGGCGGGATGGAAAATGTTCCGCGACTGTCATCGAATGTTTACGCGACCAACGATCTGGAATATGTTGTGGAAAACAACGATTTCATCATTCTGGCCGTAACAATGAATCGCCTGACCGAATTGCTCAATTATCTGAAACCATTGATTGACAAGAAAGCCGGCGATACTTGTTTGATTTCTCCTATAAAGGGTTTGGTTTCCAACGAAATACATAAAGAACTTGTTACGCCTTCGCAAATGATAAATTATAATCTCGGCAGCATTAAACATAAGTATAACGTTGTATGCATTGCCGGACCTTTTTTTGATGTTGATTTAGCCTTGGGAAATCCCGTTTGTCTTACTGTGGCTGGCAACAAAAAAATAACCAATATCGTGAGAGAACATTTTCTTAAATTTAACCGCCGGGAACTGAATACTTACTATAATTTTGATATCGTCGGGGTGGAAGCTTGCGGTGCGCTGAAAAATATTGTCGCCAATATTAAAGGCGTGGCAGATTCGCTTGATCTCGGCGATTCATTGCCGGGCACACTCTTTTCCCGCGCGGGAGTGGAGATACGTTCTTTGTCGCGAATTCTCGGCGGCCATTTTCAGGCTTTTCACAGCCAGGCAGGCGTGGGTGATTTGTATGTGACCATATCATCGATTGCCAGTAAAAATTATCGATATGGAAAGTTTTTTTATGAGCTTTATTCAGGCAATTCTATTGAAACCAATTTACGCGTGTTGGAAAAGATCGACGGTATGCCGGAAGGCCCCAATACAATCAGAAATGTTCATAAATATCTGGAAAAGAAAAACATGTACAGCCCGCTTTTTTCATGCGCTTACAAACTCTTTAACGAGGCAGGCAGTAAAGATAACATTAGAGACATGATTATCCATGCTTGCCAGTACGACAAAAGGAAAAAAGAATATATCGGACCTATGTCCAGATTTATGTACCATATTCTTCCCAATTACTGGTACCGCCGCGACAAAGAACTGTTTTTTTAACAAGGAATGATTAATTCTGAAAAAATAAAGTTGGGCATCAGCGCCTGCCTGCTTGGTGAAAATGTTCGTTATGATGGCGGGCATAAACTGGATAAATTTATCAAAGAAACATTGGGGCAATATGTGGAATATATCGCTGTTTGTCCGGAGGTGGAATGCGGCTTGGGTATTCCGCGTGAATCCATGCATCTGGAAGGCGAACCCGATGCCCCACGTCTTGTCACCACACGCACCAAAATTGACCTTACTCTTCGTATGGCAAATTGGGCGCAAAAGCGTGTAAGGGAACTGGAAAAAGAAGATCTGTGCGGCTTTATTTTCAAAAGCGATTCCCCCTCAAGCGGCATGGAAAGAGTAAAAATATATAATGAAAACAAAATGCCGGTGAAGAAAGGCGTGGGGATATTTGCCAAAATTTTCATGGAGCATTTTTCGCTGCTACCGGTGGAAGATGAGGGACGGCTTCATGATCCGGATCTGAGAGAAAATTTTATCGAAAGAATATTTGCCCTCAGGCGATGGCGTGAATCTCTAAAAAATACGAAAGGCAGGGGGAGCCTTTTGCATTTTCATACCGCGCATAAATTATTGATTCTTTCACACAGTACAAAACATTACCAGATAATGGGCAAGCTGGTTGCTGACCAGAAAAAAATCCCACTGATGGAATTACGCGGCAAGTATGAGATTCTTTTGCTGGAAGCGCTGTCTTTAATGGCCACGTCTAAAAAACATGCGAATGTTCTTCAGCATATGACGGGATATTTCAAAGAGCAATTATCCGCAGATGAGAAATCGGAGCTTCTGGAGATAATCAGTGATTATCATAAAGGTTTTGTTCCTCTGATTGTTCCCGTTACCTTAATAAGGCATTATGCGCGTAAATATCGACAAAATTATCTTTCCGGGCAGGTGTATTTGAATCCTCATCCAGCGGAACTGAAGCTGCGAAACCATGTATAAATTATTTTAAGCAGGCTAACTTTTGTAAAAAATAATCTTGACAATCATTTATTTGCTATGCTACGTCAAAGTACAATTAAACGCTAAGCCGGACGGAATGAATGTTATCAGATGTCTTGAATATCAGTTGGTGGTGGCAGATAATCAATATCTGCCCATAAGCTCAGAGAAAATAATGAGCGTGGGCGGGGAAGCTCCTTCCCATGCTTCTGATCATTAAAGTCAAATGCCATGGGAAAAATTGCCATGGCATTTTTTTTAGTTTTATTTTTCAAATAATTTTGTAAGGAGAGATTATATGGAACAGGTCAAAACCTTTTTAGATGAGAGTGAAATACCCCGGCAATGGTACAATATTGTGGCGGATATGCCGACGCCGATGAAACCACCGCTGCATCCCGGTACCGGGCAGCCGATCAAACCCGAAGACATGACGGCCATTTTCCCCATGAATATTATTGAGCATGAAGCTTCGACCCAGCGCTGGATTGATATTCCTGATGAGGTGCTGCAAAAATATCTATTGTGGCGTCCTTCTCCTCTTTACCGTGCACGTAATTTTGAAAAATTGTTGGGTTGCCCGGTAAAAATTTATTACAAACACGAAGGAGTGAGTCCGGCCGGTTCGCATAAGCCCAATGCTGCCATTCCGATGGCTTATTACAACAAAGTAGCCGGAACTAAACGCATTACAACGGAAACAGGTGCCGGTCAGTGGGGCAGCGCCCTTTCCATGGCCTGCCAGATGTTTGGACTTCCCTGCCGGGTTTACATGGTTAGGATTAGCTATGATCAGAAACCATATCGCCGCATGATGATGAACACCTGGGGTGCGGAATGTCTGGCCAGTCCCACCAACCTTACACAAGCCGGCCGCAATGTCTTGGCCGAACATCCCGATTCCCCCGGCAGTTTAGGCATCGCCATCAGCGAAGCCATCGAAGATGCGGTTACCACGCCGAATACCAAATACGCGTTGGGAAGCGTCTTGAATCACGTTTTGATTTATCAGTCGATTAACGGCCTTGAATGCCAAAAGCAGTTAAAAATGCTTGGGGTGTATCCTGATGTTGTCATGGGCTGCTGTGGCGGCGGCAGTAATTTTGCCGGTCTGGCCATGCCCTTTGTCTGCGATAAAATTCACGGCAAAGACATCAAAGTTGTTGGCGCCGAACCGACGTCCTGTCCTACCATGACCAAAGGTCCCTTCGCCTATGACTTCGGTGATCTGGCCAGAACTACGCCGCTTCTACCCATGCATACACTGGGGCACGACTACATTCCCGCGCCGATTCACGCGGGAGGTCTACGCTACCACGGAATGGCGCCGATTGTGAGCCATTTGGTAAACGAAAAAATTATTGAAGCCCGTGCCTACGATCAACTTAAAACTTTTGAAGCAGGTATTCAATGGGCGCGCACGGAGGGCTATATTCCAGCGCCGGAAACCAACCATGTTATTGCTGCCGTCGTGGATGAAGCCATGCGCGCCAAAGAAGAAGGCAAAGAAAAAACCATTCTCTTTAACTGGAGTGGCCACGGTCTGGTCGATCTGACGGCCTACGACGCCTATTTGTCCGGAAAACTTCAGGCTTATGAATTACCGGATGAAGAGATAAAAAAGGCGCTTTTGGCTATCAAGGATTTTCCGAAACCTTAATCTATGATCATCATTTTTTTCCGAAGCCGTCAGGAAACAAATTTCTTGACGGCTTTTATTTTTTTCGACAAACTGTGACATGATGGAAACCGAGCATGATGACAAAATGATTCGCTGTCCGAAGCTGGGCGACGAAATGACTTTTTCGTATTGTCTGCGCGAGTCGGGGGAACTGCCCTGCGCCCGGATCATCACCTGCTGGCAGGCGTTTTTTGACGTTACAAAGGAGCTCAAATGTGTTTTGACGCCGGAGCAATGGGATCGTTTTACTGGCGCTAAGCCCAAAGAAAAAGTTTTGTCCCTGATTGAACTTATTGAAAAAGCGAAGGCAAATAAATGAAAAACTTGGATTTGTTTGCTCAAGCAGGGCAGGATAAGATAAAATCATCCGCGCCTCTTGCTGAAAGAATGAGGCCGCAAAGTATTTCCGAATATGTCGGGCAGTCTCACCTTCTGGGCGATGGTTGCTTGTTAAGGCGCGCCATTGAAGAAGATAAGCTTTTTTCCATGATTTTCTGGGGGCCTCCCGGTTCGGGGAAAACGACGCTGGCCAGAATTTTAGCCAATGAAACAAAATCTAAATTTGTCAGTTTTTCCGCTGTGCTGTCCGGAGTGAAAGAGATTCGCGCGGTTATTGACGAAGCCGGTCAATTGCATAATGAAAAAACTAAAAAAACAATTCTTTTTGTTGACGAAATTCATCGCTTTAACAAAGCGCAGCAGGACGCTTTTTTGCCGCATGTGGAAAACGGCTTGATCACCTTAATCGGCGCTACCACGGAAAACCCTTCTTTTGAAGTTATTGCTCCTCTTTTGTCACGCACCAGAGTTTTGATTTTGAAGCCTTTTTCTGAAGAAGAACTTATAACTATTGTTGAACTGGCGTTAAAAGATGAGCGGAAAGGACTGGGAAAGTATTATGTGCGGATGGATAAAGACGCTTTGCGCTATGTTGTTTGTCTGTCTGATGGTGATGCGCGTAATGCTTTAAACAATTTGGAAGCAGTTGTCTCCATGGTGCAAAGTTTACCTGAAAACAAGAGAAATGTTACGCTGGAATTTGTTCGGGAAGCATTGCAGAAAAAAGCTCTTTTGTATGATAAGGACGGAGAGGAACATTATAATCTTATTTCCGCTTTTCATAAAAGTTTGCGTGGCAGCGATCCTGACGCGGCTTTATATTGGTTGGGCAGAATGTTGCTGGCGGGGGAAGATCCCCTCTACATTGCCCGGCGCATGATCCGCTTTGCCTCGGAAGACGTGGGAATGGCCGATCCCCAGGCGCTGGTTGTTTGTATGGCGGCACAGCAGGCATATCACTTTATCGGTCTGCCGGAGGGAGAATTGGCTTTGGCTGAGGCGGCTGTTTATCTGGCCACGGCTCCCAAAAGCAACAGCCTTTACACTGCGTTGGGCAGCGTTAAAGAAGAAATAAATCAGAGTGGATATTTGCCGGTGCCGCTGCATATCCGCAACGCGCCCACAAAATTGATGAAAGAATTTGATTACGGCAAAGGATATAAATACGCACATGATTATCAGGATTCTTATGTTGCCCAGGATTACCTGCCGGAAAAAATCAGTCAGAAATTATTCTACCAGCCAAAAGGCACGGGTTTTGAAAAGCTTATCAAAGACAGAATAGATGCGTGGAAAAAAGGAAAAAAGAGTGGCGATGATTAGTTTTTTTCGCACAAAAGGAAAGGGAGGCTCTGTTTGAGCCTCCCTAGGAGTGAAGAGAGAAGGCTTAATGCCTTCCAGGTTAATCTGCTGTCGGCTAGTTATGCCCGTTATTTTAGTCGACAATTATTACCAATTTGGTTTTAAATAAAGCATTTAGTGTGCCAATATTGACTTAAATGTTTTAAATATTTGAAATCATTCATTTAAATGCTTTAAATGCCTATCTTTTAAGAAATAATCTGTGCTCAAAATCCGGCAATAATTGTCGGATGAAAAGATGGTCATCTGATAAATATATAAATAATACAAATACTTAGAAAGAATTTACATGATTGGCGTTGTTTTCGACAAAAATGTCGATTTTATTAGGATTAAAAGTTGACTTTTCTCATCAATAGCTTAAGATTACCGCCGAAATTAATAACAAAGGATAATAATGCGCTTTTTTAGAAAAAAGGAATTAATTCTCAACAGCAAAGTAAGCGGTAAAAGAGACACTGTTCTTCAGCCGCTGGCCGTAGGCATTGTGAGCGCTATTTTAGTAACCCTGATATTAATCATGGGTTTACTTGATATCAGAAGAAGCAAAGCTAATCTGGTCGGTTTTTTGGAAGACCAGGCTTTAAGCACAATCAGTGTTTTGCAGCGATTAACTGAAGAGAATTTAAAAAGCATAATTTCCGCGCCTGATAAAAAATTGCCCCGATTGGTGTCGCCGCGTAGGGAAGAAGCGGCTTACTCCAAAAGGTGGGTTATTGAAGCGATAACTGATTTGGGGAAAAAAATAGATGACCAGTGGAAAAAAGGCAAGGTAAACGATAATTATTTGAAGAGATTTGCCGCGGATAATAATCTTTGGTACCTGGCCGTTTTGGATCGCTATGGGAAAGTTGTCCATCAGAGCGGTCCCTTACAGACTAATTTACTTGAACCAAGAGAACTTAAAATTGGCGGACGTGACCTATCGACGCTGGAGATACTGGAGAAAATTCGGGCCAAGCATGGAATTGGATTTGTTGTTCTTCGTCGCAAAGATAACAGCGGCATGGTTATAATAAATCTGGATAAAGAAGGGTTGATTTACTGGAGCCTTAAGGTCGCCGTGGAAAGAGGCATGGAAAAAATTGGTGAGGGACACGGCGTTACCTATGTTCAGATAATAAACGATCAAAAAAAGCTTTTGAGCAGTGTGGGCAAGCCAAGCCATGCTTTAAAAGAAACCGATTTTAATTATAAAGATATTCTTGCCGGTAAGATTAAAATCGCCAGCAGAGAGGTTAATTACGGTGAACAAAAGATTTTGGATCTGGCCGCGCCCCTGTTTTTAGACAAAACAGTTGTCGGCATTGTCCGGATGGGGCTTGATCGCGGCTCGATGGATAAGATTATCGCGGAAAACAAGAAAAATATTTTTGTGTTTATGGTTTTTATTGTAATCATCGCGCTTCTTTCAATGTGGCTTCTTTATTACGACCAAAACCGCCATTTGTCTGGTATTATTGAAATGGAAAGGCGCCTGGAAAAAGCGGAGCGGCTTTCTTCGTTGGGACAGCTGGCGGCGGGCGTGGCCCATGAAATCCGTAATCCATTAAATGCGATCAGTATCGCTACGCAGAGACTTAAAAAAGATTTTGTTCCCGCTGAATCCGGCAAAGAAGAAGGCTTTAATAATTTGTCTGGTGTTATCAAGGATGAAATAAAGCGGTTAAACGGTATCATTGAAGAATTTTTATCTTTTTCCAAAAGCCGCAGGCTGGAGCTGCGCGATTTTTCCATCACGGAAATATTGCAGAAAATCGTAAGCCTTCTTCGGGAAGAGGCGCAGGATCGCGGAGTGATTATCGAAACCAAGTGGCGCGAGTCACCCGCGGTAATTCCGGTTGATATTAATAAAATTCAGCAGGCATTTCTTAACTTAATCAAAAACGCCATGGAATCAATACCCGCCCAGGGGAAAATTTCCATCACAGTCGATAAGGAAGGTAAAGATTATATTATCGTGAGAATTTCAGATACCGGTTGCGGCATGGCGGCGGATGAAATAGAGCGGATTTTCAGCCCTGAATACACGACCAAGGAAAAAGGGGTTGGGTTGGGAATTCCGTTGGCTAGTGAAATCATCCGCGGACACGGAGGGGAAATACGCGTGATCAGCCGGGAAGGCGAGGGGACAACTTTTGAGGTAATCTTGCCGCGGGAAAGATTAAACGACAGGCCGTTAAAAGAAAAAGGATAAAATTATGCAAAAATTGAGCATCCTCATAGTTGAAGATGGCCAATCCCAGAGGGAAATGCTGCGGGATTTTTTGCGCTCCGAAGGGCATAGCGTGTCTGAAGCGGAGAACGGCAAAAAGGCTCTTAAAACTGTGATGGGTAATCATTTCGACCTTGTTCTTCTTGATTATAAAATGCCGGGCATGGACGGCTTGGAAGTTCTCAAAGAAATAAAACGCATCAACCCGGAAATAGATGTTGTGATTATTACCGCTTACGGCACGATCGAAACGGCCGTTGAGGCGATAAAGGTCGGCGCGATTGATTATATTACCAAACCGGTGGAGCTAGATGAGCTGCTGCTTTTGGTAAACCGTGTGGCTGAAAGAAGACAGCTGATTAAAGAAAACGAGCTTTTGAGAGAGGAACTGGGGAAAAAAGGCATTACTGCCGATAAGATTATTTATAAAAGTCCGCAAATGGCTGAAGTAATTAATATGACCGGCCGTGTGGCCGCCAGCCGGGCGTCGGTTTTGATTCAGGGAGAAAGCGGCACGGGTAAAGAACTTTTAGCCAGACTTATTCACCAATTGAGCCCCCGGGCAAACAAGCCGATCATAATTGTTAATTGTGTCGCGCTGCACGAAAATTTACTGGAGAGCGAATTATTTGGCCACGAAAAAGGGGCGTTCACCGGCGCCACGTCACGGCGCATTGGCCGTTTTGAAGAAGCGGACGGCGGTACTTTGTTTCTTGATGAAATTGGCGAATTGACTCCTACTGTTCAGGTTAAGCTGCTGCGGTTTTTGCAGGAGCGGGAACTCCAGCGCCTTGGCAGCAATCAAAATATAAATGTCGATGTGCGCGTGATAAGCGCGACTAACCGCGATTTGGAAAAACAAATAAAAGAGGGCGCTTTTAGAGAAGATTTGTTTTACCGGTTAAAAGTCGTAACCATGTCTTTGCCGCCCCTGAGAGAGAGAAAAGAAGATTTGCCCATCTTAATTGATTTTTTCATTCAACAATACGCCAATGAAAATAAGAAAATAATCAAAGGCATAACAGCAGAAGCGCGTGATCTACTTTTGAAATATAATTACCCCGGCAATATTCGCGAGCTGATAAATATCCTGGAGCGGGCAGTAGTAATTGCCCGAAGTGAACATATTGCTACCGAGGACCTGCCTTTTCAACCTTCAACGCAAGGTATCGATTCCGGGAGAAAACATTTTGGATATTTAAAAGAATCCGTCGAAGATTTAGAAAAAAAATTGATTGCCGATGCCATGGAAAAGGCCGACGACAATCAAACAAAAGCTGCGGAAATACTAGGAATGTCTGAGCGCATGCTGCGCTACAAACTTAAGAAATATTCTTAAAAGCCTAAAGTCGCTTGCCTGACAGCTACTTTTCGATTCTTTTCTTCAGTTCGGTAAGAATCTTGTAGTGTTTTCTTTCTTCTTCTATAATTTGCTCGATAGTGTCGTGTTGCGCCGAGGGAACTAATTTTTTAATTTCGTGATAATAAAGAATTGAATCCAGTTCGCGCCTGATGGCAAAGTCAAACGCGGCAATTGTGTCAGTTACTCTGGATAATTCCTTATCCATCGCTTCTTTAGTGAAAATTATGTTGTTGTCGACGTAAGAACGTAAATATTCGCTATATTCTCCCGCGTAGCTTTCGGGAGGATTATATTTTTCCATTTTTGCGAAGATACCTTCAAAAATCTTTTTGTGATTTGCCTCTTCTTTTGCCAGATGGGCAAAAAGTTCTTTCGCTTCCTGTTGTTTTGCTATCTGCTCGGCAAATTTATAAAAATTAATGCCGTTTTCCTCAATCCTTATGGCTACTTCCACGATGTCACTTGCTGTAAAAACTCCCATACTTAACTCCTCCTGCTTTGGATGATTTAACTTTTTAAAAGTTTGAGCATATTTCTTAAACTAATGCAATGATTTTGCATTTCGCGCAAGGTTTTCAATTAGCTATGTAGCTGATTTAACGATAATTTTATTCAGTGTTCTAAGGCTTTTTGTTTTTTACGCTGATTATTACACGTATGGTCGGCTGCTTTCTTTCCGGAGAATAAACGCCCTCGGGCAATACAACTTTTGTATCAATGGTAGTATTGGAAGTTATATTCTGTAAATCGATTGGTTCTGTTTCAATCTTGATTTTTTCATGATTCATGCGGGAATCAAAAAGGAGGTTAATTTTTTGTGGCGATACGCTTATCCTTTGCAATGAAAGGTTGTTTGGCAAGGAATTCTGGGTCGCAATTTTTACGGAAAAGGAACCACTTATCAGGCGCGTCGCGTAAATATAGGCCTTGGCCGGTTTTATTTCCGTAATCGATAAATTAGAAGGAACGCTGATCATGTCCTTAGAAAGTATAATTTCTTGTTTTATCGCGGACACTGAAGAAAGATCCAGAGATAATTTCAGCGCGCGCTCATCAAGCAAATAAAAAGCCTGCTGGGGGCCTTGAAGAATGATCTTTGCCTCGGTCAGGCGGGGTTCATCAATTCGCCAATCAGCCGGAACATTTCGATATTCAATCGGAATAATAAAATTACGGCGCACGATCTCTCTTTGATAACCAAAGGCAAACCATAAAATACAGGCCAAAGCCAAAGCGATTATTTTTTCTTTGGAATTTTCTTTAAGCCAAGCGATTACCGGATGCCGTTTTTTTGATGGAACATTGCGCACATAAAATTTATCCAGTTCGCTATGCAGCTCGGAAGCGTTATTCATTTTGATAAGTATGCCCTGGTAGGCAATCGATATTGACCTGGATTCTTCTGAAACGACAACACAAAGGGCATCGGAACGCTCCGCGAGCCCGACCGCCGCCGTATGGCGTAATCCGATATTTCCGTATCTTGATGTGTTCACAGACAAAGGCAAATGACAGCCGAACATTTTTACCTGGTTGTCTTTGATGATAACCGCTCCGTCATGGCCTTCAGAGTGAGGATCGAAAATGCTTTGCAACAGAGGTTCGCTGAGCAATCCATCGAGTTTTGTTCCTCCGTTCAGATGTCTCTCCAGGTGATCTTCTCCCTGTATAACAATCAAAGCGCCGATACCTTCTTTTGACAGCTCCGCCGCCGTGTGTGTTATTATCTCGGAGGCTTTTTCCAGGTCGGAAAGGGGGCGGGACTTTTTCCTGAGATTGCCCAACAGCGCCAACCTTTCAAAAAGGTTGCGCAAATCTTCCTGGAAAATTACTACCAGCACAAACAATACGATAGCGAAAAAAGATTGAAGCACGATAGTGGTAAGATAAAGCTGCATGAAACGGGCGGCTATATAAACTCCGCCAAGAAGAATGATGCCGATGAGCACAAAGCGCGAAGCTCTGTTTTTAAACCAGATAAAAAAAGCAAAGAACATAATGGCAATAATCGCGATATCCAGAATATCCTGTATTCGTAAGCTCTTTATGGCGGATAACGCAGCATTGACCATATCCATGCGATTTCCCTTTTGCTTTATTTTAAACGTTATACAGAAAAAACTTTTAACCTGTCAAGCAAGATTATGAAATTATATTATTATTAGATTCCGTTTTCATTTGACACAGCATCAGCGATTGCCTATACTGCAAAACACACAGATAATAACCCATAGAAATAGAAAGAGAGGTTTAAATAATGGATGAAAGAACAATGAGAAATATGAAAGATGGGGTAAAAAAAGTACCAACACCGATATTAATCACGGCTATAGTGATACTAGTTTTTCTTTTTGCCAAGCCATGGGTACAGGTGGGCCCTGGCCAAAGAGGAGTCGTCCTTTATTTTGGCGCTGTGCAGGAAAATGTTTTAGGAGAAGGACTTCATTTCCGGATTCCTGTTATGCAGGAAGTTGTCATTATGGACGTTAAGGTGCAGAAAGTGGTGACCGATACAGTAGCGGCTTCAGCTGATCTCCAGGATGTCACATCCTCTATCGCCCTAAATTATCATCTGGTTCCCGATAAAGCCAATATTGTTTACCAGACAATAGGAGCTTATTATAAAGAGCGCATCATCGATCCGGCGATTCTTGAGGTGGTAAAAGCCGTATCCGCAACATATACCGCGGAAGCGCTCATTACCAAGAGGCCTCAGGTCAGCGAGGCGATGAGAATTTCTCTTATGGATAGACTCAAAGAATACAACATAGCCGTAGATGCTTTTTCTATTGTTGCTTTCAGTTTTTCCAAGGTGTTCGCGGAAGCTATTGAAGCGAAGCAGACAGCTGAACAGCTTGCCCTCAAAGCGCGCCGGGATCTGGAAAGAGTAAAAATAGAAGCAGAACAGAAAGTTACGGCGGCCAGAGCGGAGGCAGAATCTCTCAGGCTACAAAGAGCGAATATTTCACCTGATCTTATAGAGCTGCGCAGAATTGAAGCGAATCTCAAAGCAATTGAGAAATGGGATGGCATTCTGCCTCAGGTTGTGGGTACGGGAGGCGTGCCGCTGATCGGTCTAGGTGACGTAAAGAAAAGATAAGAAATCAGCAAATTATTCAGAAAAAAAATATTGACAGGGTTATTTAGTGTTGCTATATGGGCACTCAATAATAGTAGGAAAAAACATTATGAATAAAAAAGAATTCAAAATATCGCTTAATAGCTGGTGGTGGTGGAACTTCACAGGGAGGATTTTCCGCCGCTGATTAATTCTGATTAAAATCAAAGCCGTGGAGAACCTCTCAGGGTCTTCACGGCTTTTTTGTTTGTGTTGATAACAGCAAAGGCCGTGATAAAATCACGGCCTTTTTTTATTTTAAGGAGAAATAAATGTACCAACCTTCTTTTGATGAATTTGAAAAGCTAGCCCAAAAAGGCAATCTGGTTCCGGTATGCCGGGAAATACTTGCTGATGTAGAAACGCCGGTTTCTGTTTTGATGAAACTGCAGCAAAAAAAATACGTATATCTACTGGAAAGCGTGGAAGGCGGCGAGAAATGGGGCAGGTATTCGTTTTTGGGCGCCGATGCCGGAATTATCTTCCGCGTTAGAGCGGGTGAAGTTATTATTGAGGAGGGAACAAAGATTACTTCCCGTGAACATAAGGGCCAGCCGCTGAAAGTTCTGCGTGGCTTAATGAACCGCTATAAACCGGTGAGTGTGCCTGGACTGCCGCGTTTTTTCGGCGGAGCGGTGGGATTTTTGGGCTATGAGATGGTGCACTATTTTGAAAAACTGCCTCAGAACGCTGCTGATGATCTCCAGATTGATGACGCGTTTTTTGTCATTAGTGATACCATTATGATTTTTGACAACATCCGTCATACCATAAAGATTGTTTCCTGCGCTTATACGGACAATGCGGATTCGCTAGAAGATATTTATGCCGCGTCCTGTAAAAAGATTGACGACATGATCAAAACCCTGTCTATGCCCTCTCCGCACGAAATAAACCCAGGCGCAGAAGATAAAGAAATTTCTTTTACCTCCAACATGACGCCCGCGGAATACAAAAGCGTTATCGGCAAAGCCAAAGAATATATTACGGCGGGAGATATTATTCAGGTTGTCCTCAGCCAGAGATTCGAGACAGACTGCCACTGTCATCCTGTCGATCTTTACCGGGCGCTGCGCTATGTCAATCCTTCGCCTTATTTATTTTATCTTAAACTTAATGACCTGACTTTAATCGGATCCTCGCCGGAAGTCATGGTAAGGCTCGAAGGGGATACGATGGAGCTCAGGCCGATTGCCGGCACCAGAAGAAGGGGTAAAACGGAGCAGGAAGATCGCGCTCTATCCGATGAATTGCTTTCCGACGAGAAGGAAAGGGCGGAGCACGTCATGCTGGTGGATCTGGGCAGAAACGATCTGGGACGCGTCGCGGAAACCGGCAGCGTGCAGGTGAATCAGTATATGGTGGTGGAAAAATATTCTCATGTCATGCATCTGGTTTCTAACGTCCGCGCGCAGTTGGCCAAGGGCAAAGACGCTTTCGATGTGCTGGCCGCGACTTTTCCCGCCGGCACCTTAACCGGCGCGCCGAAAATCCGCGCTATGGAAATTATTGATGAACTGGAAAAAGTGAAGAGAGGTCCCTACGGCGGCGCGGTTGGTTATTTCAGCTTCAGCGGCAATATGGATTTTTGCATCACCATCCGGACAATGGTTCTGAAAGACAACAAAATTTACGTTCAGGCGGGCGCCGGTATTGTTTACGATTCCAATCCCGAATCGGAACACCAGGAATCCATAAATAAAGCCCAGGGCATGCTCCAGGCGGTGCGCCTGGCCGCGGGCGGTTTTGTCATTAAGAACGGAAACGGAGAGAAATAAAAAATGATTTTGATGATTGATAACTACGATTCTTTCACTTTTAACATTGTTCAGTATCTGGGGCAGATGGGTGAGGATGTCCGCGTTTTTCGCAACGATCAGATAAAATCCAAAGAAATTGAAAAATTAAAACCCAAGGCGCTCTTCATTTCGCCCGGTCCCGGCTCGCCGCGCGAAGCGGGTATTAGCGTGGATGTTATCCGTGATTTTTATCAATCCATTCCCATCATGGGCATTTGTCTGGGGCATCAGGCGATAGGATACGCTTTTGGTGGGGATGTCGTGCGCGCCGGGAGGATCATGCATGGAAAAACATCGCCGGTAATCAATGATGGAAAGACCATTTTTGTGGGACTGCCCAATCCTTTTCCCGCGGGACGCTATCATTCTCTTATCGTCAAGCGAGAAACACTGCCTGATTGTCTGGAAATAAGCGCGCGCACGGAGGAAGGAGAGATCATGGGCCTGCGCCACAGGCAGTTTCCGGTGGAGGGGATTCAGTTTCATCCGGAATCAGTGCTTACTCCTCAAGGCAAAAGAATCATCAAAAACTTTTTAAAATATACCGGTCGAAAGGAGCAATAATCATGATTAAAGAAACAATCGACAAGGTGGTAAAAAAACAAGACCTGCAAGAAGCTGAAATGATGCAGGCCATGGAAGAAATTATGGAAGGCGTGGCCACGCCCGCGCAGATCGGCGCTTTTATTACGGCGCTCAGGATGAAGGGCGAAACAGTGGAAGAGGTTACCGGAGCTGCGCGGATTATGCGGCAGAAAGCCACCCGCGTCAACGCCTGCGCGACGACGATTGTGGATACCTGCGGCACCGGCGGTGATTCTCTGAATACTTTTAATATTTCGACTGCCACTGCGTTTGTTGTTGCGGCGGCGGGAATTGTCGTGGCCAAGCACGGCAACCGCGCCGTTTCCAGCGGATGTGGTAGCGCCGACGTGCTCGAAGCGCTGGGCGTGAATATCAGCGCGGATCAGGATATTGTGGAAGAATGCGTGCAGCAGATTGGTATCGGGTTTCTTTTTGCGCCTAAACTGCACGGCGCGATGAAATACGCCATCGGGCCGCGCCGGGAAATCGGTATCCGCACTATTTTTAATATGCTGGGGCCGCTGACCAATCCGGCGGGAGCGACCGCGCAACTATTGGGTGTTTATGACGCGAAACTTACGGAGATGTTTGCCGATGTTTTGAAAAACATGGGAACCAAAAGAGCTTTTGTCGTGCACGGGATGGATGGTCTCGACGAAGTTACTTTATCTAGAGAAACTCGCGTGGCCCAATTAAAAGACGGGATTGTTAAAACCTACAACATCAACCCGGTTGATTATTTCGGCAAGACGTATCCGCTGGAGGATATACGCGGCGGCGACCCGCAGAAGAACGCGCAGATTATCCGCGATGTTCTTTCCGGTAAAAACGGCGCTTGCCGCAATATTGTGTTGCTCAACGCTGCGCTGGCGATTATCGCCGGAGAAAAAGCGGACGATATCAAAGAAGGAATAAAAGTCGCGGCGGAATGCATCGATAGCGGCGCGGCCGTGAAAAAGCTGCAGGCGCTGATTGAAATGAGCAATAGCTAATTATTTATTTGTCATTGCGGGCAGCCTCTCCGGCTGCGTGGCAATCTATAATCATGAGATGGCCGCGTCGCTTTGCTCCTCGCCATGACACGCTTGATCGGATAATAAATGATTTTAGATAAAATTGTTGAAACAAAGAAAGCGGAAGTGGCAAAGCTGAAAAAATTCGCGACAAGGACGGATTTTGAAAAACAGATTTCCGCGCTGGGTGCCTGCCGGGATTTTAAAAAAGCGATCAGCAGCAGGCCTTGTAACATTATCGCCGAAGTCAAATGCGCTTCTCCTTCGCGGGGAAGATTCCTGGAAGATTTTGATTATCTGCAAATTGCGCAGACATTCGCGCAAAACGGCGCCGCGGCTATTTCTGTGCTGACGGATGAAAAATATTTTTGCGGGCATAAAAAATATCTTACACAAATCAGGAATAATGTTTCGCTGCCTGTTTTGCGTAAGGATTTCATTATTGATCCCATTCAGATTTACGAAACCAGAGCCATCGGTGCCGACGCGGTTTTGCTTATTGTGCGCGTTTTGGGTCAGAAGCTTAAGGATTTTATCGCGCAGGCTCACAGTCTTGGTTTGACCGCGTTAGTCGAAGTGCATACTGAAGAAGAAAGGGAAGTGGCGCTTGCTGCCGGGGCGGAAATTATCGGCATTAACAACCGCAATCTGGATACCTTTATTACGGATATCAATACCAGTTGCCGCCTGCGCCGGATGATTCCGGAAGAAAAAATTGTTGTGGCCGAAAGCGGTATTCGCGACAGGAAGGACATCAATTCGCTTATGCAGGCAGGAATTCACTCTTTTTTAATCGGCGAGACCCTGATTGCCGCCGCGGATAGCGGGAAAAAATTAAGAGAATTAAACGGAGATGGCTGAAAATGGCTCAGGTAAAAATTTGCGGTATAACGAACGAAGAAGACGCGCTTTGCGCGGCAAAACTAGGTGCGGCGGCGCTAGGTTTTATTTTTTATAGCGCCTCGCCCCGTTATGTCGCGCCGCCAGCCGCGCGCAAAATTATGCAGAAATTACCGCCAAATATCGCCAAGGTTGGAGTCTTTGTCAATGAAAGCGCGGCGGAAATAAAAAGGGTCATGAAATATTGCGGCCTGGATTTTATTCAGCTCCACGGCGATGAATCAGCCGAGTTTTGCCGCAGTTTTCCGGAAAAAATAATTATCAAGGCAGTAGCACTTAAAAACAGCGATGACGTGGAAAATGCCTGTGCTTACAAAGTTGCCGCGCTTCTGGCGGATACCCGGCACGCGGGGCTCTACGGTGGCACGGGAATGGCTGCCGATTGGGAGCTTGCCCAGAAGCTTTCCGTCCAAAAGCCGCTTATTCTTTCCGGTGGTCTTAATCAGAAAAATATCAGACAGGCCATGGAAACAGTCACGCCGCGGGCGGTTGATATCAACAGCGGCGTAGAGATTTCTCCGGGAAGAAAGGATCCGGATAAAATGGCGCGCCTGATGAGAATTGTGGAAAAAGTAAATATTGCCAACACGAGCAAAGAGAAAATTTTTACCAAGGAGTAAAAGATGATTAAAAAAACGCCTGATAAAGATGGCCATTTCGGAATTTTTGGCGGTCGTTATGCCGCGGAAACTTTGATGCCGGCGCTGATTGATCTGGAAAGGGCATATGTTAAAGCCAAAGCGGATAAAAAATTTCAGAAAGAATTTGATTATTACCAGCGCCAATACGCCGGACGCCCCACGCCGCTTTATTTCGCGCAAAGAATGACCAAAGCCCTGGGCGGGGCAAAAATTTATCTCAAGCGTGAGGATTTAAACCACACCGGATCGCACAAAATCAACAATACTCTGGGGCAGGCGCTTCTGGCGCGCCGGATGGGCAAGAAAAAAGTTATCGCCGAAACAGGCGCGGGACAGCACGGTGTCGCGACTGCCACCGTCGCGGCTCTTTTCGGTATGGAGTGCAAAATATTCATGGGCGAAGAAGATATCCGCCGTCAGGCACCCAATGTATTTCGTATGAAAGTGCTGGGCGCGGAGGTGGTGCCGGTAAAAAGCGGCACCGCGACGCTGAAAGACGCGATGAATGAAGCGATGCGTTACTGGGTATCCAGTGTGCGCGACACATTCTATATCATCGGCACGACCGCCGGACCGCATCCTTATCCCGTGATGGTGCGTAATTTTCAATCAGTTATCGGCAGGGAAACCAAAAGACAGATTAAAAAAGAAGAAGGGCGCAACCCCGATGTGTTGGTGGCTTGCGTGGGCGGCGGCAGCAACGCGCTGGGTATGTTCTATTCTTTTCATAAGGATACTAAGATAAAAATGTTCGGCGTGGAGGCAGCGGGATACGGTCTAAATACTTCACAACATTCCGCCAGTATCAATGCCGGTGCCGTGGGTGTTTTGCATGGCAATAAAACTTACGTTTTGCAGGACGCGCACGGGCAGGTGCGTGACGCTTATTCCATCGCCGCGGGACTCGATTACCCCGGCGTGGGACCGGAGCACGCTTATTTTCACGCAACCAAGAGAGTAAAATACGTAACGGTAACCGACAAGGAAGCAATTGATGCCTTTTGTTTTTTGTCCCGTCAGGAAGGACTTATTCCCGCCATGGAAAGCGCGCATGCCCTGGCTTACACCATGAAGATTGCACCGCAGATGAATAAAAATAAAATAATAATTGTTTGTCTTTCGGGACGCGGCGACAAAGACGCGCAGACGATAGCTGAGAAGGGAGATATATAATGGTAACTCGTATCGGAAAAAAATTCAATGAACTGCGCGCGAAAAAAGAAAAAGCGCTTGTCGTATATTTGACGGCAGGTGATCCGTCGCTGGAGATGACAAAAAAAATTATTTTAGCTCTCGAAAAGGCCGGTGTGGATATTGTGGAAATCGGGGTTCCGTTTTCGGATCCTACCGCAGACGGACCCGTTATTCAGGAAGCAGCCCAGCGTGCCCTGAAAACGGGAACAACACTTACGGGTGTTTTGCAAACAGTTGCTCAAATAAGGGAGGTTTCACAGATCCCTGTTGTTCTTTTTGGTTACTTTAATCCTGTTTTCTCCTACGGCGTGAAAAAGTTTGCCCAAGACGCCCGCAAAGCCGGAGTGGACGGCGTATTGGTCGTTGATCTGCCGCCGGAAGAAGCGCACGAGCTGAGGCAGTTTACCGACGCGGCAGGCATTGATTTTATTTCCTTGGTCGCTCCCACCACGGGAACGCAAAGAGCGAAAAAAATCGCCGCTGCGGCCACAGGCTTTCTCTATTACATTTCCATTACCGGGGTTACCGGGACAGCAGCTCCCAAGATTTCTGATATTAAAAAGGATTTGAAAAAAATCCGTAAAATATCATCATTGCCGGTGGCTGTGGGTTTCGGCATTTCTCGCCCTGAGCAGGCGCGCGAAATCGGCAAATTGGCAGACGGCGTTGTCGTAGGTTCCGCCCTGGTCAAACTTATTGCCGAAAACAGTAACAATGCCGGGCTTTTAAAAATTATCAGCGATTACGCGGGTAAAATCAAAAACGCCCTTAAAAGCGCCTGAAGAAGCAGGCTCTTTGTTCTTGACGCCTTTTTTGCTTTGCTTTATATTTTTCGCATCTGAAGCTGCCGGATGAAATCATTCTATTGTGGAAAAACAGCTGGCAAGCCATTCCCACAATTTCCATCTTTTTTAGTGGTTTATCAAAATTATGAAATAAAAAATTGCCAATAAAGGAGACCGGCCATGAAAATCATCAGAGTTGATATGTCGAAAAAGAGTATTTGCGTGGAAGATGTTCCTAAAGATTATTTTGGTTTGGGCGGAAGAGCGCTGACGGCGGCGATTATGAATAAAGAGGTGCCGCCAATGTGCAATCCTCTGGGGCCAGAAAATAAGATTATCTTTGCCCCAGGGCTCTTGAGCGGGACAAATTTTGTCAATACCAGCCGGATTTCGGTGGGCACAAAAAGTCCGCTTACCGGCACAATCAAGGAAAGCAACGGCGGAGGAACCATTGCCGCCGCGCTGGGGCATCTGGGGATTACGGCGGTAGTGTTGGAAGGAAAATCCGCGCCGGGAGAAATGTTTATCCTGGGCATCGATGAAAAAGGCGAAGCCAGTCTTATTAAAGCTGATGAATATAAAGGCATGCGCACCTATAAAATGATGGAAAAGTTAATCGATTCCTTCGGCAGCAAAATTTCTGTCATGTGCATTGGGCCTGCCGGAGAATATCTGATGAAATCGGCTTCCATCCAGACTTCCGATGTCGATAATCGTCCCTGTCGGGCGGCGGCGCGTGGTGGCGTGGGCGCGGTCATGGGTGCCAAAGGTTTAAAAGCGCTGGTCGTGGACAGACGCGGCAAAAGCGCAGATGCCATCGCCGATCCCGAAGCTTTCAAAGAAGCGGCAAAAACTTTTGCGCTTAAACTTAAAGAAAACCCCTTCACGGGGCAGATGCTGGGCAATTTCGGCACTGCGGGAATCCTGGGGGCGATAAACGCCATGGGCGCTTTTCCGAGCTATAACGCGACTAAAGGAGTTCTCGCCGGCTGGGAAAATATCAGTGGTGAAACTTTAAGCAAAGTCATGAAAGAGCGAGGCGGTGGCCCCGGGCATATGGGTTGCGCCCAATGCGCCATTCATTGCTCTAATATTTTTAATGACAGCAAGGGAAAGTACGTTACCTCCTCGCTCGAATACGAAACAATATGGGCGCTGGGCGGGATGACCGGCATCAAGGATCTGGACACAATCGCGCGTCTTGACTTCTTGTGCGACGATATCGGTCTGGATACGATGAACACCGGCGTGGCGATTGCCGTGGCGATGGACGCGGGATACAAAAAATTTGGTGACGGCCAGGCAGCTATTGATATGATCGAAGAAATAGCCAAGGGGTCAGAAATAGGCAAAGTTTTCGGTGATGGTCCGGAAGCAGTGGGGCGTCATTTTAAGCATCATCGCATTCCGGCGGTGAAAGGACAAAGTGTTGCCGCATATGATCCACGTGCGATGCAAGGGATGGGTGTCACTTACGCCACATCCACTATGGGCGCAGATCATACCGCTGGCAATGTTTTTGGTTTGTATATGGCTAAAAAGCTGGATCCTTTAAAACCAGAGGGCCAGGCTGCCGCTTCGCGCAACTCCCAGATCGCTATGGCGGCAATGGATAGCATCGGCATGTGCATTCTGGCGGCGGTTGCCTTGGCGGCGCCGGAAGCCGGCGTGGCGCTGGTGCAAGCCATCAGCGCGAAAATCGGCAAGCAGTTGGAAGGAAACGCTATCGCAGAGCTGGGTATGCGCACGATAAGAATGGAAAGAGAATTTAATAAGAAGGCGGGCATTACGAGTAAGGATAACCGTTTGCCGGAATTTTACTACAAAGAAGCGCTGTCACCACACAATACAGTATTCGAAGTTAAAGATGAAGAATTGGATACCACGCTCGATTTTTAATAAACTGTTTTATCGATAAATGATGGTTGCTGTTGTGACAGATTTTCCTCGGCAATTAACGGCGGGTATATATTAAAAGCCGGATGATAAGCTTTGCTCCGGCTACGCGGTAAATATTTTTCATATAATATACTGCGGATGATATTTTCGCGCGCAATTCAGACAGAGACGGCAACGCGTCTGGATAATTTCTTCAGCCGGGCAATATGAAGGCGCAGCGTGACAGCTTCTTTGCTTTCACCAGAGTTGAGCGCCTGCAGGCGCAGCTTTTTCAGTTCACGGATTTTGGCCTTAAGCTCGGGCTTGGCCATCTTAATTTTACCTTTATGTTTGTGTTTGTGCGCGGGCGCTTCATCTTTTATCCCTTTGGCCTGTTTGATGAAAGCGACAAGCTCTTCTTTTTTCATGTCATGAATCGCCCGTTCATGGGGGAATTGAGCGGCGATTTCCTGCAATTTTTTAATGGTGAGTTTTTCCAAGTGCTGTTCTTCGTGCTGTTCTTTTATCTTTGATTCTTGAGTCATCGCATCTACACCTCCTAAATTTTTGATATTTGGGACAGTAATGCGCAATTTTCGAGAATGAGGATTGTTTAATTTATAGCATAAAGGAATAGTGGTTTCAACCTTTTCGGGGAGGCGGAGCTTCCCTGCGGCCATGCAGCAGATGGCGTATGGCAAGTAGAGGATGATGTTTGAGCATACGTGGGCCGGCATAGCGCATAACAGAGCGAACTTTTTCACGCATGGCCGGTTTGTAGCAATGGATTGGGCATTTAGCGCAGGTGGGTTTTTGTTCCTGATAAGGGCATTTATCCAGGCGCGCTTTGACGTAAGCCAGAAGCTCTTCGCAGTCCGCGCATAATTGTTTTTTATCTGTGCCATGCAGCCCGCGGCAATAAAGGCCGGCCATCGCCTCGATTGTTTTATATTCTTTCTTGATAAATCTGTTTTTCATTTATCTGTCTTTTGATTTAACCAGGCGTAATAACTGCCGGATGTGTAAATAGCGGCCAGAGGATTATGACCGGTAACCCTGTCTTTTACGGCCAGGACGGTTGTCGGCGCATCAGCGAATTTGAAAAAGAGAGAATCGTGACCGACACAAAGCCCCAGCAGAATATTGAATTGAGTTTTTTCGTTATTGGCAATCAGCGCCTGCGCGATGGGGTTGCACATGGTTTCATGCTGGCCGATAAATATTTTTTCTTCTTCCTTTATGCCGATTTCTTCTTTGGGGACGCAACCCACTTTGCAGACGATTGAGACAACTTCAAACCCTTGCTTTGATAAAATAGCGGACACCATTTTTGCTTCACGTGCCATGCCAACACAAAAAATGAGTCCCAAGCGGGTATAGTTCATTTTTTGGGCAAACTCACAAATTTCCTGAATTCGAGGTTTGGTGGGACGCATGGTATAAGGTTTTTTGTCTCTACCCGAGTAGCATTGACTTTCCTGAAGGGATGCCTGCCGGGCAAATTCCTTAATATCCGGATTCTCGTAAATGCTTTTTGCTTTTTCTATTTCTTTTTTTTCGCTTGCCGTCGGACATCCTTTGGAGGCTCGTCCTTGTGGGTTCATACAGATTCTTTCATTTCTCGAAAGCCCACAATCGGCACAATCGGCCAATTTATTATTTTCCATCTTGAAACCTTTCTTTTTGTTTTTTTATATTGATTATTATAAATTCATTATCCCTTTTTCGTCCATAGTTTATTGCATATTTTAAGGGTGAATTAAATTGTTTCAGATTTTCTTTTTCTTGCGTCTGTTAAAAAACTGATGTAATTACTTTAAATATAGTTGAATTTTATACGGAAGTAATTGAATGAAAAGCGAAAAACCTGCAAAACTAAAAGAAATTTATAGCTCAGATGAACAGAACATTATTCTCGATTCCATAGCGGATGGCGTTTTTACTGTTGGTAAAGATTGGCATATCACTTCCTTCAATCGAGCCGCGGAAGAGATTACCAAAGTTTCGCGTAAAGAAGCAGTAGGACAATTATGCAAGGATGTTCTGAAAGCTGACGTTTGTGAAAGCAACTGTTGTCTACGCGCAACAATGAAAACCGGTAAACCTATTGTTAATAAAAAGGTTCATATAATAGACGCGGAAGGCAGGAAAATTCCCATCAGTATCTCTACCGCTCTTTTGCGTGACAGCAAAGGCAAACTACTTGGCGCTGTGGAAACTTTCCGTGATATCAGTGTTGAAGAAGATTTACGCAAGGCTATCCATGCTAAATATTCTTTTACGGATATTATTTCCAAGAACCACCGGATACTACAGCTTTTTGATATTCTTCCGGACATAGCCACAAGCGGCAGCACCGTTTTGATTGAAGGAGAAAGCGGAACGGGGAAAGAACTTTTCGCCCGCGCCATTCACAATTTGAGCCCCCGGAAAAAACAGCCATTTGTTGCCGTAAATTGCAGCGCGCTACCGGACACTTTACTGGAATCGGAACTCTTCGGTTATAAGGCCGGAGCTTTTACCGATGCGAGAAAAGATAAACCAGGCCGTTTTCGGCTTGCGGAAAACGGCACGCTTTTTCTAGATGAAATTGGCGAAATTACACCTTCTATGCAGGTCAAGCTTTTGCGCGTCTTGCAGGAAAAAACTTATGAGCCGCTAGGCGCGACCGAGAGCCTTAAGCATAACGTGCGTATAATTACGGCGACCAATAAAAATCTTGATGAGCTGGTTAGGGATGGCAGTTTCCGTGAAGACCTGTATTATCGGATAAATGTCTTTAAAATTAGTTTGCCACCTTTACGCGAACGCATGGAAGATATTCCGCTTTTAATCGATCATTTCATTACGCGTTTCAACACGCTTCAGAAAAAAAATATACAGGGTGTAAGCGAAGAAGCTATGTCCGTTTTAATGAGTTATAATTATCCGGGCAATATTCGTGAATTGGCCAATATTATTGAACGCGCATTTATTTTGTGCAAGGGTGGGCTGATTGAAAAGAAGAACCTGCCTGAAAATATTTTTATTCTTAAGCCTGACCATGATGAGAACGAAGTTGTCTCTTTGCGCGATGCGGAAGCCGGCTATTTACTCAAAGCGCTCAAACAGAACAACTGGGACCGCCTGAAAACGGCCCGACAGCTAGGTATGCACAAGAGCACGCTTTACCGGAAAATCAAATCCTTTGGCATTAAACTGCCTTCATGACTATGTTGCAAAAATGCTACCTGGTCGCGCAATAAGTAGCGTATATGCGACGAAAATAGTCTATTGAAATAACTATCATCCTGTATGTATCTGAATATATTGCTTTATTATTTTTAGTTTATTGGCACTAGGCTTGCAAACATATTTTCATATGACATTGATTGTGCAAGAACAAACATTGGGAAAATAATTTAATGAAAGTAGCTCTATCGGTTTTTAAAGATTCTATTTCTACGGTATTTGATGTCTCGCAACAGCTGTTAGTTTTAGAGATAAATGGCGCGGGTGAGCAAAAACGTACAATGGTAAAGCTGGAGACAATTGACCCGATAAGACGCGCCTCCCAGCTTAGCGAAGAAGGCATTAATGTTCTGATTTGTGGTGCTATTTCTATGCCTATGCAGGCTTCTGTATCGGCAAGAAATATTTTAGTTTATCCATTTGTTCGCGGTAAAGTGGAGGATGTAATTTCCGCCTATAGGTATGGCAAGTTGGGGCAAGCTGTTTATGCGCTGCCCGGTTGCCGCCGCAGGGGATATGGAGGGAGTAGAGGCAGAAACAGAGGCGCACACCATCGTTGGCGCGGATAGGCCAGGAAATTATTTGCAGTTTTTGCGGATTATATTTTAAGCAGACGAGGAGATTAAGAAATTGAACGAATACATTCCTAAAAAATTATTTTTCACCAAAGGGGTTGGCACACACCGCGAGCAACTTCATTCATTTGAGCTGGCGTTGCGTGACGCAGGAATTGAAAAATGCAATCTGGTGCAGGTATCCAGTATTATGCCTCCAGGCTGCCGGGTAATTTCCAGGGCGGAAGGCTTGAAAAAATTACAGCCGGGCGCAATAACTTTTTGTGTAATGAGCCGCTGTTGCAGCAATGAACCGCGAAGGCTTATTTCCGCGTCGATTGGTTGCGCCATTCCCGTGGATAAAAGCGC
>JAFGKC010000070.1 GCA_016928765.1 Syntrophaceae bacterium
ATGCAAAATAGGTATAAAACCAGTAGCCGTAAAAGTTGTTCATTGCATTGAGTTTTCTGTCCATCGATAAAAACCTGTCCTTTATTTAAGATTCATATAAACAAAGTAAAAATGTTTGTCAAGAGAAAATATTTAAAAAAGTTAATTAAATTTGCGTTTTAGGAGCGGGCGCCGAAATTTTCTCTTTTAGGTGATAAATAAGTCTTAATCGCCCTGTTCCATTCCCTCTATTCTTTTTGTTGCCTCATCCGTGGCCTGCACGGCCTTGTTTGCCTTATCTCCGACCTTTTTGGCCTTATCCAGAGCGGGCAGGGAATATTCCGCGCCGCCGGTTAAGACCGTTGTTGCCGGTTTGGAAAAATGTTTAAACCAGAAATAAATGCCGGCAACAATTATGATTAAAAATATCAGGAAAATTATCTTCAGAGAACCTTTTTCTTTTTCCATTTTCAGAAACCTCTTTAATCTCAGCCGAGAATATGCGAGCGGCTAAACGTTTGAAAGAGAATGGCCGCCCGCATATTTGATAGTTACACATATTTATGAGCTGTTTCTAACGGCCTCTTCGATCATTTTTCCCCGGCCCTCTAGGCTTGCGTGGTGGCTGCGCCGGACCACGTTTAGAAGGTGTTTTTTGGTAATGTTTTTTTGGCGGTAAACCTTGTACGTTCCAGGATTTGTTTCTTTCCCAGTATCTGTCGTGATGCCATGCCCTCCAGTTTTTATGAAGCCTATCTTGAGGTATTCTTTCGTGCTGCCAGGGATGACCTTTCCAGCGGCGGTCTCTGTAATCATTTCTCCAGCCGGGAGGAACTGTTTTGTAAAAAGGCGGCGGGTAGCTGTTAACTCTCCAGCCGCGGTCATGATACCGGGAACGGTACCAGCGTCCCTGCCAGGGGCGCCACCACCAGCCGCCAACAAAGTATATTTCGTCCTGCACGTCAGGAACGGCATAAACATCAGTTTCCGGGATGACCACGACGTGCGGTGGGCCGGGAAACACTATGGGCGGGGGCAGGGGAATGTTAACTCTCACGCTTACCTGCGCCATCGCCGTTGAAGCAACCATTAAGAACACAAAAACGATTGTTGTGTAAATCAACTTTTTCATTTCATTGCCTCCTTTTTGGTATTTTTTCAGTTATTATTAGTGGAAAATAATTTATCTTTTTTCCGGGATAATTTCCAGCAAATAATCATCTGAATGGATGTTTCTATAAGTGTAACTAATTTAATTTTCTGAAAAAAGAAAGGGAAGCGAAGCGCCTCCCTTTCTTGAATGATATGCTAAAATTTCCAGCACAAACCTAATTTGAACGCGCCAAATCTGATTTTGGTATCAACTTCTTGGCCGGCATAGACCTCCGACCTCTCATTAGCGAAAGAATAATAGGCGAATTCAGCGCGGCCGATCAGATTTTTTACTATTACAAATTCCACGCCGAGCGCGGGGCTCCAGCCGAAATAAGTATTTTTTTCACCATATTTTACCCCTCCGTACGTTTCAAAAATATCCGCCTCACCGTAAGCCATGCCCATGGCGATATAGGGAAGAAACCGGTAAATGGCATAACCTAGGCGAAGGCGCGTAGAACCTACCCAGGACATATCAGTACTTGTCTTGAAAGCAGGATCATAATAAAAACGTTTGGAACCAGATATTTCTCCAAAGTTGATATCTGTTTCGATACCTACGACAAGCTGAAAGGGGAATTGGTAATTATAGCCGACAAAAGCGCCGCCCATCCAGCCATCAATATCGTGGTCACTACGATAGGATGTACCAACATATCTCCAACTGGTGCCGGAATCGCCGCCCTCATAATCATCCCACTCATCATCATCGCCGGCGCCATAGAAGCCATGAGCCCCGATGTAAAAACCAGTCCAATTGTAGGCAGGGCTGGCGGCAAATGTTGTTGTTGAAAGTATACTGAAAACCAAAAAAACAACCGCAAATATTAAACGTTTCATTTTTTTGCCTCCTGTTATGTTTTCTAAAAACTAAGTTACCACCAAAATTTAATTACGTCTAAGGTTTTATCATAACCTTTATGGCTGTCGGGTCGGTAAGCTGCGCCTGAAAAGCTTTGGCCGCATCATCCAGCGGAAAAACATGTGTAATCATATCTTTGGTTTTGGCCTTGCCGCTTTTTAGCAGTTCAATTGCCGCGGGAAAATTGCCGCCCAGGCAGCCGACAAGCGTCAAATTTTTGCTCAGCACCGAAATGGGATCCCACGTCAGCGGCTCTTCGTAAACGCCGACCAGCATGATTTTGCCGCCGCCACGAGCGATAGCCACGGATTGATCAAACGTCTCTTGTTTGCCCGCGCATTCGATTACGGTATTCACGCCGAGGTTGCCTGTTTCCTCCATAATCATTTTGGCTGCGTCTTCTTTAGCCGCGTCAATTACCAGATCAGCGCCGCAGGGTTTCGCGGCGGCAAGGCGCGAGGGTCTTCTGCCGCTGGCAAAAATTTTGGCTACACCCATCGATTTGAGCACCTGAATCGAGTAAAGGCCGATTACTCCCAATCCAATAACTGCGACGATTTCATTTTCTTTGGGTTGCGCGCGATTTACAGAAAAATAAGAAATAGAAAGAGGTTCTACTGATGCTCCGTCTTCGTAAGTCAGTTCTTCCGGCAGGGGAAAAACATTGCGTCCTAGCGCGGCAAAAGGCACATGAACATATTCGGCCATCGCGCCGGGAAGCTGATAGCCCAGAAGCGCCATATCAGAACAGCGATGCGATTTGCCCTGCTGGCACCAATAGCATTTGCCGCAGGGGGAAAAGCCCACCGCGGTAACGCGCATGCCGGGTGTAATGCCCTGAACACCGGAGCCGACTTCAACAATATCGCCGCTGAACTCGTGCCCAAAGATCGTACCTTTGCCCTCATCTTTTTTATAAACATGCAGGTCCGAACCGCATACGCCGCACAGTTTTACTTTGATAATGATCCCGTGTGGTTCGCAAACAGGTTCGGGAATGTTTTGTACTTTGATATCTTTTTCGCCGCACAGGACAGCCGCCTTCATTTTTTGCCCCTTTTTACTTAATTCTTCTGACCTCGACGGTCTTTTCCAAGCCTCTTACTTCAATAAAATATTTTCCGTCTTTTTGGCTGATTTCCACTTCCGGATTAACGGCAAAGAAATTTACGAATTTGGCTTCGCTTTGCCGCCATTTCTGGCCGTCGGTAAATTCAAAAATTTTACTGCTTTTGAAGCCCGTGAATTTACCTTTTATTGTTCCTTTGGAAACGACATTTTTTTTCTCTTCCATCGAACACCTCCCGACGTTAGAGTAAAGAATTGCGCAGATTTAATTTTCTTTTCGCTTTTATATACTCCTATCGGCGCTTATTGTCATGTCAATTATTTTTGCGGGCACGGCGCTAGAATGCCGGTTTTGGCTGATCGGCACGTGCCAATTCTTCCAGCTCCGCTCTTCTGGGGCGGAAATAAAACATCCCAAGCGCGGATATAGCGAGAAATATGTAGAAAGTTTGATAATCCGCGCCGATTAAAAAAAGCACTAAGCCGAAAATCGCGATACTTTCACTCATTGCCAAGGAAGCCACGATCGCAACTGAATATTTGATCATATACGAAGGCTGATTAGAAAATTCTTTTTTGTCTTTGTATAGTTGTGCTGAAAAACGGGTATTTTTTATAGTCCACTTTCTTATAAAGTGACCTAAAAATAATACTATAACTGAAACCCCATAAAAAATATTGCGCAAAAGTCCCAGCGGCAAATCATCTCCCGTGGGAAGCATTATTTCTTTTCTTATTTCTTCACCGAATGCATACACAATGTAAAAGTAAATCAGTAACGATAACATCATTGCCGCCCATATAACCCACAGCGTTTTCATTCCTTTTTCAACCGCTTCTTTTTCTGTTTCGTTCAGCATTGTTTGACCTCCCTTTTATTATTCTCTGTTGGGTTTAATGCCCGACGCTTGCGTCGTCATTCCGGCGAAAGCCGGAATCCAACCACCGCTGTCATTCCCCGGCTTGACCGGAGAATCCAGGTTTTTAATTAATTCCCTCTGAGTATAATCTGTTCAATCTCTTCATTTGCCTTTTGCAGGGCAAGTTGGGTTTGATTTTTAAAATCCTGTGCATGCGGGGCTGGCATGACAAAAGGATACCTCGCTGCTTGCGGCCGGGAGCTTCATTTATTATCTTTAAGAAAACAAAACAAGTCAAATGCGATACCATTGTTTTGAGCATAAAAAAGTTGGTTTTGTGTGTCAATCAAATACTTAGCGAAAAATTTAATCACAGGCAGGCAAAGGGGTGCGTCTAAAAATATGCAGGTTGAATTGTTTAAATAGAACATGATAGTGTCGCGCAAATTATTGCGAGGGTTTGTTTAATGAAAGGAACTAACCGCGCCGATATCAAAGTGGGCGCGCGTGTAAAAGTTGTGCAGAAGCAGGATCAGCGCACCGGCAATCTGACCGAAGGCATTGTGCGGAATATTCTTACAAAATCAGGTACTCATCCGCATGGGATCAAGGTGCGTCTGGAGAACGGAATAGTGGGCAGGGTCAAAGAAATTATCTAATGCCGATTCGCTTGAAAGCGAAAGGGTATAATATACGACACATAGGCTTCACTATGCTCAAATACAAATAGAGGTTTTATGCAGATATTTGTTGATGCGGATGCTTTCCCGAATGTGATTAGAGACATCTTAATCAAAGCATCCCTGCGGTTAAAAGTTCCGCTGATCTTTGTGGCCAATAAACCGTTGCGCCTCGAGAAGTTGGCAAATCTATCCCTGTTCCTGGTTCCGGAGGGGCCTGATGTTGCCGATGATCGCATTGCACAGTTAGTCCAGCCGGGCGACCTTGTGATAACTGCCGATATTCCGCTTGCCGACCGGGTGGTTGCCAAAAAAGCCTTTGCGATGAATCCACGCGGCAAACTCTATACCGAACACAATATCAAAGATAGGCTGGCTATGCGCAATTTGCTCAATGAACTAAGAGATAATGGCCTGATGACAGGCGGCCCGGCTGAATTCAGCAAGAAAGACCGTCAGGCATTTGCCAACCAGCTGGACAGTTTTTTAATCAGACAACTTAAATTAGAAAACTCAGCGAAGCAATAAATGTCGAATTAAATATACCGTCTCTCGAATTCCCAGTCTGAAAATAAATAGAAATGTCCCGAATTGCACCTAGTATGAGTTAATTCTTTCTTTAGCTATTTGTTTGAATTTCGCTTGTAACTTTTCTTTATATTCCTTGCCAACCTCATCAAATGATTCGAGCAACTGAGGAAAAGTATTTTTGCCACCGATAAAGTCCCAATACTGATCCCCAACCAAGAAATCATTTGGTGAATCCATCATGCCGGTTTCAGTGAAACGCAAGTATGGTTCGGGATGATAAGGGTTGTACGGAAACGCAAGGAAAACTTTTATAGGTTCACGTTTTCTCGCAACCCATTCTAACAATTTTGTTTTACTCTTTTCAAAAACGTCAATGTTAGGTTTCACTGTTTTGATTTCGAAATAATACTCTATTCCATTGCGATTCATGTAAAAGTCAGCAATGTTGCCTGATTTCTGGAATTTTCCTCCACCAGAAGAAGCTTTAAGTACTTCGGTTGTTTCTACCTGTATATTGGCTTTGCGATCACCGTTACGCAACTCAGTAATTATTTTTTTAATAGTCGAACTCTGCTCTTTTGAAATCACACCCCCAACACCATAGTTTCTAAAACACTCTTTCGCTTCACTTCTTCCTATAATAACTGAAACATCTTCATATATTGACATTCCTAATGTTGTCGCTACAGAATGAATAAATGAATATGCGGCTATTTTTTCATTATCTTGAATTAGGCGTGCAAGAAAAGGCATGGAAGACGTTTCTCTACCATAACTTTTCAATTTATTTTCAATTTTCTTTCTAAGAAGGTTTTTTATTTCTTCTTTCTGTGTTGTATTCAATGCCATATTATTTTTCTTTCATATGGAATATAATTTCCGAATATGCCCCTTTATCTTTTTCAGTGCGATTTAAAACTGGTCTTTTGTATTGATTAACTATTTTCATGTCTGCATTTGTGGCAATAGTAGGATAGATATTGAATTTATCATTCGCAACAAGAAATATATTATAGTCATCAACTAAAAATTGTTTACAATTATTTAGTACATCTGAAATACCTTGAATATAATTTTGTTTAGCTTCGCGTCCTTGCCCTTTTTTGAGTGGTCCAATCTCTAAATCCTCTTTACGTTCAAAGCCAAATAGGTCATAAGCATAAGCGTGCTGTTCATGATAATCGATTAAACCAACATATGGTGGCGAAGAGAAAATCCCTTTGATTTTTTGTCTTTTTACTAATTTTGTAAAATTAAAATTTCTTTTCTCAAGTTCTTCGAAGATATTGAGTGACCTACTATCACCGGTTAAGCATATTTGAAAAGTATCTGTCCTAAGTTTATCAAATTGAGATAGGCGTTTTACAGTATCCGTAGAATATGTCTGCCACCATTTAAGAATAGAAAATAACGGCTTGCAAATCTTGCCATGCTTTGAGCAATAGTAAGTCGAAGTTATTGGCTTAATTAAAGTTGCTAAATCGGCGTGCGTTGTTGCCCTACATGACCTTATGGTTCGACTTAAAACAATACCGAGTATTTTCTTAGTATTAACATCTTTTGTCTTTTTAATTTCATCAAAAACAAAACGAATTTCATCTCTGATGTTTTGCGAGTACCACTTATCAAGAAAATTATCTTCTTTGTCTTGTTTTAACTTAACGCCATAGTCTTTAATTAACTTAAAATATATTGGCAAAAATTCCTTTTCATATTTAGCGCCATATGCGTCTTCATCGATTTCATTACGCTTGACTTTGTATTTATATTCGGGCACTGGGAAATATTCATTATTAAACACATAAAGAGCCTTTAATAATTTTTCTTCAAATTCTGATATTTTAGATTTTAATAAAAAGTTTTTAAGTGCGACAGTTATACGATTAATTTCAGATTGTAAATTAATCAAATCGTACTTTCTAACCTTGCAATTTGCTATAAAGGCATTAAAGGCTGATACATCAACGCCAATTGCATGCATACCTAACTCACAAGCTTGCACCATTGTAGTTCCACTACCAGCGAATGGATCAAGAACAATATCGTTTTTATTAAAGCATACTTCTTTTTTAAAGCTATCTGTATGCCCGTCAAGAAAATACTCCACTAATTGTGGTATGAATTTGCCTTTATAAGGGTGTAGTCTATGAACGTGTTTTGTTGTTTCCGCTTCCTTGTATTGGTCAAAAGATAAAGCCCAATTTAAATCTGCACCAAGTTGGTCTTTCCATGAAACTTCTCTGTGTCCATTATAGCTTTTGTAATAATCAATAAGTTCCTGTTTAATAATTTGCGTAAATCCATTTTCACCTATTTTTTTAATACGCCCATATTGTATTAGATAAGAAATATTTGATGTTGTTACGTTTTTGTTTAAGTGTTTTGATGCCCATTCGCTGGCTTCTTTAATAGTTAATAATTCGCCCGCCCCAAATATTTTTGACTGATAAGGATGTGTTTGCATGGTTTAAATATAGGAAAAATGTACTTTAGTGTCAAGAAAAGATAAATATGTTGAAAACAAGGATATGAAAGGGGACAATAAAAGGCTTTCCAGTATTTGCTTTACGCGCCATGCTATATTATCTGACAGTGCAGATATTATTTAAGTATGTTTAGATAATTGTAAAAAATATGTACTTATATATACTCGCAATATGTGTTGAGTTCAAGCAAGTATTACGATATTTGCTTTTCAATCAAGTCGATAATTTCCTCATTCGCTGGAATATCCGACATCGAATGGCCGTAATGCACAAACCGCACCGAGCCTTTTTTATCAATCAGCATTTGCGCGGGGAGTCTCCCGAGTTTGAAAAGTTTTACTTCCTGGCCGTATAATTTTAAAACTTTATGTTCCGGGTCGGGCAGGCCGATAAACGGTAAATTTTCCTTTGCCCAGTATTCCCGAAAAGCCTCGGGTTTCTCCGGCCCGGCAACAATAATCTCCGTATCCAGTTTTACAAATCGCTGATAATCCCGGCGCAACTGCACCATGTGCGCGCGGCAGAAAGGTCAGAAAAAACCGCGATTAAAAACCACAAGGACATTCTTTTTATTGCGAAAATCGGCAAGGGAAACGCTTTTTCCGGTGAAGTCGGTCATGGTAAAATCCGGAGCGGCCGTGTTTAGTTCTACTCGGGACATATCAGTTGAGCTCCTTTAGGGTAATCAGGAATATCACGCTTAAAAAAAGGTGCTAATATATACCCGCAATATGCGCTTAGTTCAAGTCAAAACAGGGGATATTATCCTAAAGGCTGAGAAGCTAAGGGCTGTTTACTGGATTCCGGTTTTCACCGGAATGACAGTGTATTCGGAAAACATCACCTTAAAAGTCAAAACAGGTAATAGTTAGAAAAAGATGTTGTAAAAATAATGCCGGCAGATTATTAATAAACAGTTTATAATTTGTTGAGGATTTTTTTGGCAAACAAACCAACCACTACTCATGACATTTTTTCCCGCGAGGCGTATCCACGCGGCCTGTATCGCTGGATCCCGCTTCTCGCTGTATTGCGTGATTACAAAGCGGCATGGCTGGGACGGGATATAGTAGCTGGCCTAGTGCTGACGGCGATGCTTGTACCCGTGGGCATGGGTTACGCGCAGGCGGCGGGACTGCCCGCTATTTACGGGTTATACGCCAC
>JAFGKC010000071.1 GCA_016928765.1 Syntrophaceae bacterium
GGCGTGGACGACACGAATATAAATATCGCGCATACTGTAGCCGAAAAACTACGCTCAGTACAAATAAAAACAGCAAGTCCGAGAAGAGCAACATTGACGCCAAAAAGAATTGAACAAATCAGGCGGCCAGCGTAAAGCACATCACCGTTATAAAAAAATCCGGCCACCGCTAAAATAAAAGGGTAACCGGGAGGAAATTGATTCAATGGTTTGCCTCCCGTATAAAAGCCATTGCCGGCAAGTAAATTTCTTGCTGTTTCGATATACTCGACAGAGTCGGGTCCAACTCCTGGTCCATACACTGTAATCCAAAACATCAGTATCGAGGTGCAGAATCCAGAAATGATAATTAACACAAAACCGCTAAATCCTTGACTGTTTGCGTTAAAAACATTTTTTTTCTTAATCATTAGCGACAGCTATTCCTACTCTTATTATGCACTTAAATCTTTCCAATAAGTTAATCACTAAAATAATTTTCCATATTTAAAAGTTGATCTAGTTTGTTCTTGATTATATGTTTACTTGTATTTTAAAAGAAACGAATTATCAAGCAGGAACAATATGAAGGCACGGCTAAAATATCTGTAATTTTGCTCATTACATTAACTATTTCCGCTTACCGAAAAATGTGATATTTAGATTTTGTAAAGATGATTTATTGTATAGTTAACATTTTCTGATAAATCGGATTAATGCTTTATAATTCAAGTAGATATAAATTGCAGGAGAAGTTAAATAATGTATGAAGTAACTATTATTAAATCGTTTTCCGCCGCGCATCTGCTCTCGCAGGTGGGAGGAAAATGCGAAGAGCTGCACGGCCACAATTTTAAAGTAGAGCTTAGCGTCGGGGCAGAGGAACTGAACCCATCCGGCCTCTTAATCGATTTTCGTCTCGTTAAAAAATGGCTGGGCGATATACTCGAGGAAATTGACCACAAACATCTCAACGAAATCCCTTTTTTCGCCAAGCTTAACCCTTCGGCGGAAAATGTTGCCCGCTTTATCGCGGAAAAAATAGAACCGCTGGCAAAAAAAGAAGGCGTAATAGTAACCCGCGTAAAAGTCTGGGAATCAGATAACGCGTATGTAACTTATAAAGGAGAGAAGGCGTAAGGCCAAAGGTGGAGCCACGCCATGGCGTGACGGAATCCGGCGAATGCCGGACTTAAAGTAAAATATTCCCAGACTAAAAATCTTCTACCTATACACGTACTAAAAATGATTGACATTCAAAACCAAAAAGACACTCGTAACATTGATATAGACAAAGTCGGGGTAAAAAATATCAAATATCCGCTGATTGTCCTCGACCGCGCGAGCGGCACTCAACCGGTTAACGCTTCCATAAACATGTATGTTGATCTACCGCGGCACTTTAAAGGCACGCACATGAGCCGTTTTGTCGAAGTGCTAAACGAATTTCAGGGGCAAATCAGCATCAAAACTTTTCGGGGTATTTTGGAAAAAATACGCCATAAACTTCATGCCCAATCGGCGCATATGGAAATAGAGTTCCCCTATTTTATCGAAAAAACAGCTCCGGTTTCAGAGGCGAAAAGCCTGATGGAATACCGCTGTCTTTTTGCCGGCGAAAACAGCGAGGAAAAAACTGATTTTTTAGTCGGCGTGACCGTGCCGGTAACCACCGTTTGCCCCTGCTCCCGCGAAATCAGTAAATTCGGCGCGCATAATCAGCGCGGCATGGTGAACGTCAAAGTGCGTTTTAATAAATTTTTCTGGATAGAAGACATCATAAAAACAGTGGAAGAATCGGCCAGCGGTGAGGTATACTCTCTTCTAAAGCGCACAGATGAAAAATACGTTACGGAAAAGGCTTATGAAAACCCGAAATTTGTGGAAGACATCGTCCGTGGCTTGGCGGTAAAATTAAATGAAAATGAAAATTTTGTCTGGTACAGCATCGAGGCGGAAAATTTTGAAAGTATTCACAACCACAGCGCCTACGCTTATTTAGAAAAAGGATAAATTCATGCCGGTAAAAAAAACGGGGGATTTTTTCAATCTTTATAATCACGGTTTTATCCGCGCGGCGGCTTTGGTTCCCGAATTAAAAGTTGCCGATATTTCCTTTAATACCAAAAAAACTCTGGAACTGGCGCATAAAGCGGCTTCCCAAAAAGCGATCTTCGCCATTTTCCCGGAACTTGGTGTTTCCGCCTATTCCGACGAAGATTTGTTTCACCAGGATGCCTTATTGCGCTCGGTTCACGAAGCTCTTTTCACCATCAAAAAAGCATCGGAAAAAATAAATCTCATCATGGCCGTGGGCGTTCCGCTGCAGGTTGACTGCCGTCTTTTCAACTGCTCCGTAGTTTTTTACCGCGGTAAAATTCTAGGCGTGGCGGCAAAATCATACCTGCCTAATTACCGCGAATTTTACGAAGGCAGACAATTTACACCGGCCGGTGCGGCAATATCCTCTCATATAGATTTAGCCGGACAAAAAAATATTCCCTTCGGCAACGATATTATCTTCAAGGTCGCCAATATCCCCAATTTCATTTTCTTCCTCGAATTATGCGAAGACGCATGGGTGCCAATCCCGCCTTCATCTTTCGCGGCAATGGCCGGGGCGACCGTAATCGGTAATTTATCCGCTTCCAATGTTACTATCGGCAAATCCGAATACCGCCACCAGTTAGCCGCTAATCAGTCCGCCCGCTGTGTGGCCGCTTATCTCTACACCGCCGCCGGTGCGGGAGAATCGACAACGGATCTGGCCTGGGATGGCCAAGCGATGATTTATGAAAACGGAAATTTGCTTGCCCAATCGCAACGATTCGCTCCTGAAGCTCAGATTGTTTACAGCGATATCGACTTGGATAGATTGGCGCAAGACAGAATGAGGCTGAACACTTTCAGCCAAAACGCTTACACGCACAAAAAAGAAGTGGCATCGTATCGCCATGTGGAATTCAGCGTTGACATAGCGAGCGGGCGAATTCTTCTGGACAGAGAATATCCGCGCTATCCTTATATCCCCTCTGATACTACCAAGCGCGATTTACACTGTTACGAAGCTTATAACATTCAGGTGCAGGGTCTGGCCAAGCGCCTGAAAGCTTCGGGCATCAGGAATCTGGTTATCGGCATATCTGGGGGGCTCGATTCCACACAAGCCCTGGTGGTTGCCGCAAAAACAATGGACACCTTGAAACTGCCGCGCAAAAATATCAAAGCTTAC
>JAFGKC010000072.1 GCA_016928765.1 Syntrophaceae bacterium
CCGCCGCCGCTTCCCAAATCGCCGAAAGTTTTTTGCGCCAGCGCGCCGCAGTCCCGTCGGTAGCCATCGCCGCGAAAAATGATAACGAATTTATCACCAACGATTCCGGATATGATAACATAGTTTACGCCGATCAGACGCAAATAAAAATCCGCCACCTGCACCCCGGCATCCGCGCTTTCCATAACCCCCAGGTTGCAAACGTATCCGCCCTGAAAGGTTTTTATGTGGTGATAAGCGTGGTCAAAATATTTCAGAAAGCGCTTAGGTGTCTGATTAAGCTCAATGCGCTGAATAAGCTGTATGTTGGCGCGCCTTGAATGATAAGTATAAGCGTTGATGTCTTCAAAGCTGGTGTCGCGGTCGAAATTGCCCGTGTCAGTTTTAATTCCATACATAAGCGCGGTGTGCAGATTGCGGGGAATGGCGACATGAGAGCAAAGCAGATACTCGGTTAAAACACTCGAAAGCGCGCCATAAGCGGAACGAATATCTTCCAAATCAGCACGCCATTGCCCTTCACGGGGGTGATGGTCAAAGACCATATGCGCGGGAATATTGTCTTTAAAAAAAGACGGCTGCGCGTCGAAAAGAGCGACAATACGATAAGCATTTAAATCTACTTTATTTATCAATTGAATATTTAAACGCATAGCCTTCGCCAGCGCGATATTCTGCTGCCGGGCCAAGGATTCGGTGGCGACGAACGCGTATTTAGCAAGCCCCTTTGTGTTTTGTATGATCCGATGCATAGCCAGGGCGGAAGCTATGGCGTCGGGATCGGGGCTTCCATACATCATAAAAGCCATGGAATCATGGGGACGAACCATTTCCATTATTTTTTTGAAATTTTGTTCTGTTTCTTTTTTTATCGGAATGGATTTTATTTTCATGGCTGTCTTAAGTAAAACGGCCGGCTGGATAATTTAGATTACGACAATTTTTCCGGCGTGTTCAGCGACAACTTCGCCGACAATAGCAGCGTCGCTTATTCCTTCATCATGCATTTTTTTCAAAAGGACGTTTGCCTGCTTTTGGGGCAGGCTAAAAAACAATCCTCCGGCTGTCTGCGGGTCAAAAAGAATATCAAAAAGCCAATCCGGACAGGTTTTTTCTTTTTGTACCTGCTTTATGCGGAAATCTTTATTGCGATAAAGGCCGCCGGGAACAAAACCGGTTTCTACCAACTGGCGCACACCTTCGAAAACCGGCACGGCGGCAGAATTAATGCGCAGACCGACATCGCTGCCTTCAACCATTTCACCCGCGTGCCCTAAAAAACCAAAACCTGTTATATCAGTGCAGGCGTGAACATTACCCGTGGCAATCATCAGTTCCGATGTTTTTTTGTTGAGCTGTGTCATGCAGGAGGTTGCTTTCGCCATTAACTCCGGGCTTGCCTCCCCGACTTTTATTGCCGTACTGATAATGCCCGTACCCAATGCTTTTGTCAGGATTAAACTGTCCCCGATTTTGGCGCCGTGATTAAACAAAACTTTATCCGGATGAATCAAACCGGTTACAGAAAGGCCGTATTTGAGTTCGTTATCTTCCACGCTGTGTCCGCCGATCAATAGAACTTCGGCCTCACGCATTTTATCTAAACCACCGCGCAAGATTTCACGCAACACAGAAATATCCATTGTTTTGATGGGGAAACAAACAATATTCATTGCAGTGAGTGGTTTGCCTCCCATGGCGTAGACATCGTTGAGCGCGTTAGTCACGGCGATTTGGCCGAAGGTAAATGGGTCATCGACAATGGGTGTAAAAAAATCAAGCGTTTGTACCAGCGCCAGGTCAGCGGAGAGTTTATACACGCCCGCGTCTTCCGCGTGTTCAAATCCGGTTAGTAAATTCGGATCAGAAACCAGCGGTAAATCGGAGAGCGCAGCAGATAGGTCGCCCGGACCTATTTTACAGGCTCAACCCGCGCCTTGTACAGTTTCGGTCAAACGTAAATTCTTTTTTTCGTCCATTTTCCTTTACCTGAAGTTAATGTTAATCAACCTTTAAAACATCAATGATGATTTTTTACCATAGAAGGAGGTAATTTCCAACATTAATTGCGGGCATTTTAAATTCCGGGCATTTATTCACAAGTAAATTTCTTAATAGAATGATTGAGCGGGAATCTTTTGCACGGCTGTATTGTTTTCATCAATGAATTTAATTTCCCCTCTAATAAAAGATAAGCTGGTGGAACTTTTCTCGGACTTTAATTCCTTGATACCGGAGAAACCAAAACCATTCCAACGATAACTCATGATAATTCGTCGCGGTGTTGATGGATTTCTAATTAAAAATGAATCTGCGGTATGGAGTGCCACCAGGATAGGTTTGTTATTTTCCGGTTTAATTAAGATGGCGTCCAAAAGTGGCCGGCTTAGTGCGCTTCCCCGCCAGAGAGCGTGAAAATTTTGATCAAAGCTGTAAATATAAACGCGTTTGGCAACTTCGTTATCCAATGAAGAATAGACATTTTGAATCAACATGATTTCAATTATTCCGTCATTATTAATATCAATAGGCTGCAACTTGACAATAGGCATAGGCGGGGTTTTAATTTCTCTCGCCCCTGTTTTCAGATCATAGAGTTCTAAATATAACAGACTTTTGTTTTTTTCATCTGTTTTGAGAAGCAGGCGCTTCTTTCTCTTATCGCTGGAAAATGCGCCCGTCCATGTTTGTTGGACAAAAGGCTGGCAAGCGCTAAGAACACTATTTTCTTTCGGATATGAAGCTATCTTTGCGAGTCTTGGCAAAAAAGAATTTGCCGGCGTTTCTGTACCAATAAGCTTGCACTTCAAGAAACCTGTTTTGATAATAGCACAATTTAATATAGCCCCTTTTTTTGTTTCTTCATATTTTTGATCAAAAAGAAAATTTCCCAATGAATAGACAACCGGTTTGTTTTGAACGCATTCGATTTTACCCACAACATGCGGATGCGTACCGACGATAATATCCGCACCAGCCTCAATTATTTCTTGCGCAAGGGTTCTCATTCTTTGAGTGGGCAAATTGTCGAGTTCTCTACCCCAATGAATATACACCGCCACAAGTGTACATATTTTTTTAAGCCGTTTGATTTCCTCAAGCACTTGAGGCGTATCCGCCATGATTAAATGTTTTTTGTCACTTTTAGAGTTAACAACATCCGTTATCCCCATAATCCCCATGTTGCCGTTTTCCGTTTCGATTATAACCGAATAATTATTACCTCCTAAATAATGAATTTGTCGTTTTTGCAATTCCTCTATCGTATTATTTAAGCCGGTTAACCCAAGATCCAGAGAATGATTGTTTTCCAGACTGATGACATCAAAGTCACTGAGAATATCTATATTTTTTTTCTTAATGGGGAAACATGGGTTATGATTTGTCGCGCAAAAAGATTTATCGCCAACAGCACCTTCCAGATTGGCGACATGGATAGCATTCATTGATGTGAAATGGTTGATATGATTGATAAGAGAGCGCTGACCTTCCGCGTCGGATAACTTTTCAATTCCTCTTGACAAAAGTATATCGCCGTAGAAATTTATTTCAGCAGCATTCGCCATACCTGAAATCAGGAGAAAAAATATAGCTAGTAATCTGATCATTTCTTCCGTAATTTAAAAATATCCGGCATCGCACGTCGTCCCGATGCATTCCCTTCATAGTAGTTATCGATCCATTGGGGGAGCTTGTATGATTCCAATCTTTTCCATTTTTCACTATTCCATTTTTCTCCGGAGCGGAATTCATAATAGGAATAAACAGGGCCACGCACAATTTGCCTTCGCCCATAGTAAGGGACGATCACATTTATTTCGTGGGCGTAGCCGAGTGCTTCGTATAATCCCTCTCCAAAGGCGTGCTGCACATCAACGACTTTGCGGAGTGAATCATTGTCCGGTGCTGTTGATAGACCACGTTCTTCTTCACGCGGACCAATGCTCCCCATGATCAGAGTGAAGTGTTCAACCGTCCTGCCGATATAAAGAATCTCCGCATATTCTTCATCTGTTGGCATGACATTATCTATCTCTTTTTGGGCGATTGTTTCCAGAGCCTTCAAATGTTTTCTGTACTTATCAATCCGATCGACAACTGCATCCCTCAGTTCCGGATTTTTAATGATCTGTTGGAATCGCTTCGAAATTCTACCGAAACAATCGTTTAATTTTTGGAAGAATAACGGATTGGGTTCAACATAGCCACGCGGCATTCCGATATTCAAACGCTCAAAGCCACCTTCGCCCGATTCAGAGGCGATCTGTTCAACATAAGCAATTGTCTCATAACGTAGGTTAACCCAACTGCCCAGCGCGGTGCTTAGCTGCTTTCTTTTCCAGGCCTTTGTTTTGGTAAACTCGGGGGCATTGGGTGGCTCTTTAATAAGAGAGTTGAACATATCCAGCCAGTTATGATACGTGTTTGCTTCCCGCGAATCTGCGGAATATCTGCTGATTTTATCTGTGATTTCATTTAATTTTTTCTCGTAATTTTCAAAACGGCCTTCTTTGAATTCCTCCAGCAATATTTTTTTTGCCTCGTCCGAACCAAAGGCCGCCATAATATCCAAGCCAACCGGCAGTAACCTTGGATTTTCCTCAGTGCCTACGGTTTCTGGCCTATCCAAATGAGTGACAAGTTCATCAAAAACAAAGGCGTCTAATGTATAAATTGAGGGGAATATTTTTAGCGACTTTTCTGTTTTTATCCACGGCAACTCCGGTTTCAATTCCGGTAGAGTATCTTTTTCAGCCGCGCCCTTCAAAGTCAACGGCGTGTAATATCTGGACTCGCCTATGACATCTTTTAGAAACAGATTAATTCTCTCGAGCGAAGGTGCAACTTTTGGAGAACTTGCAACGGCAAGTATTTCCGCCGCGGTTTTGCGATCTTCTTTTTTATTCAGGTCAAATTGAAAAGCTTGAAACCATTTAAGAGCAAGGAAATAGTTCTGCAGATTTTTATCTCTTTCATATTTTCCACGAATGAAGAAATTTTCATAATTTATGTCCTGGCCAAACAAGGATTTAGCTTTGCCGGAAGCCGCTCTTATATTAGCTATTTCTTTTTGGACTTCGGGTGGTATATTTTCTTTTATTCCCGGTTTGATTAAAACCAGGCCGGTAAGAAACAAATTTTCGACATCATTCGATGCTTTTGTTTCTCTGGCTGTTTCCAATCCTTTTTTAGCAAATTCCTGCAAAGCTTCCACCAATTCCACCTTTTCGGCATAACCAAGCAGAGCGGAAAAAGCGGCATAAAATGTTTCCAGAACCGCATCGCTGGTAACAAGGTAAGGCCTGGCATGTTCGGCACCCTCATCATAATATTCAGTATCATATAAACTATAGATGTGCCCGAATTTGGCTTTCAGAAAAAGCAGTTGATTTTTTGTCAGTTTATTTTTTTGTTTCTCGTCAAGAGGGTACATCCAAAGGTTGACGATATCTCCGTAAGGATCGTCATATGGTTCTATTGCTAGGATACTTTTTCCATCTTTTTCATAAATATAGGCAAAGCCTCTGCCATCGGGGAACAAAGAAGGCGCCGAGGTAACAGTCTTATCTTTTAGTATGTCTTTTCTTTGGAGGGTATCAATTGGCAGAATATAAGCTTTTCCTTCAATATTATCATATTCCAGCAAAGAAAGATGATTAGGTGCCCAGGATAGCATGCCTTTGATCACTGGCAGGGGCAATGCGCCTTCCTGCCACCATTTTGAGTAATCATACACTAAACTGGCGTATCGGTTTTTCCCCGTACGGTAAATAATAAGATTACCACTGGGCGCCCATTCAGGCGAATCACCTCCTCCGGTTACAAATGAAGGAACTGCAGCCATTTCATTTTTCCAATAAGGTGATTTTTCATATTCGGCAATAGCATTGCGTGGTAGGGTTATTGGTTGATCATCTTTTCCCGATTCTCTGACCCACCAGATATCTTTTCTTCCTTTTTCTTCCGATACATAAGCTATCCGGTACTGATCAGAAAACTGATATGGTGAAAATCTTGGCCAATATTTCTTCCGTCTTGGCGATTGTGTTAGCTGGACAATATTTTTGCTTTTCAAATCATAAGTATATATTTCAGAGACCGCCCCTTTAAGACCTGCAAAAACAAGCTTCGTTCCGTCGGCGCTCCAGGAAGGGTCAAAATAATTATCCATACCCAACTCAAGCATATCTATTTTATCATTTGTTAAATCGACAATAGTTATAATGCTTTTATTTTCTTTTATTGAAGTCAAAACTATTTGACTGCCGTCAGGCGAAACTTTAGGGTCGATTGCCTCTCTTTCAGGTAGAGATATTTCTTTGTAGGCTTCGGCCTTATATCTTACGGGCACAACAGGCGTGTAAAAAACTTTATAGAAAGAGTTAGGCATTTCCCTTAGCTGAGGATTATTTGGATCATATTTTGAGCTAACAGCCTTATGTGAATTTGTATAATTATTTTCATCTAATAAATATATAATGATGGAGCCAAAAGTAATTATGATAATACAGCCAAGAAGCGTTACATATAAACGCTTTTTCCAATTCATAATAAACCTCCTGATATTTATTTGCAGTTAGATGAAAAAAACATTATTGTTAATTAATACTTGTGAAGCGAAAGCTGATACGCATTTTTAACATAGAAAACAACAATTTCCAACTATTAATACGATGATAATAACACAGGTGCCAGTCTCAATGAATCGCTTAAATGCAATTGTCATTTTGGTTGATTTAATTGTGTAAATAAGTTTAAAGAAAGCAAATTTTACTAAAAGGGCGGATTGAATGTCCATACGCTACTACAGCACAAATCGTAATCTGAAAAACGTCGCGGGAATCTCGCCGTTTACCGGCAGCGTTTCTTTTAAGGAAGCCCTGCTTGCCGGCCAGGCGCCTGATGAAGGTTTGTTTATGCCCGATTCCATACCGCGGCTTTCACTGGCGGATATTCAAAATTTTAAAGGCGAGCCTTACTGGAAGACTGCCCTGCTTGTGACGCGGGCATTTTTGTCCGATGAATTCTCCGCGGAAATTTTAGAAAATGTGGCGCGTGACGCTTACAATTTTTCCGTGCCGCTGGAAGAAGTGTGTCCCTGGGTATATCTGATGCGTCTGGATCAGGGGCCGACCGCTTCGTTTAAAGATTTTGCCGCGCGCATGATGGCCAGGCTCATGAGCCATTGCCGCCCCAAAGGAGAACGCATAAATATTTTAGTGGCAACTTCCGGCGACACCGGCAGCGCCGTAGGAGAAGCTTTTAAAGGTGTGGCGGGAATCGATGTTGTTATTCTTTATCCGGAAAAAGAAGTAAGCCCGCGGCAGAAAAAACAGCTCGATACCATCGGACAAAATGTCAGCGCTTTATCTGTTGACGGGAAATTTGATGATTGCCAGAATCTGGTCAAGCAGGCTTTTGCCGATAAAGATATGGCCAGATTTAATTTATCTTCCGCCAATTCGATTAATTTTGGACGTATTTTGCCGCAGATTGTTTACTATGTTTACGCCTACGCGCAGCTAGCGCAGAAAGGTGAAGAAATTATTTTTTCCGTTCCGTCCGGAAATTTCGGTGACGCGCTCGGCTGTGAATTCGCGCGCCGCATGGGACTGCCGGTAGCCAAGCTCGTTATGCCTACTAACGAAAACGATGAATTTCCAAATTTTTTGGAAACCGGAAAATATAAGAAAGTATCGCCTTCACGCGCCTGCATATCCAACGCCATGAATGTCGGCCATCCGAGCAATCTGGCGCGCTTCTTTGAATTGTACGGAGGCACGGTTGATCGTTCAGGTAATGTGCATCTTTATCCCGATCTGGAAAAAATGCGTGAGCATATTTATTCCGTCAGCATTTCCGATAAGCTTACCAGAGAAACCATAAAAGAAGTATACGGGCGCCACAAAGTAATTTTGGAACAGCACGGCGCTGTGGGCTGGGCGGGCTTGGAAGCGTACTTGCAAAAAAC
>JAFGKC010000008.1 GCA_016928765.1 Syntrophaceae bacterium
ATCCACCAGCCAGATTTCTGTGGAACTTCTGGGATCTGTGATTACTTTCGCTCCCGTCAGGCGCTTGGCCATCCATTTGGATATCATTAACGAAATCAGCGCGCCGCCCATACCGAAAACCGCGGAGAAAATCAGCAGACTATACATATCCAAATTTGTGCCGCTTTCATCAAGGATACGGTCCACCCCCAAAAGACGTAAAACGATGCTGAGAATAAAAATTACAGCAATATTAGTTATCAAAAAAAGCAATATTCTTTTCATGTTATTTTAAACCCCCAAATTTAATTGATAATGTTGATATTTTTAATGTAATTTAACTTTACGATTAATCATAATTCTTCATCATTTAAAGTCAAGTCCTGGTAAATTTATGACGTTAATAAGACCGCTACGGCAAATTTGTCAAGAAATTATTAAGGTTAAGTGTTATAGAGTTTACTTGAAAGTGCAATAATTGTGTGATAGTGCACTGCCACGAAAAAACGTATAATTTTCGCTCTCTGGAGCTATTTTTTTGCAATGAAGGAGCTATAAATGGATTACAAGAAAAGCCTGAATCTTCCCCAAACAGATTTTCCGATGAAAGCTAATCTGGCGCAGCGCGAGCCGGAAATGCTCAAAACCTGGGAAGAAACAGGAATTTATAAAATGATCCGCAAAAATCTCAAAGGTGCCAAGCCTTTTATTTTGCATGACGGCCCACCTTACGCTAACGGCAGCATTCACCTGGGAACTGCGCTCAATAAAATCCTCAAAGACATCGTGATAAAAGCCAAAAACATGAACGGGCTGGACGGCGTTTACGTGCCGGGCTGGGATTGTCACGGTTTGCCTATCGAACATCAGGTAGATAAGGAATTGGGGTCCAAAAAACTAACCATGTCGCAGACAGACAAACGCCGCGCCTGCCGCGTCTACGCGGAAAAATTTGTCGGTATTCAGAGAGATCAGTTTAAAAGGCTCGGCGTTTTCGGCGAATGGGAAAATCCCTATCTGACAATGGCTTATCCTTATGAGGCGGCAACCATCGCCGAGTTCGGCAAACTGTATCTTAACGGCAGTGTTTACAAGGGCAAAAAACCGGTTTACTGGTGCGCTTCGTGCAAAACGGCGCTGGCGGAAGCGGAAGTAGAATACGCGGATCATCATACTCCCTCTATCTATGTAAAATTTTCCGTGACTTCTGATATCGCCAGAGTTCTACCGAAACTTGCCGGACAAAAAGTTAACTTCGTCATCTGGACGACAACTCCCTGGACGATTCCCGCCAACCTCGCCATCGCCCTGAAAGAGGATTTTATTTACGCAGCGGTAAAAATTAATGACGAAGTTTTAATTGTCGCCAAGGACATGCTTGATTACTGCATGGATGCTTTCGGTTACAAAAATAAAAATTATGAAATTCTGGATGAATTCAAAGGCGCTGCGGTGGAAGGGCAAAAATGCGTTCACCCGTTGGTTAAAAGAGACAGCGTTTTGATTCTGGCTCCTTTTGTCACACTGGAAGCGGGCACCGGCTGCGTGCACATCGCTCCCGGACACGGCCAGGAAGACTACGAAATCGGCCTGAAATACGGTCTGGAAAATTACGCGCCGGTGGATGACGCGGGAAAATTCACCGAAGACGTCGCGCATTTTGCAGGCCAGTTTGTTTTTGACGCCAATGACAACGTCATCAAAAAACTGAAAGAAACGGGCGCTCTCTTGGGGCATTTCCCGATGCAGCATTCCTATCCGCACTGCTGGCGCTGCAAACAGCCCATTATTTTCCGTTCTACCGAACAGTGGTTTATCTCGATGGAGAAAAATGATCTGCGTAAAAAGGCGCTTGCTGCCATCAATGAAGTTCAGTGGATTCCCTCCTGGGGACGCGACCGCATCTACGGCATGGTAGAAAACCGACCCGACTGGTGCATCTCGCGCCAGCGTCTCTGGGGCGTGCCGATTACCGTTTATTATTGCGCCAAATGCAAGGCCGAGGCGCTCACCAAAGAGATGCTCGATTACCTGGTGGCGCTGGTGGAAAAAGGCGGCGCGGATATCTGGTTTGAAAAAGAAGCCAAAGATCTGATGCCCAAAGGCAGTGTCTGCCCGCATTGTAAGTCCACTGAATTTATCAAAGAAACAAACATTCTGGATGTGTGGTTTGATTCCGGCGTCACGCACGCGGCGGTTCTGGAAAAAAGACCGGATCTACGCTCGCCCGCGGATATGTATTTGGAAGGATCAGATCAGCACCGCGGCTGGTTTCATTCGTCGCTTTTGGAATCGGTGGGCACAAGAAACCGCGCGCCGTACCTTAGTGTTTTGACGCACGGCTTTGTCGTCGACGGCGAAGGAAAGAAGATGTCCAAGTCCATCGGCAACACCATCGAACCGCAGGAAGTTATTGAAAAATACGGCGCGGAAATTTTGCGCCTCTGGGTTGCCGCCGAAGATTATACTGACGATATCCGCATCTCCGAAGAAATTCTCAAGCGCCTTGTGGAAGCCTACCGCCGCATCCGCAATACCGGAAGGTTTATCCTGGGTAATCTTTATGATTTTGATCCCGATAAAGATTTGGTCGCGTACGAAAAAATGGAAGAAATGGATAAGTGGGCGCTGCACCGCCTGCAGGAAATTATCAAAAGAGTGTGCGACGCCTACGACCGCTATCAGTTCCATGTTGTTTTCTACACTCTGTATAATTACTGCACCGTGGATTTGAGCGCTCTTTATCTGGATGTTTTAAAAGACCGGCTCTACACAACCAAGGCAGGCTCTCTGGCGCGCCGCTCCGGCCAGAGCGCCATGTTCATTATTTTAAAAGCAATGACGCGGCTTTTGGCGCCTGTTTTCACCTTCACGGCGGAAGAAATCTGGAAAGCGATGCCCGTATGGAAAGAAAAAGAGGCAAGCGTTCATCTGGCTCGCCTACCACAGGTACAGGAGCTTTATTCAAATTCTTCTTTAGGCGATACATGGAAAGCAATGATTGACGCCCGCGCGGAAATTGCCAAGGCGCTTGAGCAGGCCAGAAAAGATAAAGTGATCGGCCATTCGCTGGACGCGCGCGTGAGTATCGCGGCGGCAGAAAAATTGAAAACCCTTTTTGAAAGCCACGCGGAAGATTTACGGGCGCTGCTGATTGTCTCGCAATTGCAAATTGTTCCGGAAAATCAAATCGCCAATGCTTATAAGAGCGAAGAAATAAAAGGACTGGTTGTCGGCGTGGAAAAAGCGCGCGGCGAAAAATGCGAACGTTGCTGGATATATTCTGAATCTTTAGGAAAAGGAAAAAATCATCCAAAAGTTTGCGAACGCTGCCTCGTAAATCTTTAATCTTACGTGAGGATATTCCGGTGAAAAAAAATCTGGCTGTTTTTATTATCTGCGCGTCGGTCATTATTGTCCTGGATCAAGTCACCAAATCGGTCATCACCAAAAAACTTTTCATGTATGGGACACATAAGGTTATCGACGGATTTTTCAATCTTGTATATGTGATGAACCCAGGCGCGGCTTTCGGCTTTCTGGCCGATATGCCGGAAATATTCCGCTACTCTTTTTTCATCGGCATCACGCTTTTGGCCATGGCCTTGATTATTTACTACATCGTAAAAAGTGAAAATGAATCATTTTTGATCATTTTGTCACTGTCTCTTATTTTTGGCGGAGCCGTGGGCAACCTCATTGACCGCGTCAGATTCGGCGCTGTTGTGGACTTTCTTGATTTCTACATCGGCAGTTGGCACTGGCCGGCGTTCAACGTTGCTGATTCCGCTATAACCGTCGGCGCCTTATTGATGCTTTGGGAATTTATCGTCAGACGCCGAAAAGCGAAAGATTCATAATCGAATTTTAAAAAACAAAAATTAAATTAGTTATTTCGAATAAAAACGGTGTTAACGATAGCTACAAATAAAACGCGCTTAAAAATAATTTAATTAATAATGCAATTCTCTAAAAACATTTTCGCTTAAATTCTTAATAAATAATGAAATACATCAATTTTGGCAAAACGAGCATTAAGGTATCCGAGGTGGGATTCGGCGGAATACCAATCATCAGATTACAAATAGATGAAGCAATCAAAGTACTGCGTCATGCGTATGAAAAAGGTATTACTTTTTATGACACGGCAAATATGTACCGTGACAGTGAGGCGAAAATCGGCCAGGCTTTTTCTGAAGCTCGAGACAAAATAATTATTGCGACAAAAACGATGAGGCGTGACGCGAAAGGTTTTGCTCGCCATCTGGAAAAAAGCCTTGGCGATTTAAAAACCAGCTACATCGATATTTACCAGTTTCATCAGGTGGCCAACATCGATGAATGGGAAAAGCTTTGCCGCCCCGACGGAGCGCTCGCTGCCGCGCAAAAAGCCAAAGAAGAAGGAAAGATCAGGTTTTTAGGGCTCACCTCTCACAATTTACCCGTGGCTATCGATATCATCAAAACAGGAATTTTTGATACGATTCAATTTCCTTTTAATTTCATCGAAGAGGATTTTAAAAAAGAACTTTATAAATACGCTTTGAACAATGGTATTGGCATGATCGCCATGAAACCTTTTGCCGGAGGCGTTATCGACAATGCCGGGCTGGCATTTAAGTATCTACGCCAGTTCCCCGAGGTTATTCCCATTCCGGGCTTTGATTCCATAGAAACTGTCGATGAAGTTACTTCTCTTTATGAAAAATCAAATGAAATAACCGAAAAAGATAAGAAAGGTATGGATAAATACCGGCGTGAATTAGGAAAAAAATTCTGCCGCCGATGTGAATACTGCCAGCCTTGCCCGGAAGGTGTAATGATTACCCCGGCGATGGGTTATCCCATTGTAGCCAAGCGTATGTCGCCTGCTGTATCCGTAGAATTTTTAAAAATCCCCATGGAATCCACACTAAAATGCACACAGTGCGGCGCCTGCGTTGAGCGCTGCCCCTATGAACTGCCCATCTTTGAAATATTGAAAAATAACTACAGTTTATACATTTCCCATCTTGCGCAAAGCAAATAAATATAATACAAATCAAAACGTTTTAAGGCGTAAGCTTAATAATTATTTAAAAACAAAATCTATTTAGCCAAAAAATTATATAATGAAAAAGGAGGAAACAATGAAACTCTGCAGACTTTTTTTGTTAATTTTCTTTGTTTTTATATCTTTAACCATTCAGGCAATGGCTGCTGATGTGAAATTCAGCGGCACATTTTACGCGGGGGGTATTTATCTGGACGAAACATCTTTTAGAAAAAACGACTCCTCCTCCACTTCAACCGCTTTTTACTTTCAAAGACTGCGTGTGCAGACGGAATTTATCGTTACACCTGCCTTAAAGCTTGTCACCCGTTTTGACGTTATGGAAAGAATTTGGGGCGGCATCAGATCCACGCCTGGAATAGCGCCTGATTCACTATCTGCGGGAACACGCGCGGAAAATGAAAATATCGCCTTTGATTGGGCATATATACATTTCGCGTCAAAGCTGGGCCTATGGCGCGTAGGCTATATGCCCGACGGTGCTTGGGGCACGGTCTTTGCGGATACAACAACACCTGCTGGAGTTATCGCCTTAAGTTATGCTACCGGGCCATGGTACTTTATCATTAAAACAGTTAAATTGAAGGATAATAGTTACTCCGCGGTAAACACAACGACAACCGCCACTGATGTGGATACTGATAAATATGCCGCGGCTTTCAAATATTCCTGGAAAGGCGGCAGTGCTGGAGTGCTGGGAGGTATCGGACGCGACGCCTCCAAGAAACCCGCCAACCACTATTTGACCTTAACCTATAGCCTGACGCCTTATGTTATTGCGCATATTGGCCCGGTTAAACTTCAGGCGGAAGTTTCTTACGCCTGGGGAAAACTGTGTGACTACGACAACGGCACCAGTGATATAAAATTAAAAAACCTGGGTGCTTTTGTTGACGCCGTTGCTGATTTAAACATGTTCTACGTAGGCGGAACTCTTGCATACGTCTCCGGTGATAAACCATCCACAACTAGTAAATACGAAGGTGGCAGAATTAACGGTGGCGCGGACTGGAATCCTTGTTTGCTTCTCTGGAACTATGATCGCAGCTACTGGGTTGGCACATTATATGGCCACGGCGGAGTCGCCCCTCCCCCTGTCGACACACGTCCGCAAAATGCCAGCCCCATATCCAATGCTTGGTTCGGACAATTAAGAGGAGGCATTCGCCCGATAAACACTCTGGATATTATGGCTTCGGTATCCTACGCCGAGGCTGATCAAAAACCCTGGGCAACAGCCGGTGATCCCACAAGTGTTTACCATGATAAAGATTACGGCGTAGAAATTGATGTCACAGCTACTTACAAAATAACTAACAATCTTTCTTATATGGCGGGTTTCGGATATCTCTTCACCGGTGATTATTTTAAAGGCGCGGAAACGGGAGTTAGCGTCAGCGACAATTATTTGTTAATTAACAAACTAACGCTTACTTTCTAAGCAGTGTATTGATAAACAATATCTTTTCGCTAAGAGAATTTGAAAAACCAAGGAGGAACTAAATTATGAAAATAAAAAGTATTTATTTGATATTTATTTTATCAATAACGTTACTTGCTTTTCATGTTTACGGGGCGGATATAAAATTCCCGGAAAGGCCGATTACCTTACTGGTGGGATTTTCCCCGGGAGGAAGTATGGATTTAAGCGCCCGAGCTTTGGCTTCTTCTGCCGAGAAAATTTTAGGCCACCCGGTAATAATTGAAAATAAGCCAGGAGGCACGGGCATGGTAGCTCTTGCAGCGTTGCTTGCGCAAAAACCGGACGGCTACACTCTTTGCGCTACACCCAGTTCCGTTCTCATCCGTGTCAGCCAGATACAAAAAGCGCCTTTCAAACCGTTTTCCAGCTTTCGGCCGATTATCGGTTTTACTGAACC
>JAFGKC010000073.1 GCA_016928765.1 Syntrophaceae bacterium
AACAATGTAGCTGTGACCGGTGACCCAGCCGATGTCGGCGGTGCACCAGTAAATGTCTTCTTCATGATAATCAAAAATCATTTTGTGGGTGTAGGCGGTATAAACGAGGTAGCCGCCGGTGGTGTGCATAACACCTTTGGGCTTTCCGGTGGAGCCGGAAGTGTAAAGAATGAACAGGGGATCTTCCGCGTCCATGTGTTCCGGTTCGCAAACTTCGCTGGCTTTGGCCATCGCGTCGTGCCACCAGATGTCGCGTCCCTCTGTCCAGTTGCATTTGATTTTTTCGCCCACGCGTTTGACCACAATCATTTTCTCGATGAAATCGAATGCCTTCACCGCGTTATCGGCGTTGTCTTTCTGGGGCACTGCTTTGGCGCCGCGGAAAGTTCCGTCGCAGGTGATGACGATTCTGGATTTGCTGTCTTCGATACGGTCGCGCAGCGCTTCAGCACTGAAGCCGCCGAAAACGATGCTGTGAATTGCGCCGATGCGCGTGCAGGCAAGCATCGCGATCGCCAGTTCGGGTATCATCGGCAGATAAATCTGGACGCGGTCGCCTTTTTTGACGTTCATTGATTTGAGGACGTTAGCGAATTTACAGACTTCCTTGTGCAGTTCCTTATACGTGATTTTTCTGTCTTCGCCGGGTTCATTGCCTTCCCAGATAATGGCGACCTTGTCGCCGCGGGTTTTAAGATTTTTGTCCAGGCAGTTGTAGGAAACATTGAGTTTCCCGCCTTCAAAAAATTTGACGTAAATGGGGCCTTTACGAATATCGTAATTGTAATCCATTACTTTGTCCCATTTTTTGAACCATTCGACGTATTCCTCGGCGATTTCTCCCCAGAATTTGTCGGGTTCGTTAATTGAACGCTTGTAGAGTTTGTCGTAAGCGTCTCTGCCGCTAATCCAGGCATTCTTTTTGATCTTTTCCGGAATCGGATAAGATTCCTTCAATTCCACTTTTGCATCAGCCATACTTTTAAAAACCTCCCTTTTATTAATTTATGATTTAAACTAAAATTTATTGCTTTGGAGCGGGGCCAGACCCGGGTACATTTCCTGGGCGCAATTCTTGTGAACACAAGTCATATTTTGACCGCAAGTCACAAACTATCTGTGCCCTGACGTACCTTAATAACAAGGCTCTGTCAAGAAATATTTGAAAAGCGCCGGGCAAGGATATTTTTGAAAATAAATAAGTAAAATAAGGCACTTAAAGAGGTGACGAAACTTGACGAATAAATTTTTGCCTTATTATTGAGATGACACCCTTTTTTGTAATTGAGAGGCATCTGGAAGATGCCGAAGTAACCTTAGTTTTTAGCGCGACACGATCGCCACGGCGGTGTTCACCGCCTCGCGATGACGAGGAAACAAGCCCCACCGTGCGATGAAACCCCATCTGCTTGCCACGCGTATGCGGGGTCATTGCGAGGAACAACGTGACGAAGCAATCTCAAGTATTTGCGCTTTTGTTTACGGGGTCGCCACGGTGGTGTTCACCGCCGCCGCGGCGACATACTTTTTTCCGGTCATTGCGAACCATGCGTGAGCGAGGTGAAGCAATCCCATGATTTGATAAGATTGCCGCGTGGCAACGGCATTTAGGTGTAATTATTTGGCTAGCAATAACCGGGCCACCTAGGGGCACTGTTGTTTTATTTGCCAGATTGTTTTTGTTCATTAAAAGAGTTTCCTTTCTGTTCTCTTTTTTGCCATTTTTTATTGAAAAAAACTCTTGACAGCAAAACACTGCTTTGTTAGCTTCTCGCTAATATATTCCGTGATTATTGTGTGAATATATTAAGGAAGTGGCCTTTAAAAAAATGCCCGTTTTTTGAAGGCGGAATGTTAGTACTTGAACTAAAATTCAAGGAGGAAATAATGAAGAGATTTTGGTTAGTATTGCTTTCACTGGGGCTGGTTATGGCCTTCAGTGCGTCGGTCTTCGCGGCCGATGTGAAGTTTACCGGTTCTTTCTACGCGGCCGGTATGTATATGGATAACACAGGATTAATCGATGGTGACGAAAAACCCAGTACAGCTTTCTATTATCAGAGACTGCGCGTGCAGATGGATTTCATCGCCACGCCGTATCTGAAACTCATCACCCGTTTTGACGCGATGGAAAGAATGTGGGGTAACACCAGAGTCGCAGGCGGAGTTGATCCTCAATCTTATGGAACCCGTGAAGAAAACGAAAACATCGCTTTCGATTGGGCCTACATCTGGTATGCCTCCAAGATCGGTATCTGGTCTGTAGGTATCATGGAAGACGGAGCCTGGGGCACGGTGTTTTCTAACAACGCCATGCCGGAAGGCAAAGTTGCCTGGATGTTGGTAAAGATGCCTTTTATTGTTGGTTTGCAGATTGTTAAACTGTCTGAGTTTAGTTCCAGCACAGCTACACCCGCTCCGTGGGGGACACAGAGTGATGTTGATGCGGACAAATATCAGGGCTATTTCATTTACAATTTCAAGGCCGGCAAAGTGGCCGGACAGGCCGGTTTGCTTGGTTACTATGTCCGCAATGCGGCCTTTAGGCCTAACCTTGCTCCAGCAATCCCGTTTCCTAACAGTATGTACAAGCAGGATGTTTATGGGTTGATTCCTTACGCCAAAGCCAAAATAGGCCCCGTGGCCGTTGAGGCGGAAGTCCAGTATCAGTGGGGCAAAGCCAGAGATTGGGAAAGTGGAATACCTGTTGCGCTGGATGATGTGAAGATTTCATCATGGTCCGCTTATGTTGACGCTCTTGCCGATTTAGGCATGTTCTATGTGGGCGGTACTTTTGCCTGGATCCAGGGTAATGATCCCGGAACCGCCAAAGCGGAAGGTACGCTGAGTGGTGGTATCGACTGGAATCCCTGCTTGCTGATGTTCAATTATGATAGAACATACTGGGCAGGCGCTCTTCCTGGCGCGGGTGTGGCGAACAACAATCCGATGACGAACGCTTGGTTTGGTCAGATTCGCGGCGGTGTCCGTCCGATTGCTGATTTGGACATCATGATGTCTGTTGCTTACGCTATGTCGGATGAAGATGTAGACGCTAATGGTCTTGCCGTTGCTGGCATTGATGATGAATACGGTTGGGAAGTTGACGTAACTGCTACGTACAAAATCACCAATAACCTCAGCTATATGCTTGGCGTAGGTTACTGGATGGTTGGTGATTACTACGAAGGTGGAGTTGTTGGCGCTGACACGAAAGACAATTTTATTGTCCTCAACAAGCTGACCTTGACCTTCTAATTCAGACTTAAGGTGAACCCCCGCTACGCGGGGCGGAATCCCGCGCATGCGGGACTGAAGATTGAAGGTTAGTTAAAAGAATCATCCCCGGAAGGGCGGGCACCTTCCGGGGATTTTTTTATCCATTTTTATTGTGATGATACCCCACCTGCTTGCCCCGCGCATGCGGGGTCATTGCGAGGAATGAAGTGACGAAGCAATCTTTTTCTTTAATAAATTACGCATTTTTGTTATCAGACTAATATGAGCGAGAAACAATATTTTGTTTACATTATGACCAATAAAAATAATACAACTCTCTACACGGGTATTACCAACGATTTGAAAAGAAGAGCTTTTGAACATAAAAATAAATTGGTGGAAGGTTTTACCAAAAAATATAATCTCAACAAATTAGTTTATTACGAATTATATATGGACATATATGAAGCTATTACCCGAGAAAAGCAAATCAAGAGCGGCTCGCGAATCAAGAAAAATAACTTGATTGAAAAAATGAATCCCCAGTGGAAGGATTTATATGATGATATTTGAGATCGCCACGGCGGCATGCGCCGCCTCGCGATGACAATGCGGGCATGCGCGGCAAAGAGTGTTTTTGCTACTTAGGGATTTCTCGCCATTGCAAGAAAACAAGCCTCACCCCGCAATGAAATCATTTTTATTGCCCGTAAAATTCTTTTATAAAAAAATTGATAAAACCGGCAGTCAGTGCTATATTGCCGCTCATAAAATATGCGATGAATTTGTCCCGGCGTCCGCGGCGCAAATTCAAAAAGTTAATAATTTTAATATCTTAATGAGATGCCCGTTTCTTTAAGTAGGCAAAATTGTTGACTTAAGCAAAACAAAAGGAGGAAGTATGAAGAGATTATTTTTAATCTTGCTGTCGCTGGGGCTGGTTATGGCTTTCAGCGCGTCGGTTTTTGCGGCTGACGTAAAATTTTCCGGCTCTTTCTACGCGGCCGGAATGTATCAGGACAAAACCGTATTTATAAAAGACGAGCCGGGATATCCGAGCACGGCGTTCTATTATCAGCGCCTGCGCGTAAAGATGGAATTCATCGCCACACCCGCGCTGAAACTGGTTACCCGTTTTGACGCGATGGAAAGAATCTGGGGCAATCAAAGATCTTCCCCAACGGGTTTAACGTCGTTTATTGGTGATATTGATTCTGCGGGATCTCGCGCCGAAAACGAAAATATCGCTTTTGACTGGGTCTATATTGAATACGCCTCACGTCTGGGTGTGTTCACAGTTGGTTATCAAAATGACCTAGCTTGGGGAACGAAGTTCGGTGATTGGTCTCGCCCATCAGGGAAAATCGCCTGGGCATACACGATCAACGGTTTTACCGTTATGGCCGATGTTGCCAAAATTCTAGAATTGGATACCAATGCTGTTAATGGTTATATTCCTTTTTCCGACGGCGACATAGATAAGTATTCGGTAGCCGCCAAATATGCGTGGAATCAGGGCGAAGCGGGGCTGAAAGTTGCCTACCTGCGCAGCGCGGCCCTGAGAGCTATCGGGCCGATGGCAACAACAAATCTTTACGGTGTTATCCCTTACGCCAAAGCTAAATTTGGTCCTGTGGCGGTAGAAGCGGAAGTAGATTATTACTGGGGTGATTTACTTGATGAAGATGATGGCCCGAATAAAATAAAATTAAAAAGCCTTGGCGTTTATGTTGACGCGTTGGCTGACCTCGGTATGTGGTACGCGGGAGGTACGTTTGCTTATCTTTCCGGTGATAGTGATATAACGAGTGACACACTGAAACTCATGGTCGGCGGCAAAGATTGGCAGCCCATGCTGATTTTATTTAATTATGATCGCACCTACTGGGCGGGAGTGATTGACGCTCCGATTCCCGATTTCGGCATTATGTATAATGCCTGGTTTGGCCAGCTTAGAGGCGGCGTGCGTCCCATTGCCGATTTGGAACTAGGTGTTTCATTGTCCTATGCCAAAGCCGATAAGAAATTATTCCCGGGCATGAAAAAGGATTACGGAACGGAAGTTGATGTTACCGCAACCTACAAAATAACCAACAATCTCTCTTATATGCTGGGTTTTGGTTATTTGTGGACGGGTAAATACTGGAGGGCAGATTACACAGATTTAGATGTTACAGACAATTATCTGGTAATTAACAAGCTGACGCTGACGTTCTAATTTAGTTTGATAGGCCTAAGGCCCAAGACCTAAGGTTAATTCACAATAAGGATATACCCGGAGGGGTGGACGACCTCCGGGTATATTTTTATCCCTATGTCATTGCGAAGCATCGTTAGATGCTGAAGCAATCTAATGTTTTTTGAGATCGTTTCTGGCTGCGCCCTCGTGATGACAAGCCTGCCTGTCATTGAAGACCAAAGTGCTCAAGCAATTTATTTTTTTATTCACGTGGCTTGAAAACATTGCGACACTGATGTAAACTGTAATTCATTAAAAAATATTAAGGTAAACGATATTCAAAAAATATTCGGCAATACGGCGGGATTGGGAGCCGCGCAAATAAGACAACTGGAGCGGCTTTATCGACGGGGTGTCCCGCCGGAAAATATTCTCAGCAATGAATTAGCGCGCGAAATATCCCTTCTCTCTGTTGATCTCAACCGACAGATAGGCCTCTTGATCAATCGCAGGGGCGAAATCATTATGGTTATGTTAGGCGACGCAAGAGGCATCTTTATTCCGTCGCTGGACGCCTTCCGCGCCGCTTCCACGCGCTTTAAAGGACTGCGCCTGATTCACACGCATCTGAACGGCGAAGAACTTTCCGCGGAAGACCTAACTGACATGTCGCATTTGCGTCTTGATTTAATCGGCGCTCTACAGGCGCATCCCGACGGCAATCCCGGCAAACTTTTTTGGGCGCATCTGATTCCGGAAAATCCGCAAGGTGATTACTGGCTGATTCATGATCCTGTCGAGCCGCACCGGCTGGAACTGAATTTTTTATCCTTTATTGCCGCGCTGGAAGATGAATTTACCAAACAACAAAAGACAAGAAAAATCGACGCGGCAGAAAAGGCGATTCTGGTGCGCGTGGAAAAACAGCCGCTTTCCGGAGAGACAGAGGCATTGGAAGAATTGCGTCAGCTTGCCGAAACCTGCGGCGTGGAAGTATTTGACGCGCAGATTCAATACCGCTCTCATCCTAACCCCAAATATATGGTGGGCCGCGGTAAGCTCTCCGATATTGATTTGCGCGCCACACAAATCGGCGCTAATTTGCTTATCTTTGATCACGAGCTTACGCCCGCGCAGGTGCGCTCTGTCGCCGATTTTACCGGCCTGAAAATTATCGACCGCACGCAGGTGATTCTGGATATTTTTGCCCGGCGCGCGCACAGCCGTGAAGGAAAAATTCAGGTGGAACTAGCCCAGCTAAAATACTTATTGCCTCGCCTGAAACACAAAGACACATCCCTGTCTCGCCTTGCCGGAGGTATCGGCAGTGTGGGGCCCGGCGAAACGAAACTGGAAATCGACCGCCGGCGAATCCGCGAGCGTATTACCAGGCTGGAAAAAGATTTAAAGGCGATAACCAAAGCGAGGTTTCAGCGCCGCGGCAAAAGAAATAAATCCGGCCTGCCCGTGATTTCCATTGTGGGCTACACCAACGCCGGAAAGTCAACGCTGCTCAACACGCTTACACAAAGTTCTGTTTTGGTGGAAAATAAATTGTTTGCCACGCTCGATACCAAAAGCGCGCGCCTGCGCTTTCCCCGCGATAGTGAAGCGATCATCACGGATACTGTTGGATTTATTCGTAATTTGCCGCGAGAGTTGTTTTCCGCTTTCCGCGCCACGCTCGATGAGCTTGATGACGCTGATCTGCTTCTGCATGTAATTGACATCAGCAATAATAAATTTGAAGAGCAGATTGCCGCGGTGGAAAGAATTCTCGATGAACTGGATATAAGAAATAAACCGGCGTTAAAAGTTTTCAACAAAGCCGATCGTTTTGATGACAAGGAGATGCTGCGAAACCTCTGCCGGCGCCATGAAGCTGTTGCCGTCTGTGCCTTGGACAGGTCAACGCTGTTCGCGCTCTTGGAAAAAATAGAAAAGGCACTGCCGCATACAGCCTGTTCACAAACGCACAATTGTGTTAAGGAACTATATTAAAGAAGCTAGACCAAAGGATCAAAAAGTTATTATGAAACTGATACGTTTTTTTACAATTCTCCTCGCGATATTTTTCGCAACCAATCTTTGGGCATCTGAAGAAAAGCTTCTGACTATCGTGCATACCAACGACATGCATTCCCACCTGCAGGGTTTTTCTCCCGAGCTGGATTATCAGCCCATTGCCGTCAATGCCGATAAAACTTTCGGCGGCTGGTCGCGCATAGCGGCGTTAATCAAGAATACGAAAAAAGAGAGAGCAAATCCGGTGCTGATTCTGGATTCGGGCGATTACACTATAGGATCACTGTTTCACATGCTGGCGCGCGAAGAAGCGTTCGAACTCAGACTTTTAGGCGCCATGGGCTATGACGCGGTGGGCTTAGGCGAACACGAATTTTATTTAAAACCGGAAGGGCTGGCGCGGAATTTAATCAGCGCTAAATCCCGCGGCAAAATACCGGAAATTGTTTTTGCCGGCGCAGTTTTTGATAAAAGGAGCGAGCTTGATGAAACTCTGGAAACAGCGTTTTCTGAAATTCCTGTTAAGGATTATATCATACTGGAAAGAGGTGGCATTAAAATAGGCATCTTCAGCGTTATGGGTGTTGATGCCGCAGGCAGTGCTCATGCCGCGAGACCTGTTACTTTTCGCGATCCCGTGGAGGTTGCCCGCGAGATGGTGCAGACTCTCCGCCTGCAGGAAAAAGTCGATATTATAGTTTGTCTTTCACGCGGAGGATTGAATATCAATCCCAAAAAATCAGAAGATGAAATTCTCGCGCGCAAAGTTCAGGGAATAGACATTATTATCAGCGGGCATACGCATCATTTGCTGGAAAAACCTCTTATCGTGGGCGAGACAATTATCGCCCAGGCGGGCGCTTACGGCCGGAATGTCGGCATTATGGATATCTCTTTAGCCAACGGAAAAATATCGCTTAAAAATTATCAGTCTGTTCCCGTCAACAGCTCAATTTTGGGAGATAAAGAAATTCAGAAAAGCATAGACGATTTTAAAGGAATAATTGACAAACGATTGCTGGCTGATTTCGGGTTGAGTTACGATCAGCCCCTGGCTCATACCAATTGGGATCTGGAAATTACTGATCAGGAATCGCCGATGGGCAACCTGGTTGCCGATTCTATCCGCTGGTATATCAATAAAGTTGATTCTCGCAGAGGCGATCTGCGAAGCCGCGTCGCTGTTGCCTTGGAATCAAACGGACTTATCAAGGATCACCTTCTTGCCGGGAAAACAGGAATCATTACCGTAGGCGATTTATTCCGCACTGTTCCGCTCGGCATCGGCATGGAAAAGGAAGCGACGCTGGGTTATCCGCTGGTCAGTTTCTATCTTTACGCTTACGAAATCAAACGAGCGCTGGAAATTATAACCAGTGTTTATCCGCGCAAAGGATACGATCATTTTTTACAGATATCCGGCGTGCGTTTTACCTATAATCCCAACCGCGTTATTTTTGACCGGGTGACCAATATAGAAATGGGTTCGGAGGAAGAAGGATACGAGCAGCTGAATTTTAGCGAAGCCAACCGGACTCTTTATCGGGTGGGCGCCAATACTTATACTGCTGGCCTTTTGAGACAGATAGGTAACGATACATACAGGTTTCTGGATATATCTCCTAAAGATAGAAGAGGAAGACCCATTCGTAATATATTTTACATGAGAATAGATGCGAACAAGGTAATGCCCGGCATTCAGGAATTAAAGCAGTGGAGAGGATTAATCGAATATGCGCAATCCTTTGCCGATGTCGACGGTGACGGTATCGGCGATATGCCGGATAAATATCAGGACAAGCTAGGAAGAATTACCGCCAAGCCCAGCTGGAATCCTGCCCAGCTTATTGCCGACCCCAGCCTGCCGACGATTTTAGTTTTACTGTTTGTCGTGTTTCTTTGTGCTATTGTAATTTATTACACGCGGCGCAGTGTGAAAAAATATAAAAAGCATCGCGGCGGTTTGAAGTTTAAATAATAAAGGCCGAAGGCGAAAGACCAAAGACCAAAGGTAAAGAAGAATGCGGGATCACACCAAACTAAAAGCGTTTGCATTGGCAGATGAACTAGTTGTCCTTGCTTATAAAGTAACAGAAAAATTTCCAAAAGAAGAAGTATATGGTTTGAGTGCGCAGATAAGAAGGGCTGCTGTTTCCGTTCCTTCGAATATTGTTGAAGGATGTGCTCGCGATACCAAGGCTGATTACCTAAGATTCCTTTATATGGCTTTCGGATCGTTAAGAGAGTTGCGTTACCAGATAAGTTTATCGACGCGTTTGAATTTTTTGCGAGGAAGAGATTTGGCCAACATCGAACCAAAAATAATTGAAACTGAAAAAGTTTTAAGCGGTTTGATTAAAGCTTTAAAGCAAAAATGAATTTCATGTTTTGCCTTCAGCCTTGGGCCTACAGCCTAAAAACCTGAGGTTTTTATGAACAAAGATTACATAGAAATCCGCTGGCACGGACGAGGCGGGCAGGGCGCGATTACAGCGGCGAAAATTGTCGCGGGAGCGGCCTTTGTTTCGGGTTATCCCGGGGTGGTTATGGCGCCCACGTTCGGTACGGAACGCCGCGGCGCGCCGGTTACAACATCGCTGAAAATAGCCCGGTCAAAAATTTATGATTTGTCTCCGATTGAAACGCCGGATATAGTTGTTATTCTTGATTATTTACTGCTTAACGAGGCACAGGTGACAACAGGTCTCAAGCCGGGTGGTATTATTGTTTTGAATACACCGATGGCTTTTGAGTTTTATAATTTTAAAGATTATAAACTTGCCACGGCGGATGTCACGGCTATTTCTGTGGAAGCAGGTCTACCGCACGGCATGGTCAACAGCGGAATAATCGGCGCCTTGGAGAAAGCGGCGAATCTTTTGAGCATGGAAAGTTTGATCAAAGGCATCAAAGAAGAATTCCGAACCAGAGAACCTCAAAAAAATGTCCTTGCCGCGCAACTCGCCTTTGAGCGGACGGTTACAGGAGGCTGAATTTGGGTACGGGTAATTATCGCAGAAAAACATCGCACAGCGAACATGGTCCCGGCGACGGAGGCAGTACCGGCTCCTGGCGGGTAGAGCGGCCGTTTATTGATGAAGCACTGTGCATTCCCTGCCGTAGAAACAAGGAAGCCTGTTTTATCTGTTGGTTATATTGCCCGGAAATCGTGATTTCCCGGACAATTCCGCCCGTGGTGGATTTGGAATACTGCAAGGGATGCGGTATCTGTGCTGAAGAATGCCCCACCAAAGCGATCACTATGGTGGATGAAGCTAGGTTCGCGCACGATAATAAGAAAAAGGAATAGGTGTCATGCAGATTATTGAAGACGGAAATACAGCGGCGGCTTTGGGCGTGAGGCTTTGCCGGCCGCAAGTGATTGCCGCATATCCTATCACCCCGCAGACCCCTCTGACGGAAAAGCTATCAGAATATGTGGAAGAAGGGTCGCTTGCCGCCGAATACATTCCGGTGGAAAGTGAACATTCCGCCCTGGCGGTTTGCATCGCCGCATCATCCGCCGGCTCGCGGGTTTTTACCGCTACCAGCGCCAACGGACTTTTATACATGCATGAGCAGATTCAGTGGGCCGCGGGCGCCAGGCTTCCTATTGTTATGTGTGTGGTTAACCGCGCGGTGGGCGCGCCCTGGAATATCTGGAACGATCAGCAGGATTCGATTTCCCAGCGCGACACAGGCTGGATTCAGATATATTGCGCCGACCATCAGCAGATTATCGACACGGTGATAAAGGCCTACTGGCTGGCGGAAAAAGTGAGTATCCCGATAATGGTCTGTTATGACGGATATATTTTGTCGCATACCTTCATGCCGTTTGATTTACCCCAGCAGAAAAAAGTTGATGCTTTTTTGCCGCCGTTCAAGCCGGACTACGCCCTGAATCCGGACGAGCCCGCCAATCTCAACACGGTTACGCTGCCGGATGTGAGGGTTGATGTTCACGGCGAACTTGCGCACGGCTACATGGAGATACGTTACTTATTGCAGAAAGACACGCGTCTCGCGCTGCAAGAAGCGGCGCAGGCCGAAAAACGATTTGCTGAAGTTTTCGGCCGCGGCGGTGATCCCTATATCGAGCCGTATCTGTGCGATGACGCGGAATATATCGCCGTGGGCCTGGGTTCAATCACATATCAACTGCGCGTTTGCGTTGACGAGCTAAGAAGGGAAGGCATAAAAGTTGGCGTTATGGGTGTGCGTTATTATCGGCCTTTTCCGGACAAAGTTATTGCCGGCGCGTTAAAAGGTAAAAAAGCGGTTATCGTTTTTGAAAAGGCGATCAGCTATGGTTACGAAGGAGCGCTCGCGTCGGATTTAAAATCCGCCCTTTATGAATACCTGGCCGGCACAGGCTCGCTTCCCGTGATACAAAATTATATTGCCGGTATCGGCGGGCGCGAAATCCGCACGGACAATTTAACAAAAGCGTTAAAAGCCGCGACAAAGGGCAGAGTAGCGCAAGAACCAGTGTGGATCGGGCTTAAACTGTAGGAAAAATTTATGCAGTCGAAAACTAATATTTTGAATTTACCCGTCGAAGAATTTGTTCATCCCGGCACCAGAGCTTGTTCCGGCTGTGGCCTCGCCATCGCTTATCGTGTGGGACTAAAAGCGTTGGGTAAAGACACGATTTTGATTGTGCCGCCCAGTTGCCTTACCGTGCTGCAGGGGCTTTTCCCCGTAGCCTCGACAAAATTATCTTGTTTGAACGTGACCTTTGCTTCAACAGCCGCCGCCGCTACCGGAATAATCGCCAGCCTGAAAACACAGGGAAAAGAGCACATCACGGTGGCCGCCTGGGCGGGCGACGGTGGCACGGCCGATATCGGCCTGCAGGCACTCTCCGGCGCGGCGGAGCGCGGTGATAACTTTATTTATTTTTGTTATGACAACGAAGGCTACATGAATACCGGCGCGCAGCGCTCCAGCACCACGCCTATCGGCGCGCTTACCGCGAATACGCCGTTTAAAGGAAAACTCCAGCAGAAAAAAGACGTGCCGGCCATTATGGCGGCGCATAATTTAAGCTATGTGGCCGCCTGCTCGGCCGCTTATCCGCTGGATCTCTATGATAAAATCAAAAATTGCCTGCATTTGCCCGGCACTAAATATTTTCATATCCACATTCCCTGTCCGCCGGGCTGGGGTTATGATCCGCGCTACGGTATCAAAATCGGCCGCCTGGCTGTGGAAAGCGGCTATTATGACCTTTATGAAATCATTAACGGCGAATTTCACCTTACCGGTGCATCTGAGAAACTGGTGGAAAAAAGAAAGCTCGTTCCGGTGCGCGAATATTTCCGCGCGCAGTCACGCTTCCGGATTTTATCCGACGAGCAAATAGCGGATATTCAAAAGCAAATTGATGAGAAATGGGAAGGCTATTATAAGCAAGTTGAGTGAAGTGTTTTTCTTGTTTCGGCAAAAAAGTGTCTGCGTGATAAGCGCTGAAAATCTATTGACATACGAATTCAATAGCATTATAAAGAGCCCGCTCTTAGAAACAGCGCCGTAGGTCTTTTCGCGAATTGCATACTGGGGAATCGTTCAACGGCAGGACACCGGACTCTGACTCCGTGAATCAAGGTTCGAATCCTTGTTCCCCAGCCATTTTTAACTCTTGAAAATTTCAGACGACACGCTAAAAAACTATTTGTTATTTTACTTTTGGCTGTTGTGTGAAGCCATCTCTTGACAGCTGAATTTTTATTTATCGCGGTAGATTTGATTTTAGTGCTGCACAGAGCCACTGCGTGATTGCGAAGAAGCCAAAGGCGTCTGAAACAATCTCAGAGATCGCCTCGTTCCGATAAAGAGAAACTCGCGATGGCAAAGAGAGCTTTTGCCTGGGAAGTGACAAATAATTGATCATCAGATATTTTTGCTAATCTTTTTAGGCATTAAGCCTCTTTTTCAGATATTTTTGTCCAAGAATCGCGAAGCGGCACGATCCGATTGAAAACCGGTTTGCCGGGTTTCGTGTCATTTTCGTCAGCGCAGAAATAACCCTGCCGTTCAAACTGGTAACTAAGAAGCGGCCGGGCGTCAGCAATACTTTGTTCCGCCATGGAATTTTGCAAAATTTCCAGGGAAGACGGATTTAAAAACTTTAAGAATTCCTCTTCGGCTCCTGGATTGGAAATAGTAAAAAGGCGGTCGTAGAGTCTGACTTCCACAGGTATGGCGTGTTCGGTCGAAACCCAGTGAATCACGCCCTGCACCTTGCGCCCGTCGGCCGGTGGGCCTTCAAGAGTTTCCGGCGCGTAACTGCAGTGCAGCTCGATTATCTCGCCGCTTTTTTCATCCTTAACCATTTTTTCAAATTTAATGACATACGCATTGCGCAGGCGCACTTCCCTGCCGGGGGCGAGGCGGTTATATTTTTTCGGAGGATTTTCCATGAAGTCTTCGCGCTCGATGTATATTTCACGCGAAAAGGGCACGCCGCGAGTTCCCATATCCGGACGTTTCGGATGATTGGCGCAATTTAATTGTTGCACTTTTCCTTCCGGATAATTGTCGATAATGACTTTAAGCGGGCGCAAGACGCACATCGCCCGCGGCGCGCGTTCATTCAAATCTTCGCGCACGCAGTGCTCCAGAAGCGCCACGTCAATAAGGTTGTCGTTTTTAGCCACGCCGATGGCCGCGCAGAATTGCCGGATAGCTTCGGGTGTGTAGCCCCGGCGGCGCATGCCGCTTACTGTGGGCATGCGAGGATCGTCCCAACCGTTTACGTATTTTTTCTGGACAAGTTCAATGAGGCGGCGTTTGCTCAAAACCGTATAGCTTAAATTGAGACGCGCGAATTCAATCTGCCTGGGGCGGTTTTTTTCGATTAACCGCTCGACAATCCAGTCGTAGAGAGGACGATTGTTTTCAAATTCCAGCGTGCAGATGGAGTGCGTGATGTTTTCCAGCGCGTCGGAGAGGCAATGGGCGAAATCATACATAGGGTAAATAACCCATTTATTGCCTGTCCGGTAGTGAGGTTCGCGTTTAATGCGGTATAAAATGGGATCGCGCATAACGATGTTCGGCGCGGCCATGTCGATTTTGGCGCGCAGGGTATGCGCGCCATCGGGAAATTCACCGGCGCGCATCCGCGCGAACAAATCCAGATTTTCTTTCACTAAGCGGTTGCGATAGGGGCTGTCTTTTCCCGGTTCGGTAAATGTGCCGCGGTATTCGCGAATCTCATCCGCGTTCAGAGAGCACACATACGCAACACCTTTTTTAATTAATTTTACGGCGAACGCGTAGAGCTTTTCAAAATAATCGGAGGCGTAAAAAAGTCGCTGATCCCAGTCAAAACCAAGCCAGCGGATATCGCGGATAATGGATTCAACATATTCCATAGATTCGCCGATCGGATCGGTATCATCCATTCTTAAGTTGCATGTTCCTTTGTATTGGAGAGCCAGGCCGAAATTCAAGCAAACCGATTTAGCATGGCCGATATGAATGTAGCCGTTGGGCTCCGGTGGAAAGCGGGTGGCGACCCGCCCTTCATTTTTACCGGCGCAGAGGTCGTTGTCGATAATATCACGAATAAAATCAGTGGGTGACGGTGTTACAGGTTGTTGCATAGCCTTGAAAATACTCCTTATATTTTGATGTTGCCGGAATCATGACTATATGAAAAACCAGATTCTTGTCAACAGATTGATAAAAAAATTAATTCCCGACCGACGCGGGCACTCCCGTTGCTTCAATTAGTCGCCGCAACGCTTCCACGTGTTTTTCTCCAGGGGCCCTGCCTTCCGGAAAGGCATAAGCCATTCCCTGTTGCAAACTTTTTGCCTTGCCACCTTCATGATAAGGAAGCAGAGAGATTTTGCTAGCCTTTACTTCCAATCCTAACTTTGCGACATTTTGGATATGGATTGTAGAATCGTTAAATCCGCTAATTAACGGAACACGCAGCCATAATTGGCAGAGTCCGGCTGCTTTCCTGAGATTTTCCAGAATCAGGGCGTTCCCGACGCCGGTTGTTTTTTTGTGGATTTTGTCATCCAGATGTTTGACGTCAAACAAAACGAGATCAACGAAGTCGAGCACGCTCGCCATTTCATCCCACGAAGCGATTCCCGCCGTTTCTATGGCGGTGTGCAGCCCTTCTTGCTTGCAGGCGGCAAGAAGCTCGCGGGTGAAATCCGGTTGCGCGAGCGGCTCGCCGCCGGAAAGTGTCACACCACCGCCGGAATTGTTGTAGAAGATCCGATCCTGCAAAACTTCAGCAAGCACCTGAGAAACCGTCATGGAGGTTCCGCAGCGAAGTAACGATTCGTACAGGCAGCTATCCACGCACTTCAGGCACAAATCGCATTTTTGCCGGTCGATGATCCGCCCGGTTTTTTTCGACACACGAATCGCCCCTTGCGGGCAGGCCGGAACACATGCCCCGCAAAGGCGGCAGTTGATGCCGCGCACCATCAATTCCGGCGTGAAGCGTTGCGATTCGGGGTTGGAGCACCAGGCGCAGGCAAGCGGACAGCCTTTGAGAAACACAGTGGTGCGGATGCCCGGCCCATCATGCACGCTGAATTTCTGGATGTTAAAGATCAGTCCTTTTTCGTCTCTGGTCAAAAATTAGTCCTTCTTATAAAATCGACAAACATTACTCCCCTTCCGCTTTGAGACTGTGTCAGAATATTCAAAGATGGTCATTCCCGCGAAAGCGGGAATCCAGGCGCTGTCCTCGCTCCGCATGCGCGGGTTAAGCGTCAGGCAGGAAACCAGTTTCAATATTCCTGGATGCCGGATCAAGTCCGGCATGACAATATTATTGTGAAACAGTTAACACAATACGTCCATTAAGCGCCTGGTTTAGACCGACGCTACTTCAAACTCTGCTCCGTCCGGGCGATGATGTGCTCTTGCAGGCCGCTGGACAGATCAACAAAATAAGCACTGAAGCCCGCCACGCGCACGATCAGATCGCTGTATTTATCCGGCCTTGCCTTGGCGGCAAGGAGCGTTTCCCGATCGACCACGTTGAACTGAATGTGCGGGATGTTGAGCTCCTTCCAGGTTTTAAGATACCCCAGAAACGCGGGTTTTAAATCCTCTTCAAAAAACTTCGGCAGAAATTTCTGATTGAGCAGATGGTTGAACGTATCCACCGTACTGATCTTGGAGACGGATTTTAAAACCGCCGTGGGACCTTTTTTATCCCGGCCCGGCGCGGGCGCGAGTGTGGAATCCGAAAACGGCTCGCCGTCTTGTCGCCCATCGGGTGTGGCGGGTGTGTCCGCGGCCAATCCGTAGGTCGCGGACACGGCGCTGCCATCGCCCCGGTGCGGATGTCCAAACCGGTCTTTCACGGTTTCCATCGCCGCCTCGCCTCTGGCCTGAACTTCAGCGGCGATTAAATCCGCGTAGTCGTCATCATTGCCGAATTTGGGCGCATTGAGGCAGGCCTGGCGGATGTCGTCGCGTCCCTCCCAGTTTTTATCCATGATGGCGATCAGTTCGGGCAGCGTAATCTTTTTATCTTCAAAGACGACCTTGCGGATAGCGGTAATGGCATCCGCCACGTTCGTGCCGCCGATAACCTGCGAGAAATGGTGCAGCATGGAGTTGTAAACCCACTTGCGGCAGTCCTGCCCCCGTTCAATGCAACCGTCGAGAATTGACGAATAAAACGGACGCGGCGCGTAATGCATCAAAAGTTCGTTATTGACGCGCTCCAGGCCTTCAATTTTTTCCGTAAAGAAACGCACCTGCTCGGCGTAGGCGGTAAGCACATCGTGCCAGCTTTTAAACGTGGCCGGATCAGGCGTGCGCGCCCCATGCTGTTCGCCGGTTTTCGGATTGACGCCTGAATGCAGCGCCCACCACAGGCACTTAGGCAGGACGAAATAGCCCACCGAGCGGCGCACAACGTTTTTCCCCGGAATCTCGATATAGACACAGCCGGTCACGGCGTAGCGCTTGGCGTCTTCAGTCGGAACCCCCCAGCGCTCAAAAAGCGGAATCAGCGCCTCGTCATTGAAGAGCGAAGGATACCCGATACCGGTCTTAATCACGTCGGTGGCCTTTTCATAAACGGCATTCGGTGTTTTGTTGTGCATGCGCAGCACGATGCTGGGCTCAATGATCTTGAGCGTGCGCGCCGCTTCCATCGTGAGATACGTCAAGTCGTTGGTGACGTCCTTGCCATTTTCATCCGTCCCGCCGATGGTAACGGCCTGCAATGACGCGACGCCGCCATACACGGAACTGACCGTGGGCGAATAGACAAGTCCCAGTTCGTTGAGCTTGATCCATAAAAGTTGCAAAATGCCCAGCGTTTCGTCTTTTGTGATCCGGCCTTCCTTCAAATCCTTTTCGTAGTATGGGCCGAAAAGCTGATCGATACGGATGCCGATGCCCAGCGTGGAATATTCCAGATAGCGCACCAAGTGAATGAAATAGAAAAATTGAACGGCTTCAATAAAGGTGCGCGGCGGATGCTCCGGGACGCGCTCGCAGGTTTCGGCAATCTCTGCCAGAATCTTTTTACGCGATGCGTTCTTCTGGCGCGCGGCGGATTTTTTAGCCAGCGCCGCGTAACGCCGGGCAAAACTGATGACGGCTTCCAGAGAAAGAATGGCGGCGGTGAGAAATTCTTTTTGCTCAACGTAATCGCCGGGGATTTCTTCGTCGATCTGCGCCATCTTTTCGCGGATTTCCGCAATCAATCCCCTGAGGCCCAGTTTGAAGAGCTTTTCATAATTGGGAATGCCGAGTTCCGACAGCTGACTCCACAAAAACGTCCCTTCATACGTCCAGTATTTTTTCAGGTGCTCAGGCAGGATTTCCTGATGCCGGTCGCTGATGGATTTACCCTTCCAGTAGTCGCAAAGCTTTTTCAATTCCCGCCGTCCGGCAGCGTCCAGCAACGTCTTTCCCGCGGCACTCTTCGCAAGCCGCAGCGGTGATTTCCAGTTTTGCTCGATGGGATGAAAAATTCCGTTGGGGTCGGCCGTCTGGTAACCGACAATGCGTTCATAGTCGCGGATGAAGATGCCCATCTTGTTTAAGATGTTCGACAGCGCTTTGGCGCGGCGCACGACCATCGCCTCTCCTTCGGTTTCCTTGTAGGATTGAGTCATGAGCCGCGAGCGCTGCAAGTCGAGGCGGATTTCCGGACGGAACATACCCCGCTTTGAATCGTCATCAGCGTTTCCGCGTTTGATGTTGCGGATGGCCCTGCTGACGACTTTTTTCCGGAGTTTTTCCGGCGCTAAAATTTTTAACTGCATATAATTTTCTCCTTAAGAGAGTTTTTCATTATGTTGCATCATGCCTGATATATCGTCTATTCAAGCATAATATGGTTCATAAATCAAAATCTGCTAGATGGGATTAAGAATAATGAACGCCATCTTACAGGGAGAATCTATACGAAAAATATAAAGAAATTAGATGGTTTCCTATGATCCCCACAGCAAGCTGCAAAACTGGCAAACAATTTTCCGAAAAACATAAAAACATAGGCGCAGCGATGCGCTAATCGCTATAACTTAACACGAAAGTAAAGTTTTAAGATTATCAATAGCCAAATTGCCGCCCGACATGATCATCACAACATTTTTTCCGGACAGACGGTCTTTTATTTTGTAAGCCGCAATGAGGGAAACGGCTCCCGCTGCTTCGGCCAGATTATGCGTGGTGGAAAGCGCCATCCGTATTCCTTCCAGTATCTCGTTTTCGGTAAGCAGGATAACGTCGTTTATCGCGTCTTTCAGAATAACGTACGGAAGCTGAAAAACGCTTCTTGCCGCCAAACCTTCCGCTATCGTGTCGGCTTCGTCAAGAATTACGATATCTCCTTTTTTCCAGGAGTTATAAAAAGATGGAGCGTTTTGCGGTTCCACGCCGATAATTTCAATATTCGGGTTAACGGCGCGCGCTGTTTTTATCAGCGAAGCGCAGCCCGCGCCGCCGCCGATAGGGCAGATAATGACATCGACCTGGGGCAGATCCTCCAGGATTTCCAGGCCCATAGTAGCCAATCCGTTTAGTATTTCCGGTTCGTTGCCCTGTTGGACGTAATAATAACCGGCGCTGTCCACCAGTTCTTCGCAATAGGACTGCGCGTCGTAAAAGTCTTCCCCTTGAACAATTACTTCCGCTCCGTAGCTTTCAATGATGCGGTTGATTTCCGGATTGTTGTTTTCCGGCACAACCACCGTGCAGGGCACGTGAAACCACTGGCCCGCCCAGGCCATCGCCAATCCATGATTGCCGCGGGTAGCCACCAGGATGCCCGCGTCCACTTCTTCCTGCGACATATGGTGAAAGAAGTTCAGAGCTCCCCGAATTTTAAATGAGCCTGTAGGGTTGTGGTTTTCGTGTTTAACGAAAGCTTTACAGCCGATAAGCCGGGAAAGTTCCGAATAATGGGTAAGGCTGGTTCTGTTCAAATAACGGCTGATTACCGCGCGAGCCATCAATGTTTTTAATGGGTTAACCTGCTCACTCAATGTTTCATATTTCTTCAGCATAAAAAACTCCAATAGAAATTAAAACTTTAATCCTCTATGCCGCTTACGCGGGACTCCGCGCGTAGCGCTTCGCCTTTATCTTAAATAACTGCTAATCATTGCGGCGTATCTTGCCGCCGCTCCTTTATTGGCGGCAACAACTTCCTTGCCCCGCGTGCCTCTTTCTTCAGTGGCAGTCGGGTCTCTAAGCGCCTGCAAAATATTCTTGAATAGATCTTTAGCGTTTTTAACCGTAATGCCGCAGCCGACGGATTCCAAAAGTTTCTTTTCTTCCGTAAAATCATCCATATGCGGGCCGTAAAAAATAACTTTCCCCCACGCCGCCGCTTCCAGTATATTTTGCCCACCCTTATTTACTAAACTGCCGCCGCAATAAACAATCGTAGCCACCGAATAAACCTTGAAAAGTTCCCCGATAACATCTATCAGCACAACCTTTTCATTATGACGCGCCTTGCCTTTGTTTATCTGGTTCATTGTAATAATATCGGTAAAACCTCTTTTTTGCAAAAGCTCTATGATTGACGGTGTTCTTTCAATATGACGGGGAACGATAATTAATTTAAAATCAGGATAAAGAGACGCGATTGCCGCATAGGTATCAATAATTATTTCTTCCTCGCCCGGATGAGTACTGCCGGCGACAAAAAACTTTTCATTATTTTTAACGTTCAGGCGGCGGGAAATATCCCGTTGCAGTTTAGGGTGAGCCATGGCAGCAAGCGCGTCATATTTTGCGTTGCCGCACACCTGAATCTTTTGCGCGGGCATGCCCATCTGCTTCATTCTTGACGAATCAACATCGGAAATCATGCCAGCGGCGATTAAATTATTAAATATTTCTTTCCAGAAAAAACCGGTTAAACGATATTTGCCGTAGGAACGCGGCGAAATACGCCCGTTAACCATCAATGTTTTTACACCTTCGTTTTTGCAAGTTTTCAAAAAATTCGGCCAGAGTTCCGTTTCGACCATAACAAAGATATCGGGGCGCACCTGCCTGATGACTTTGCGCACGACAAAGGGTAAATCGAGCGGGAAATATATGAAAGCAGATACTCCGGAAACAAGGTTTCGCGCCATTTCCTGGCCTGTTTCCGTGGAGGTGGAAAAAACAATATCTATGTTCGGATTTTTCTGCTTCAGGGCGGCGATAATAGGTGAAGCCGCGGTTACTTCACCTACCGAAACAGCGTGTATCCAGACACGCTTCTTGCTTTTGAGTGAGTTAAGGGTTTTCTCTTGTCCGCCGCCCAGCTTGGGGATGATGCTTTTACGATATTTGCCACGGAAAATAATGATAGCTAAATAATAAGGAGCGATAATTATCGCCGC
>JAFGKC010000074.1 GCA_016928765.1 Syntrophaceae bacterium
AAAAATATTAATGTTGATATGATTATTCAGAACGCGAGCCTTGAGGGATTTACCGATATGACCTTTACGGTTTCCAAGAAAGATCTGAAGGAAGCAAAAAAAATCGTTGAGCAAACAGCAAAAGAAATAGGCGCGAAAAAAGTTGAAGTTGACGATGAAGTTGCCAAAGTTTCCATTATCGGTGTAGGCATGGCCAGTCATTCCGGCGTGGCTTCAAAAATGTTTACAACTTTGGCCAATGAAGGCGTGAACATCATGATGATCAGCACCTCAGAAATAAAAATATCCTGTGTAATACAGAGAAAATACACAGAGTTGGCTGTGTCGGTGCTTCATGACGCTTTTGGTTTGGAAAAGAAAAAATAAAGGGTATATTATCCCTCAAAATCAGATAAGGGGCATTATCGCTTTATGTTTAATAATGGCGGTTACCCCTTTTTTTTATTTGCTTTACACTCTTTATTTTAATTTCGCCCCGCCGGAATATTCAGAGCAATCTGCTAATTCAATAGCGGTAGAGATCAAAAAAAATGAACAGGCAGTTGGTATTTATTTTATCAAACCGGAAATTTCAGCCAATAAATTTTTGCAGATGACGAATTTTAAATCTTTATTTGAAAGTGATTTTTATTTGCGAAGCGGAATTACAATAAATATTAATTCAAAATCAACAGATCATAATATTACCTTTTCGGAAATGGATGCCGCCAAGAAGCTTGCTTTACACATACCGTTGGATATCAATAAAGCGAATAAAGATGACTTGATTCTGATAAATGGAATTGGCGAAAAGACAGCGACAAATATTATGGAACTGCGTGAACAAAAAGTCCGGTTTTCGAAAATTGAGGAATTGATGCAAATAAGAGGAATCAAAGAAAAAAGATTGGCCGTGTTTAAAAAGTATCTTTATGTGGATGAGGCCAGTGAATAAATTATTATTTTCTGAATTCGTCGTAATAACTCATAACACGGTTAATGTAATTTCTTGTTTCACGAAAAGGGGGCACATTGTTGCTGTATTTTGCCACAGCCGTTTCTCCTGCGTTATAGGCAGCTAGGGCGAGGCGTAAATCACCTCGGTAAGTATTAAGAAGATAGCGCAAGTAACGCACACCGCCCTCAATATTATTTTCGGGTTGAAATACATCTTCCACCTGAAGGGCGTATGCTGTTGATGGCATTAGTTGCATCAAACCCTGGGCGCCGACAGGAGATACAGCTTCATGATTGAAGTTGGATTCCGCCTTAATGATAGCCTTAATTAGCGCTTGATCAACTTTATATTTTTTGGCGGCTTTTGAAATAATATGGTCGTACTTGTTAACATCGATATCGGATTTAAAGTGAACTCTTTTCTCTTTGAGAATTAAAACATATTTCGCGTTGGGAACGGAAGGCACATTGGTTAAATGCAAAACACCGTCTTCATCCAGGTACTTGTATATATCCGCGAAAGCAAAACCCGTCATCATCGTCATAGATATAAATAAAAGTGTCGCAGTAAAAATAAAAGATAGAAAAGAATACTTGCGGGCTTTATTATGGAATATGTCTGAATTATTCTGCATGTATATATTATAATAGATCAACATGATTTATTCAAGGGTTTTTAATTCTGAAAAAAAGTTATTTTTTATCCATTTGTGGATAAAATTGTGTAAGAACAGACATGGGATCGGTAAGTCCTCCTATATAAGAAATCGGATATTTGAAACCGATTTTGGCCAATTTTTTCATGCCCGAGATCGCGCGTTCCAATTCCTGGGGTGGCACCGCGATAACTATCTCGTCATCCATAACTTGCCCCATTGATCTTTCTCCAAAACAAGGAATTGCGAGCGCCGGCTTTCCGGTAACATAGCACTGTGCCAGTGAATCAGCGCAGGCTCCTTCTCCGATAAAATAAAATTGAAAGCGTTCATATTTTTCTTTTTGCAGTCAGCACAAAAGCATCATTATTTGGGCCGGATTGCCATAAATTGAGACAACATCCAGCTCAAATTTTTCTTTATATAGGGGTGCATTGACGATGGCTTCCGCAACAGGGACACGCGGTGTTTCCTGCTGCTGCCGCAGCGCATCTTCAGGCGATCCGAACCATGTTTTAGAAAGCATTTGCGCTTCCGCCTGCATGCTTTTTTCCGTACCCGGCCGCAGACCGTTAAGGTGTGTGCAGCGATCACCTATCGGATCCTGTTTGGTGATGCCTATAGTTTGTCCCATTACTCTTACTAAAAAGGGGACTTAGCAGTAAGTAAAGCCTCTCTTAACCCTCATCACATTTTTTATCTCAGCAAGCTCTTCGGCTTTTTCCATGCGCCGAAAGGCAACCGGCTCTGTTTTCAGATGCAAAATGGATTTTAGTTCTTCAGATATTTTGGACCATGCGGACATAATTATCTCCTTTGATTATATCAAAACTAAATTGTGACTCCGCCGTCAATAGCCATTACTTGTCCTGTTATGTAGCTCGATGCGTCGGATGCAAGAAATAAAATAGCACCCACCATTTCTTCCGGTTCCGCGGGGCGGCCCAGCGGCGTTCTGCTCATGGCAAATTTAAGGATATCCGGATTGCTCCATAAAGGTTCACTGAATTTTGTTTTTGTAAGGCCAGGAGCAACGGTGTTGACGCGGATATTATATTTCGCCCACTGCTGCGCCATAACTTTTGTGGCCATAATCACGCCTGCTTTGCTGATTGAATAGACAGGAAGTATATCCGGCGTTATTCCGGCGATAGAGGCGATATTGATGATTTTGCCGCCGCCTTTTTCTTTCATTATTTTAGCCACAGCCTGGCCTAAGAAGAAAAGCCCTTTAAGATTTAGATTCATTATGGAATCCCATGCCCGATCATCTATGTCTATTGCCGAAGCCATGGTTGGATTAGTAGCGGCGTTATTTACCAGAACGTCGATTGTACCGTATTCATCAAAGGTTTTTTTGACTAAATTATTTATATCTTCCAATTTTCCGACATGCGCTGGAATGGCCAGGCACTTTCTCCCCATGCTTTTTATTTCTGCCGCCACTTTTTCCAGGTCAGGAAGCTTGCGGCTGGCGATTGCCAGATCGGCCCCTTCTTTGGCCAAGCCTATTGCCGCGGCACGTCCGATACCCCGGCTTCCACCCGTAATGAGCACAACTTTATTTTGCATTGATGAAGCCATAAAAACCTCCTGTAATTATTTATATTTAATACATGTATAATAAGAAAAATAAATATGCGTGTCAAGTAGGCAAAAATCGCAGAAGAATAAATATTTTAGATTAAATACATGTTTTGGGGTAAAGAAGATAGAAAAGCTCTTTTTCTTTCTGTTTCATTTTATTTGCTTTATCTTTCGTTGTTTTTTCATGATCGAAACCAAGCAAATGTAGCAGGCCGTGGATCAGAAGAAAATCAATCTCTTGGTTAACAGTCAAGCCGCCCTTGAGGGAGTCTTTTTTTGCCGTTTGCGCTGAAATAACAATATCGCCAAGAACGTTCGGGTTGATGTCACCATAATCATTTTCCCGCATAGAAAAAGAAAGAACATTTGTGGGACTGTCTTTACCAAGATAATGTTTGTTTAAAACGCGAATTTCATCGTCATTCACAAAACTGACGCTAATATACTTATCAGAACAGCCTAGATGGTTCATTACTGTTTTTAAAACGCGCCGGATTTTACGTTTATCAATTTTAACTATTTTTTGGTTGTTTTTTATTTGAAGATTCATCGGCTTCTTTTTTTGCGTTTGATTCTTTCGGTTTTGTATCCGGGTAATCAATTCGATGATGAAAAATGCCCATAAGAATCTTAACAAATGATTCCGCGATGGTATTTAAATTTCTCAATGTCAGCTCGCACTCATCCAGCTGGCCGTCCATGTAAATATGTTCGATTCTTTCACGGACAAGGGAACGGATTCTGGCCGGTGTCGGGTTGGATAGAGTTCGTGATGATGCTTCGATAACGTCGCCCAGCATGACCAGGCCTGCTTCTCTTGTTTGTGGTTTAGGTCCTGGATAGCGAAAATCAGTATCAGACAAACTGCCCGTATTTGATTCTTTGCTTTTTTTTGCTTTATCGTAAAAATAACTGACGATGCTTGTGCCGTGATGCTCGCGTATGATATTTATTATTTGCTGTCCTAATTTCTCTTTAGCCGCGAGTTCACAGCCGTCTTTTACATGCGAGATAATAACCAGGGAACTCATCTTGGGGGATAACTTATCATGGCGGTTATCGGCCTTGGGTTGATTTTCAATGAAGTATTGAGGCTTGGTTAGCTTGCCGATATCGTGGTAATAAGCGCTGACTTTTGCTAACAGCGAATTGGCGCCGATTGCTTCCGCGGCGGCTTCCACAAGTGAAGCGACAACGATGCTGTGGTGATATGTGCCTGGTGCCTCAATAATCATTTTCTGAAAAAGAGGCTGATTAAGGTTGGCCAGTTCTAATAACCTGATATCGGTGATATAGCCGAATAAACTTTCAAAAACAGGTGTGATGCCCGCCACAAGAATTCCGGTTATCAGGCCTCCGAAGAAACCCATTGCTAATCTGATAAATAAATCATTTAAGATATTACCGTTAATTAAGTTTATAGTTATAATCGCCCCCATATTAATAAGGCCTAAAAACACTCCGGCTCTTAAAAAAGCGGAACGCTGATGGCTGCGGACAACACGATAGGAGGTGGCAACGGATCCCAGAAAAGCGTATAGAGGAAAAGAAATATTTTCTTCAAAAAGAAAAGCAATCATAAATGAAACAAATACACTGATAATTAAAGCGACATTGCGATTTATTAAAACGGCAGTGATAATCGCTCCCAAAGCAAAAGGAATGGCAAAGTAGCATGCCTCTACAGGTATCAATGGAAACGCTCTGTTGGTGGCCAGGGCAAGAAATATTCCAATCTTTATGAATAGTATTTGTATTATAGCCAGAATGCCCATTACAAGAAAATCAAGGTTAGATCGGGTTGAAGGCTTTGCCCAGTTTCTTGTACGCCAGAAATACAAGATTATTGAAAGGAAGAGAGCGGTAAAGAAAATACCGAGAAAAACGTTAAATCCGGAAAATTTATATTCACTGGATAATTTGTAATAAGCGTCCAGCTTAAGAATTTTGTTATA
>JAFGKC010000075.1 GCA_016928765.1 Syntrophaceae bacterium
AAAGTATGAAAAACAACTTTCTTTAAAGAATCGACGCGGTTCTCCAAAGGGATTTTTTTATCTTCTTCGAAGAAGAATTGCGCGTCGGCAAGCCTTGCCCGTAATACGCGTTCATTGCCGCGAGCGACAATACTCTCATCGCGCGGCTTGGTATTGCTAACGGCGATAAAGCAGGGAAGAAGTTCTCCTTGGTCGTTTACAACTGGAAAATACTTCTGGTGGGAAATCATTGTGGTAATAATTACCTCTTTGGGAATTTTGAGAAACTTTTCATTAAAATTACCCCGGATTATTACCGGGAATTCAACGAGAAAAGTTACTGTTTCCAGAAGCTCATCAGTGTAATAAAGTTTTCCTCCCGCTTGCGCCGCCGCTTTTTGCGCTTCGGATAAAATTATTTTTTTTCTCTCCTCGGGGTCGGCGATAACGTGGTTCTTTTTTGTTTTGGCTAAATAGTCATTAAAGTCTGAAACCACAAAGGAGGCCGGACTCATAAAGCGATGGCCTTGTGATTTATTGGCACTGTAAATATTTTCAAGCTGGAGAGGAATAACAGCGCCGTCGTATATGGCCAGAATCCAGTGTATCGGGCGCGCGAAGCGCAGATCATAACTACCCCAGCGCATGGACTTTCTGAAGGGAAGGGCGCTGATAAAGCCCGATAATACATCCGGCAAAAGTTGCGTCGTAGGGCTTCCGACAACAGTTTTGCGGGCGCCGATGTATTCTCCTTTTTCCGTTTTGATAATTTCGAGTTCAGACACATCAATTCCCAGGCCTCTGGCAAAACCAAGCGCCGCTTTTGTTGGTTTGCCGTTTTCATCATACGCGGCTTTTTTTGCCGGCCCGATTCTTTCAATAGTCTGATCTTCCTGATTTTTTGCCAGATCGGCGATATGCACAACCAGCCTTCTAGGCGTGGCCAGGCAGGATACTCCCCGGCAGGCAATCCTTTTTTCTGCCATTATTTTTTCGATGATTTCTTTCATATCCGTGATGGCTTTCGATAAAAACCCGGCGGGAATTTCTTCAGTGCCAATCTCGAAAAGCAGTTCGTTGTTCATTTTATCTCCAGATTCTAATTCTTCTTTAAAAGAGGATAATTCATTTCCTCGCGCTGTTTGATGTAAAGCTCCGCGCTGACGCGCGCGAGGTTGCGCACTCTGCCGATGTAGCTTGTTCTTTCGGCGACGCTGATTGCTCCGCGGGCGTTGAGTAAATTAAAGACATGCGAGCATTTCAGACAATAATCGTAAGCGGGAAGCGCCAGTTTCTTTTCGGAGATTTGCAGGGCTTCTTTTTCGTATATGTCAAAAAGATTACGAAGCATGGAAATATCGGCTATTTCAAAATTGTAGGTGGAAAATTCAACTTCTCCTTTGTGGTGCACATCGCCGTATTTTATTTTATCGTTCCACTGCAGGTCGTAAACATTATTGATACCCTGAATGTACATGGCGATGCGTTCGATGCCGTAAGTCAGCTCCGCGCAAACGGGATTGAGATCAAATCCACCTACCTGCTGAAAGTAGGTGAATTGAGTAATTTCCATTCCGTCGAGCCAGACTTCCCAGCCAAGCCCCCAGGCGCCGAGCGTGGGAGATTCCCAATCGTCTTCCACAAAACGAATATCGTGATCCAAAGGATTGATGCCGAAACTCTTTAACGAATCAAGATACAATTCCTGAATATTTAACGGCGAGGGCTTCATGATAACCTGATACTGATAGTAATGCTGCAGTCGGTTGGGATTTTCGCCATAGCGACCGTCGGTGGGTCTGCGCGATGGCTGAACGTAAGCCACGTTCCATGGCTCAGGGCCTAGCGCGCGCAGGCAGGTAGCAGGGTGAAAAGTACCCGCGCCAACTTCCATATCATAAGGCTGGACGATAACGCAGCCCTGTTCATGCCAGTATTTTTCCAAAGCAAAAATTAATTCCTGAAATGTCAATATTTCCTCCTTGAAAGGTTGCAGGCAAAGTAATTCCCATGCCAAGACAAGCCGCAATCCTTAATTAATCCAGCGGTTAACTAGCATGGCGCGATGGAAAGTGTCAATATGAAAGGGATTGAATTGAAGTTATTGAGGAGAAGCGTAAGAAAATTCATTCATAGGTTTTTATAAAAACATTTGACTGCTAAATGCGGAAAATTTTCTGTAAACAAAATGTCTTAATAAATATAGCGTTATACCTAATATTTTCATAATAAATACACGGTATCGAAAATTGCTAAGCTATTGTAAATACTATCAATTTACCTGAAATAACTTTAATATAATTACGGGAAAATTTTTCTGGTAATTAATCTAATATTATTGTAAATGTTCTCCAACAATTTAATCATTAACAATCTGAAAGGAGGAGTGAAGGAATGAAGAGTTTAATGAAGATATTTGTTGTTGCTGCGTTATTGGTTTTTAGTACAACCGCGTTCGCGCAAATCAGACCCGGCGCTTTTAATATTGGCCCTTATTTTGGAGTAGGTGCTTTTGAGGGCAATCAGGATCTGGATAACGCGCCGGTTATCGGTATTCGCGGCGGTTATGATTTCACGAAGAATTGGGGAGTGGAAGCTACAGCAAACTGGATTCCGACCAGATATGACCACAATTATTATGTTCCTCGAGCACAAGGATTGCCCGGGTGGTACAATGATGACTCACACGTAAACGTTTATAATTATCGTATTGAGGGAATCTATAATTTTGAGCTTACATCAATTCCCAAGCTGGTACCGTTTCTGGCTGTAGGTATTGGAGGTCAGACTATTGATTATAGGGGTAATACCCATGGTACAGCCAAAGATAGAACACGTTTTGCCCCTGATTGGGGTGGAGGTTTGAAGTACTTTTTAACTGATGATTTAGCCGTCAGGGCTGATGTCAGACACGTAATCGCCATTGGCAGTATTTATAACGACATTGAAGCTACTTTAGGCATGGCCTTTTATTTTGGCGGCAAAAAAGAAGCTCCCGCGCCTCCTCCTCCAGAGCCGGCGAAGCAGGTTTTTGATGAACGTGTGAGACTGAATATTGAATTTGATTTCGATAAAGCGGATATCAGACCACGCTACCATGATGAATTAAAGACAGTCGGTGATTTCATGAATAAGTATCCTGATGTTAATATGGCTATCGAAGGTCATACTGACAGTATCGGTACTGACGAGTACAACCAGAGACTTTCTCAGCGTCGTGTAGACAGCGTGAAAAATTACATTGTTGAAAAATTCAACATCGACGGAAAACGCATCAAAGCGACAGGCTACGGAGAAAGCAGGCCGATTGCTGATAACAGCACTGATGAAGGCAGACAGAGAAACCGCAGAGTGGAAGCCGTATCTATTAAGTAAAAAGTAAAAACATCTGTTAATTTAAAGCAAAGGGGTTGCCCGCATAACAGCAGGCAACCCCTTTTATTATTTATGAGCAATCAATAACTGTAGTGCTGAAATAAAAAAATGAAAGCAAAGCCTGTGCTACAGGCACATATTCCTGACCTGTTCCATAACCTTCAAGGATTTTATTTCGCGGCCGAGAACGTGAGTAATAAAACCGATAAGGATACTGCGGCATTCCGTGGCTGAAGCGCCGGATAAACTAACCATTTTTATTTTATTAATATCCATTTCCTTGCCTAAAAGCAGAGTGCGCACTGTTCCCGTGGAAATCGGCTGTTCATATCTTTCCGGCTCGGCGCATGCCGCGCATTTGATCCCGCCTTCCCGCGGATAAAAGTAATACGATTCGCCGTTGGTCACTGGAGCTTTACATCGGACGCAATGATCAAGCGCGGGTTCAAATCCCGCGAGTTTCAGCAGGCGCATTTCAAAAAAACGCAGAGTTGCTTCAGTTACCTTTTCTTCGCTCAATAAAAGTAAAAAATTATTCAGAAGCTCGAATATTTTTTTGTTTACTTTTCCTTCCGGGCTGAAATGATCCGTCAGGTCTGTAAAGTAAGAAGCAGTGAGGGTTTTTTCCAAATCTTCGCGGATATCACAGTAGTGATCAATAATTTCGCAGGAATTAATAAAAGCCAGAGAATCGGGTTTTTTTCTGGAAAAAATTATTTTGGTTAAAGAAAAGGGCTCAAAAACATTTACAAAGCGTTTTTTGCTTTTTTTGGCGCCTTTGGCGATGCCTTGAACTTTGCCGAAGTCATTGCTGTAAAAGGTGACAATTAAATCGGATTCAGAATAACTAAAGCAGCGCAGAATGAACGCGCTGGTTTTGAGATTTTCGCTGATCATGATTTTAAAGACGCCCCGGCGTATTTAATTTCTCCGCCGACTATCGTCATCACGGCTTTGCCCAAGCATTGCCGTCCGTTAAACGGCGAATTTTTCCCACGTGATTGAAAATCTTTAACGTCTACAGTCCATTTTAATTGTGGGTCGATAACGGTAATATCCGCGTCGGATCCGGGGGCGAGGGTTCCTTTGGGCAGATTCAAAATACGCGCCGGATTTGTGCTCATTTTTTCCACTAATTTCTCCAAAGTGAGCACGCCTTCGTTTACCAGAGTAAAACTCAAGCCCAACGATGTATCCAAACCGCTGATGCCGTTTTGCGCGTATTCGAATTCCACTTCTTTATCTGTCCGCGCGTGCGGAGCGTGATCGCAGGCAATGGCGTCAATTGTTCCGTCCATTAGTCCTTCCCTGATTGCCGCAACGTCTTGCGCGTTTCTCAATGGGGGATTAACCTTAAAATTCGTGTCATATCCCTGCAGTAATTCATCGGTGAGAGTGAAGTAGTGCGGGGCGGTTTCGGCGGTGATTTTTAAATTGCGTTTCTTTGCTTCGCGAATCAAACGCAGGGAACCGGCAGTGCTTACATGGGCGATGTGAACGCTGGTATGAGTATATTCGGCAATCAAAATATCGCGCGCTATTATCGCTTCTTCCGCGATGGAGGGAATGCCGCGCAGTCCTAAAATTGTGGAATAATAACCTTCATTCATGCATCCTCCGGCGGAAAGATTGATGTCTTCACAGTGCTGAATAACAGGCAACCCCAGAGAATGCGCGTATTCCAGCGCCCGGCGCATTAAAGCTGCGTCCATTACCGGCCTTCCATCATCGGAAAGAGCGATTATGCCGGCATCTTTTAAATCCCAGAATTCCGTTAGCTGAGAGCCTTTTGAGCCGATGCTTATCGCGCCTATCGGATAGACATTGGCCATATTCGCTTCCGCGGCTTTTCTGCGGATGAATTCGGTAATCGATCTGTTATCATTTACGGGATCGGTATTGGGCATGCAGGCGATCGATGTAAATCCGCCCGCCACAGCGGCGGCGCAGCCGGAAGCAATGGTTTCTTTGTATTCAAAACCAGGTTCGCGCAGATGAGTATGCATGTCAATAAGGCCGGGCGTGACAATCATGCCGGTAAGGTTGATAAGTTTAATATCAGTTGAACTTTTAGCCTTATCTGTTTTGATGATATCTTTTCCCAAGTCGGCAATTCTTCCATCCTGAATCAGAATATCCGTAAGAGAATCTATTTTTTGCGCCGGATCAATTACTCTTGCGCCTTTTAATAATAATTTCATTCGTGACCTCCGGCCAGTAAAAATAGCAGAGCCATGCGCACCGCGACGCCTTTGTTTACCTGATCGAGAATAACTGATTGTGTTAAGTCATCGGCGATATCCGGGGATATTTCCACGCCGCGATTTATCGGCCCCGGATGCATGACGATCACGTCTTTTTTAGCCAGGGCGATGTTGCCGCGGTTCAGGCAAAAACGCTGAGAATATTCGCGCAGTGAGGGGAAGATGTTTTGTTTTTCTCGTTCCAGTTGAATGCGCAGCATCATGATAACGTCGGCGCCGGTAATCGCCTCCTGCATTTTGTCGTAAACTTTTATTCCCATTTGTTCAATGTCTCTAGGCAGCATTGTCGCTGGCCCGGCGACGGTAATCTGCGCCCCCATTTTGGTTAAGCCGTAAATGTTAGAGCGCGCTACTCTGCTGTGGGCGATATCGCCGATAATAGCTATTTTTAACCCGTTGATTTTGCCTTTTTTTTCTTTGATTGTCATCATGTCCAGGAGAGCCTGCGTGGGATGTTCGTGCGCGCCGTCACCTGCGTTGATTATTGATTGCTTGACTTGTGAGGCAAGTAAATGCGGCGCTCCCGCCGCGCTGTGGCGTATTACGATTATATCAGGATTCATTGCTTCCAGGTTTCGCGCCGTGTCGATAAGAGTTTCCCCTTTTGCCACAGAACTGGTGGAAGCGGAAATATTAATGGTATCAGCGCTAAGTCTTTTAGCGGCTATTTCAAAAGATGTTCTCGTTCTGGTGCTGGCTTCATAAAACAAATTGATGATTGTTTTACCGCGCAGAGTAGGGACTTTTTTAATCTCGCGCGTGGAAATTTCCAGAAAAGAGTCAGCTGTTTCCAGGATAAAATTTATTTCTTCAACAGAAATGTCTTTTATTCCCAGAAGGTCTTTTTTGTTTAGTTTCATAAACTGGCCCGTATTTATATTTAAGTTTCTTCTTCAATAACGACTTCATCAGCACCGTTTTTTTCTACCAGTTTGACGCTTACCGCCTGCCATAATGAAGAAGGAAGATTTTTCCCGACAAAGTCGGCGCGTATTGGAAGCTCGCGGTGACCGCGGTCAATCAAAACTGCAAGCTGAATCATTTTGGGCCTGCCAAAATCGATTAAAGCGTCCATCGCCGCCCTTATTGTGCGTCCGGTGAAAAGGACATCGTCTATGAGGACAACGATTTTGTCGTCAAGGGAGAAAGGAATTTTTGTCTTTCCCAGGCGCGGTTTTCTTTTAGCGGAAGAGAGATCATCCCGGTAAAGGGTGATATCTAAAATACCTAAAGGAATTTCCCCCTCTTCAATAACCGATATTTTTTTCTGTAATCGTTCTGCGAGATAAACCCCGCCGGTTCTTATACCTACAAGAACAAGATCTTTTGTTCCTTTATTTTTTTCGAGTATTTCGTAGGCAATACGCGTGAGGCAACGGTCAATGCCTTCTTTATCCATTACTGTTTTGGTGTTTTTTTTCCGTGTCATGTTATCTGACCTCAGCTAGACAATAAAAAAGCCTTTCCCCTTGCGGGGAAAGGCTTGCCACTTTATTTAGCTTGTCTTCTTTCATTTCAGTTACCTTTTTTAATCTCGCCGGATCAAATTAAAAGGCTCAATCTTCAAAAATTATACAACTGTCTGATTTATATGTCAAGAAGTAAAATATTTTGGGCAAAAATCAAAAGTTGTCTATATTAGTGCAGAAGCTTTCCCAGACGATTCCAGCGAAGCTTCCAGAGAATATCATCTTTTTCTTCGCTGTTCCAGGACCAGTAAATAACCAGGGCTTTTCCTTCCACGTCTTTCAAATCGACAAATCCCCAAAAACGGCTGTCCGCGCTTTCATCACGGTTGTCACCCATAACGAAAACGCTATCTGGCGGAACGACGATAGGGCCGAAATTATCTCGCGGCTGCATGGATGCCGGATAAGTCATATCATCCGTGTAAATACCGTAATTATCGTTGTATTCTTTCTTGTTTATGTATATTTTTTTATTCTTTATTTCAATGGTGTCTCCGCCCACGCCGATCACTCTTTTGATGAAATCTTTCGAGCGGTCCTTCGGATAAATAAAAACGATGATATCGCCTCTCTTGGGATCGGTTATCGGGATGATGATTTTTCTCAATACTGGTATTTTTATTCCGTAGATAAATTTATTTACCAGAAGATGGTCGCCGACTAGCAATGTCGGCACCATGGAACGAGAAGGAATCTTGTAGGCGGCAACAATAAAGGTTCTTATAAAAAGAGCGATAAGAATCGCTATAATTATCGCCTCGATATATTCTTGAGCTTTTGATTTTGTTTTTTCTTCCTTTGTTTTGTCGTTTGTTTTGGACATTTTAGATTGAACTCCTATGAGTAGATATTCGATAGAGAAACAGCTATCATAATAAGAGCCATAACTCCTTTAAACAACTTTCTTAATCCCATGGTGAAAATGGCCCGGCTCGAAACAAGGGGTCGAGACCCCTGTTGCTTCTTCTTTGCGAATTCCAGTGCCATCATGGTGAAAAAGCCGCACAAAAAAAACCCGCCCCACATGCCGGCTCCCCCGAAAAAAGGGGCCAGGATAAATGCCCCGGCCACAGCCCCGGCTAATGTAATGAAAACCCTTTTTCTTTTGAGCGCGGGCTGATAGCCACCCTTTACAACTAGAAAAAAATCAATTGATTCAACGATTATGGCGACAAAGAGTAAAAATAAAATAATTTGCCAGCCAATTCTGTCAAAGCCGCTGATAACAGCATATAAGAGAACATCCAGAAAGATAATAAAAGTTCCCAGTAAATCAAATAACGTTAAGTGAATTCCGGCAAAAAGCACCAAAAA
>JAFGKC010000076.1 GCA_016928765.1 Syntrophaceae bacterium
ACTGATAATACTGGATTCCGTATCGCGCTTCGCTTGTACGGAATGACGAATTTGTAATTATGACACAGCTTCTTCTCCGGAATGACAACACTAGGGCATTTAATTGCTGAATTAATTACTTTATTTGTACGCTTCTTCAAAAAGAAAACCTTGATAAACTATTTTTACCAGACCTTCAAGATAAATTTCCATAAAACTGTCATTTTTGCGGCTGAAATATACACGCAGAGTTTCTCCGCTCTGAACAATTACATCCACTGGCGAGTCCACCAAATCCCTTTGCGCCGCGGCCAGAACCGCGGCAACATCACCCGTGCCGCAGGCCAGTGTTTCATCCTCCACGCCTCTTTCGTAGGTTCGCACACGTATTTTATGCCTATCAATAACGCTGACAAAGTTTGCGTTAGTGCCCCGGGGTTGAAAATATTCATGGCGGCGGATTTTTCTTCCCTGCTCTACCACAGCGCAAGTTTCCACATTATCAATAAAACAGACGGCATGGGGCACTCCTGTATCAATACAATCTAATATGATTTCACTGCCGGTAATATTGATTTTCATTCCCGGTTTTAATGGCGAGGGGTCGGTGAGCCTCACCTTAACTACATCGTTATTTACTTCGGCGGAAATAATACCCGCGAGCGTTTCAAAAGACATTTTCTGTGGGGCAATACCTTTCAGATAAGCATAGCGCGCCACACAACGGCTACCGTTGCCGCACATTTCCGCCACGGAACCGTCGGAATTGAAAAACTGCCACTTAAAATCCGCGATTTTTGAAGGCTCGATAAGAAATAATCCGTCGGCACCCACGGAAATTTTGCGCTCGCAAACCCTGCGGGCAAACGAAGGCAGGTCGCCGACATCCAGCGACAAATCGCGGTTATCGATGATAATAAAATCATTGCCGCTGCCGCTCATTTTGTAAAATTCAATTGCGCTTTTGGATTTTGCCATCAGGTCTCTATGATTATGTCATCAACGTCTTCAGCGCGGTTGATCGTGCGGGTAACGCGCAATACTTCTTCCGCTGTGGTGATTCCTTTCATCACCTTTTGAATACCGTCTTGCTGCAGGGTAATCATGCCGTGTTTTATAGCCAGATCATTAATCTGGTTGGCGTCCGATGTCTTTAAAACAAGCCTCTTTATTTCATCATCGACGGTCATAATTTCGAAGATAGCCGTTCTGCCTCGATAACCCGTCTGCATGCATAAGTTGCATCCTTTTTTGCGGAAGAAAGTATTGTCCTTGAGCACGGATTTATTCAGACCAAGGTTGGACAGAGTTTCCTTATCCGGCACATATTCCTCTTTGCAGTGCGGGCATAACACGCGCACCAGGCGCTGGGCGATAATCGCGATAACGGACGAAGTAACCAGAAACGGCTCTATCCCCATATCCATCAGACGGGTGACGGCGCTGGCCGCGTCATTCGTATGGAGCGTGGAAAAAACCAAATGTCCGGTAAGAGACGACTGGATAGCGATTTCGGCTGTTTCCCGGTCGCGGATTTCTCCGATTAGAATAACATCGGGATCCTGACGAACAATGGAGCGCAGTCCCGCGGCAAAAGTCAAATCTATCTTGGGATTGACCTGAATCTGCCCCACTCCGTCAATCTGATATTCAATCGGGTCTTCAATGGTGATAATATTTATTTCCGGCCGGTTGATGGTGGAAAGCGCCGCGTATAGCGTTGTTGTTTTTCCGCTTCCTGTAGGGCCGGTAACCAGAATAATGCCGTAAGGCGATTTAATCAGCCGGTTGAGCAAGGTAACGCGTTCATCATGCATGCCCAGATCCGCTAATTTTAAAATATTGGCGGATTTATCCAAGAGGCGCAAAACAACCCGTTCGCCGAAAGCCGTGGGAATGATTGACACGCGAATATCGATAAGCCGGTCAGCGATTTTTATTTCGATGCGCCCGTCCTGCGGCAGGCGTTTTTCCGCGATATTGAGTTTTGCCATGATTTTGATGCGCGAAACCAGAGGGGCCTGCACACGGCGCGGTAACGTCAAAATATCATATAAAACACCGTCAATTCGATAACGGGTTTTTAAATTAGCTGAGTACGGCTCGACATGAATATCGCTCGCCCGGTCTTTAATCGCTCCCGAAACGATAAGATTAACCAGTTTAATAATCGGCGCGTCGTTTACCTCGTCGAGCAAATCCGCCGTCTCGTCTATTTCCGAAATCAGTTCATCGGCTGTGGCTTCGCTCATTTCCTCAAAATAATCCTTGGCGGAGGCGCGGCTCATGTCGTACGCCATGTTTATGGCCGCCATGATCGTCTCCTGCGGGGCCAATACAAGGTAAGCTTCCGGCCTTTGTAAAAGCCGGCGCAAATCATCAATGGGCTGAAAGTTGGCGGGGTCGTTAACAGCGATAACGGCGGATTCCGGCGTGACCAGCGGCATCATTTTATGTTTTTTCAAATATTGAATGGGCACGTCTTGAGTAAATTCTATATTAATATTTTCCAACGGTAATTCTCTGACTATCGAAAGATCAAAATGATCGGAAAGAATCTTCAGCAGTTCGGGCTCGCTGATCGCTTTTTTACGCAGAAGAAACTCAAAAAATCCGGCGCCGTTTTTGCCTCGCGCCTGGCGCGCTTCTTCCAGAGCTTCGGCGGAAACGCCGGCCAGCATCAATTTTGACTCAAGTGACAAAGCGGGAACTTCATCCTGCAGCAAAACTGGTGAATCTTTCTGCGCTTTTTTTGATGTTTTAAGAGCAGTGTGTATTTTGGACATAAAAGAATACGCCTCGGGCTAAGATGGTTCCGGAGCCGCGTTTTCGGCAGGCTCGGGCTTACTTTCCGGAGCGGGTTGCGGCTTTTTCTTATCCAATTTGATCACGCCTTCTTCCACCTTGCCCATGGAATCTTTCTTTTCTTTATATAAAGTGTTGGCATCGGCCATTGTGCGGACAACATGCGGCGTGATAAAAACATATAAATTTGTTTTTTCCCGGGATTTGCCTTTTGTTTTGAAAAGCCAGCCCAAAATAGGAATTTCACCCAAAAACGGCACCTTGTAATCGTTATCCTCCGTGCTGTCGCCGATCAAACCGCCGATAACTATTGTTTCTTTATCTTTAACCACCACCGCGGTTTTCACTGTTCTTTTTAACGTTGTCGGCGTTCCCACATTGGCACCGGAGATTACTTTGGTCACTTCCTGTGATATTTTCAGGCGGATAAAATCTTCTTCATTGATATTCGGCGTGATTTTCAGAATAACGCCAACATCTCTATATTCATACTGGTTGTAATTTAATGTATTTGTAGATGTAGTAGATTGCGTTTCCTGACGCGTAATATAGGGAACGTTGGAGCCGACATTGATTTCCGCTTCTTCATTATTCAGCGTCATAATCTGCGGCGTGGAAAGAATCGATACTTCCGAATCTGTTTTATACGCCTGCACAACCGCGCCGATACTGGGAAAAATAACATCGCCAATTTTTATGCCAGCACCGATAATGCCCATAGCAAAACCCGCAGGGAAACTAGTAGTTGCTGCAGTCAAGGCTTCATTCCAAATTATATCAGGGAGTATACCATACCCGCCAGTAGTAGTACTACTCGCGCCACCGGAACCAATAAACGCCGCTGTTTCGCCTCCGTCAAAATCGGATAGGCTGCCGGTATCTTTAAGGCCGCGCCATTCCACACCGAGTTTAAAACCTTTGTTGGCATTGACTTCCATAATTAAAGCTTCAATGTAAACCATCGGGCGCGGGACATCGAGCTGCCTGATAATGCTTTCCAAAACCTTATAATCTTCGCGCTCGGCCATAATCACCAGCGTGTTGGTCGTCTTATCGGGAACTACCTGAACGTTTTTGGAAACAACAGGCATTGGTGTTCTTGGCGCGCCGGGCGTTCCCGAAGCTGACGACGAAGAGCTCCCCTGAACAATACTGCTTAGCACCTTGGCCAGATCTTCGGCCACGCTGTTTTGCAGGCGGTAAACCTGGATATTCGATTCGTC
>JAFGKC010000077.1 GCA_016928765.1 Syntrophaceae bacterium
CGTGAAGGTTATAAAACGAAGGCTACGTACGTAGATTCTCCAGCGGAAGGTTTTCGGACGCGGGTTCGACTCCCGCCGCCTCCACCAGAAAGTGTTAATTTTTCCCCCCAATCACTGCTTGAATGTGTTTGGGGATTATTGTATTGCAGCTATAAATATTCCTTGAGATACAAGGGGAAGAATATGTGGGAATACACGGACAAAGTTAAAGATCACTTCCTTAATCCGAGGAATGTCGGAGAGATTGATAATCCCGACGGCGTGGCCGAAGTTGGGTCGCTGGCCTGCGGCGACGCGCTGAAACTTACTTTTAAACTCGATGAAAACAAAAAAATCAAAGAAGCGAAGTTTAAAACTTTCGGTTGCGCCAGCGCTATCGCTTCTTCATCGGCGCTAACAGAAATAATTAAAGGAATGACCGTAGAGGAGGCGCTCAAAGTAACTAATAAGGATATCGCCCAATATTTGGGAGGCCTTCCTGATGAAAAAATGCACTGTTCTGTCCTGGGGAAACAGGCACTCGAAAAAGCCGTTGAAAATTATAAAGGTATTCCATCGGCGCAAACAGATGAGAAGATTATATGCGAGTGTTTCGGTGTTACTGATAAGGAAATTGAAAAAGCGATACGTGAAAATAATCTCACAAGCGTGGAAGAAGTTACCAATTATACGAAAGCCGGTGGAGGTTGCGGCGGCTGTCATGAAGATATTCAGGCTATTATAGAAAAAGTAAAAAAAGAGGCGAAACCGGATATAAAGCCGAAAATGACTAATCTGCAGAAGATTCAAATGATCCAAGAAACGATAGAGAGAGAAATAAGGCCATCGCTGAAGCATGACGGAGGCGACATTGAAATTATTGATATTATCGGTAACCGAATCCTCGTGGCCACACGCGGAGCCTGTGCTACTTGCAAAGCGTCAAATATTACGTTGAAAAATTTTGTGGAAATGAAATTAAAAGAATTTGTTTCGCCTGATTTGGTGGTTGAAGAGGTGAAAAAGTGAGCGTCATATACCTGGATAATAACGCGACAACTCAGGTTGCCGAAGAAGTACTGGAGGCGATGCTGCCGTATTTTCGCGAATTTTACGGCAATCCATCCAGCATGCATACTTTCGGTGGCCAGGTAGGCCAGAAAATCCGCACAGCGCGAGAACAGGTTGCCGCGCTCATCGGCGCGCTGCCGGAAGAAATAATATTCACCAGTTGTGGCACGGAAAGCGACAATTCCGCCATTCGTTCCGCTTTGGCAACCCAGCCGGATAAAAAACACATAATAACCAGCCGCGTGGAACATCCGGCAATTCGCGCTTTATGCGCCCAACTGGCTAACCAGGGATACCGTATTACGGAACTTCCTGTGGATAAAAACGGAGTCTTGGATCTGGAAAATCTTGAAAAAAGCATGACGCCGGATACGGCTGTGGTCAGCCTGATGTGGGGCAACAATGAGACGGGGGTGATTTTCCCTGTGGAAGCAGCGGCGGTAATGGCGCATGAAAAAGGCATATTGTTCCATACTGACGCTGTTCAGGCCGCAGGTAAAATACCCATTGATTTGAAAAAGAATGCTATTGATATGCTATCCATTTCCGGGCATAAATTGCACGCGCCCAAAGGTGTCGGTGTTTTATACATTCGGCGCGGGACTAAATATTCGCCTTTTATGATTGGTGGTCATCAGGAAAAGGAACGTCGCGGCGGTACGGAAAACTCTCCCGGTATAATCGGTTTAGGCAAAGCCTGCGAACTGGCCGCAAAAAATATGGATAAGGAAAATACATACGTAAAGAAACTGCGCGATAAACTGGAAGGTGAGCTTTTAAAAAGAATTCCTCAAAGCAGGGTTAACGGCGATACGGGAAATCGACTGCCCAATACCACCAATATAAGTTTTGAATACGTGGAAGGGGAGGCGATACTGCTTTTGATGAATGAACTGGGAATTTGCGCTTCTTCCGGATCGGCCTGCACTTCGGGGTCTTTGCAGCCTTCACATGTTCTGCGAGCGATGGGAGTTCCTTTTACCATGGCCCACGGCTCCGTGCGGTTCAGTTTAAGTATTTATAACACGGAGAAAGAAATCGATTTTGTCATTGAAAAAATGCCGCCGATTATTGAGCGGCTGCGCGGTATGTCTCCTTTTTGGAATCAGTCCTGCACAAATCAATAAAATATAAATATAATTAATAAAAGAATAGAGTTGCCGGATGTTTATTATTTAAATGTTGTGGAAGGAACATGCTGTCCCAGTAAGCTGGCAAATTCTTCCGGCGGAATAGGCTTGCTAAAATAAAAGCCCTGCATTTCATCACAGGATCGCCCGCGCAAAAAATCCATTTGTTCTTGTGTTTCCACGCCTTCGGCAACTACCGTAAGGCTCAAAGTCTTGCCCATGGCAATAATCGCTTCGGCAATTGCTTTATCTTCAGAATTATCCGGTATGTTACGGATAAATGATCGGTCCACTTTTAGTGTATCCACGGGAAAATGTTTGATTTGAGCAAGGGAAGAATAACCGGTACCAAAATCGTCAATAGCCAGACGCACTCCCAGATTTTTTATTCGGGCCAAAACGGCGATCATACGTCCGGGATTGTGCATAACCATGCTTTCCGTGATCTCCAATTCCAGAAGCTCAGGTGCCATTCCTGAATCTTTCAGAGCTTTATCTATGTCCTCAATAAGATTTTCGTCCACAAGCTGACGCAAAGATAAGTTGACGGCCATGCAGACCGGAGGCAGACCTTCTTTTTGCCAGGCAACATTTTGTTTGCAGGCGGTTTGAAAAACCCAGCGGCCGATAGGCACAATAAGACCTGTTTCTTCGGCTACGGGAATAAACTGAATAGGGGTAACCTGACCCAGCTTAGGATTATTCCAGCGCAGCAGCGCTTCCACGCCGGTTATTGCTCCCGTTTTAAAATCAAGTTTGGCCTGATAGGCAAGCGTTAGCTCATTTCTTTCCAGCGCAAAACGAAGTTGCGTTTCAATGGAAAGCCTTTCGACAGATTGAGGTTTTATATCTGTGGAATAAAGTTGGTAATTATTCTTTCCTTCTTCTTTGGCAAAATACATGGCGATATCGGCGTTTTTCATCAGGCTTTGTTCATCATCACCGTCTTTGGGGTAGATGCTGACGCCAATACTGGCGGTAACCCGGCATTCCTGGGACATAATCGAAACAGGTTTCATCGCGCAGGCTAAAAGTTTGTGGGCTACGGTGGTTGCCTGTCCTATATCGCCTAATTCTTCAATCATGACCACAAACTCATCACCACCTAAACGGGCAACGACATCCATGGCGCGTAGAGTTTGGCGGAAACGCGCGGCAATTTCCTGCAGGAGCTGATCTCCGGCTTCGTGACCCAGCGTGTCATTGATAATTTTGAAACGATCCAGATCAATAAAGAAAACGGCCAGTTGGCGGTTATAGCGTTTTGCCCCTTCAATGGCGTGATTTAACAGCTGTCCGAACATCAACCGATTGGGAAGCCCCGTCAGGCCGTCGTGCGTCGCCAGATACTGAATTTGTTCTTCCTGGCGTTTGCGTTCAGTAACATCGCGGGCGATTCCTCTAAATCCTATTGCTTCGCCTTGCGCATTTTTAATAAGAGCTACGGATATTTCATTGAATGCTTTTGTGCCGTCTTTTTTGAACAAAGGAAGGTCATGAGCTTTAATCGGTTTTCCTGTACTATGGATGTTAGAAAAAAGATTAAAGAGTTCTTTAAAGGTTTTTTCTTCAGTAAAGAGACTTGATTTTTTACCGATTATTTCTTCGCGTGAATATCCGGTATTCCTGCATTCCGCGTCATTAACAAAAGTGAATCTGCCGCTTAGATCAGTCTCAAAATAACCGTCTTCCATTTGTTCGATGATTGTGCGGTATCTTTCTTCGGATTGGCGTATTTGTTCTTCCATCTGTTTGCGTTCGGTGATGTCACGGGCAATGCCGCGGAAACCGATAATGTCGCCGTTGGCATTCTTTAAAGGGAATCCGGTAAGCTCGGCAATCCCAATGGCGCCGTCCTTATGAAGCGCTCTGTAAATAATATTTCTTTGGGGTTGGCCTGTTTTATATATCTTTGTAAAAGCATTATTGACAATCGGAATATCTTCTTTAACCATGTAGGAAGAGGATTGTTTTCCCATTAGTTCTTCCGAAGTATATTTGATCAGTCGGGCGTTTGTTTCCGTCACAAACGTGTATTTACCGGCAAGATCAACCTCAAAATAACCGTCATTCATTTCTTCCAGTATTGTCCGGTATTTCTCTTCGGACTGTTTAAGCAAACTTTCCATTTTTCTGCGCTTGGTAGTATCGCGTGAAATACCGCGAAATCCGGTCTTTTTACCGTCTTTGTCCTCGATAAGGGATAAAGATAATTCATATATCCCTTTTGACCCGTCTTTGTTTATACATTCCATTTCCAGGATAGAGGGAACTCCAGTTTGATATACTTGAGTGTAGAATTGAACGGTTTTTTGAAAATTTATATCATCCTGGAAGAAACGGCTATTCTTACCGGTTAGTTCTTCACGGGAATATCCCAAGTATTTGCAAAGCATATCATTTAAAAAAATGAGATTACCGGAAAGGTCTGTCTCATAATATGCGTCATTAATAGACTCGATGATTGTTCGGTATTTTTCTTCAGATTGGCGCAGTGCTTCTTCCGCTAGCTTGCGTTCAGTGATCTCGCGGGAAATGCCACGGAATCCGCTTATGTTTCCGTTTTTGTTTTTTATCAGAGATACCGATATTTCATGGATCGCTCTTTTTCCATCTTTTGTGGCAAGTTCTATATCATGTGCTGTAATCGGTTTAGCCGTTTTATAAACATCAACAAAAAGGCGATACAATGTTCGATAATTATTTTTATCGGCGAATAAACGAGAGTCATTGCCGATTAATTCGTCACGCGAGTATCCTGTAATTCTGCATTCGGTATCGTTAACAAAGGTAAATTTCCCATTAAGATCAGTTTCAAAATATCCATCCGCCATTTGCTCTATGATGGAACGGTATCTTTCTTCCGATTGCAGTATGGCATCTTCCATAATTTTACGGTCGGTGACATCCCGGGTAATTCCTTGAAACCCTATTGGTTTACCAGCTGAATCTTTTTTTAATGATGCCGAGACCTCAATTTGTCTTTTCGCGCCGTTTTTTTGTATAATTTCGTAATCAAATACATTTCCGGTTTTTCCTGATTTAAATATTTTATTAAAAGCGTTAAAAGCTTTTCTGGAATTGTCCGGATCTGTATACTGACGGTTGTTCATGCCCAGCAGTTCGTTTTTAGGATATCCGTGTATCTTGCAAAGAGCATCGTTGACAAAAGTGAAATTTCCGGAAAGGTCAGTTTCAAAATATCCGTCAAAAATGTTTTCGATTATGTTGTGGTATCTTTCTTCGCTTTGAAGAATATTTTTATTTATTTTCTTTTTCTTGGAATTTATTGTCGTTTTGGATTTACTGCCGGAAGTCGATTTGCCCGCCATAAGATTTAGCTCCTTTGATAATTACGGTTAAATATCGCGGTCTGGTCAAATACAATACTTGTTGATAATTATACACTGTCGGAGTTTGCTTGAAAAGCAAATTTCGCGATAATTCTAAATATAAATATCTGTTAATATTATTTATATTTAATGTGTTTATAAAATATCACGTATTTTTTCTAAGTTGCTGAATTAATGAGGGAAAATAGGAGTGAAAAACTATTTTTCAATATATTAATATTGAAATAATATTTATACTATTAAGTGATTTCCAGCATTCGTTCAATAGAAAGCCTGGCCTTTTCCATAATATTAGGTTCAATATTTATCTGATAGGAAAGATCTTCCAGCGACCAGAGAACTTTTTCCAAATTAATTTTTTTCATATTCGGACAAATAGTAGATTCCGATACGGGATAAAAATATTTTTGGGAGTTTTCTTTTTTCATTCTGTGTATAATTCCAATTTCGGTACCGATGATAAATTCTTTTGCCGGCGATTCCGTGGCGTAAGTGCACATTTTTTCCGTGGAGAGAACGGCATCGGCGAGCCGCGTAACTTCCGGTCTGCATTCCGGATGCACAATTATTTTGGCATCTGGATGTTTTTTCTTTACTTTAATGATGTGTTCGGGAAGAATTTTAGCGTGTGTCGGACAAAAGCCATTCCAAACAATAAACTTATGATTTAGTTGGTCTGAAACATATTGTGCCAAATATTTGTCGGGAACAAAGATTATTTCGGAGTTATTTTTTAAAATATGCTGAGCCATTTTAAGAGCGTTAGAGGAAGTGCAACAATAGTCGCACTGCGCCTTAACGGCGGCAGTTGTATTGACATAGCAGACACTTGTGGCGTTAGGATGTTTTTTCTTCAGGGCGATTAAACCATCAGCGTCAATCATGTCCGCCATTGGGCATCCGGCATTCTTATCAGGCAGCAGCACAATTTTTTGTGGTGACAAAATTTTTGCTGTTTCCGCCATAAAGTGGACACCGCAAAAAACTATAATATCAGCGTCCGTTCGGGATGCCTCTATGCTTAAACCTAATGAATCTCCTACAAAATCCGCGATATCCTGGATTTCGGGAATCTCATAATTGTGAGCAATGATGACAGCGTTTTTTTCTTTTTTAAGTTTTCTGATATTTTCTGCTATGTTCATGATATTTATATTTCCAATAATCAAAGTTACTTATTTAATTATTTCCAATTGACTGATATATATATTCCGCGATCATTTTTCCAAGTTCGGTCGAGACATTCCGATCGGAATGTTTGCCGGAGGCTGGAGGCAATGAAATGTTATCAGTGCTCAAAATTTCTTTGCGAAGTATATTTCTGGTTTGAGCGTCGATTAGTTTTACTTCGGCGGCCATTTTTGATTTACCAACGTATTCGCCACTTAATCCGCGGGCTGAAGAGCTGGCCATTTTTATACTGATAATTCTTGTTTGGACGATAAGAGCTGAAGCATCTTTAGAAGTGCTCAAACGAGCTTTTTCAATGATAGGAGCGGCGTTTTTCTTTAAAAGCCCATTCATTGTTATGCTTTCGCAAGAAATAACTGCCTCAGAAAATTTATTCTCCAAATCTTGATCCACTTCAAATTTCTGCAGAATTATTTTTTTATATACCTTATCTAAGGGTTCATATTTTCCGTCTATCGGCTCAATTATGATTAGTTTCCCGCAAGAAAAAAATGACACTATAACGATAAATATAAATAATAAGGTGAATATCTTTTTCATAAAAAAGCCTCTATGCGTCATAAGCAACTCAGTGCCGGAATTTGTATAATAAAAAAAGCATAAAAACAACAATATTAATAACAAAATATAAATTCATGCGAGAACCAGATAATTTATTGATATGATAAAATCGTGAACTATGTATAATTTCATCTTGATTTCAATTTTATAAACTGTTAAAATTATTATGTATAAAGGGATAGATCAGATGGCTTATTTTAAGAAAATCGCATTTTTCCTTTTCTTGATATTAATCTCATCAAATAACTTATTTGCCGATGAAAAAATAATAGATCGTGAAAATATAAAGGCGGCATTGCTTGTTGATCTAGATTCAGGGAAAGTTCTTTTTAGCTATAATGAAAATCTGGAAATTCAGCCAGCGTCTCTTACTAAAATACTGACTCTTTATATAATCAATGAAGAAATAAGGAAAGGAAAGGTTAGTTTAAAAGATAAAATTAGAATAAGCGAAAATGCCGTAAAAACAAACGGTTCGAAAATGTGTTATCACGAGGGCGAGTGGGTAAAGGTTGAAGATCTTATAAAATTTATGGCCATTTATTCAGCGAATGACGCGACGATAGCCGCCGCGGAATCAATGGCCGGAACTGTAGAACATTTTGTATTTAGGATGAATAAAAAAGCCGCTGAACTGGGAATGATGCATAGCTATTTTGTCAATCCCCACGGTTTGCCGGATAGGCGGCAGAAAATTACAGCGATTGATATATTAATTCTGGCTAGAAATTATATCGAGAGGTTTCCGGATTCTTTGAAAATTCATTCACTTCAGTCTTTTAAATATCAATCTATTGATTATCCAAATCGTAACACATTACTCCATGAAAATATAGAAGTTGACGGTTTGAAAACAGGTTATGTGAGAGCGGCCGGTTATCATCTTGTGGCGACAGCAAAAAGAGGGGATAATCGTTTAATGGCGATAATTTTAGGTGGAAAAAATCCAGACATCAGGGATGCTCAAGCAAAATTACTTTTAGAATATGGATTTGAAATAATAAATAATGATATTCAGGATAAAATGGTCGGAGCATAAAAAAATACTATTCGTTTATCTGCTCTAATGGTGGCTCATTATTTACGGGAAAAACAAATATTTTCTGTCCAACGGCTAATTTACTCGTGCTTGTTAATCCGTTCCAGATCATCAATGCTTTGACGGATACATTCAGACGCTCGGCAATTAAAGACAAATTATCTCCGCTTTGGACTGTATAAAGTTGATTATCTTTTTCTTTTATCCATTTTGATAAAATATTATCGAAACGCTCGGCAAAGCCCAAAGAAGCGCCTTTCGGGATGTTCAAGATAAAACTTCCCGTCGGAAGATAATAATTACGGATTTGCGGATTAAGCTCTCTGATTGTCTTAAAATAAGTATTGGCGGCTTCAGAAATAATATTTAGAGGAACCGGCTGGTCTGTTGTTATCTGTACCTGATCAAAATCTATCGGATTATATAAATCTTCATTACTTAAAAAATAACCGTATTTTTCCGGATTCGACAAAATCATTTTTATGGCAAGGATCCGGAAAATATATCGTTGTGTTTCCTGAAAAAGATATAAATTATAATAATTATTGGCTTTTTGAACAAGAATTTCGGTTTTGAGGCCGTCTTCTCCCATGTTGTAAGCGGCCGCGGCCAGTGTCCATGAACCAAAGATATTATAAAGTTCCCGCAAATATCTGATTGCTGCGTTAGTAGAAAGAAAAAAGTTGCGTCTTTCATCGATATCGTTATTGACGGTTAGTCCGTATTTTACGGCCGTGGGTTCAATAAATTGCCAGTAGCCGACAGCGCCTTTATTGGAGCTCGCATGAGTTCTTAACGCGCTTTCCGCTACAGCAATATATTTGAGATCATCAGGCATAGAATTATTCTTCAAAATATTTTCCACGTAAGGAAAGTAGCGGTTGGTTCTTTTTATCCACATAATGATGTCATCTTTGTTATCAAGACAGATCAGCAGTTCTCTTTCGAGCCTTTCTTTTATCGTGTTATCATAAAGAGGCACTTCTTCCCCGCAAAAAGTCAGCGGTTCGGACAATTTAATTGCCGCGACAAGAGACTGTGGGCTTGACGGATTATTCATGCCCATACTTGTCGAAGTAATCTGTCCGCAGCCTGAAATTAAAAGAGACATTAACAAAAGAATAGTGAATCTGGATAAATTTATTATTTTTGAAAAAATCATATAATTAATTGATTATCATCAATGATTTGAAATCATTTTACAGTTTTTTTCAAACCTTCATGAATATCTTTAATCTCCTGGGTGACATTTTGTTTTACCTCTTTAGATGTATCAACTATATCATCTTTGGCTTTTTTTAAATCTTTAGGAACCTGTTTTTTTATTTCTTTAACGTCCTGTTTGATCGCTTCATGAGTTGTAGTAATACTTTTTTTTGTTTCATTTTTTACGCTTTTCGCGTCATCAGTGATGGACGAAGAAGTATTTTGACCAGCTGATTTCGGGGAGGCGTCTTGCGCGTAAGAATTAATAAACATAAACAAAATGATAAAAAGCGAGCATAGAAAAAATAGATATTTACGCATGGGCTATTACCTTAAAATATTGATAATATTTGTGGGAAAATTATGTTAAAAACCATGATAATGCAAGAAAGAATTTATGGCTGATTTGACAAAGCATTGCCTCTTGCCAACATAGCCACTTGATGCTAATGACTAAAAAATATTAATATTATTATGAAAAACAAATTATTATTTTCTAAAAAAGATGTAGAGCAAATGCGCGAATTGAAAATAGCTTCGCGCTTGGTTCACAAACAAATCCTTTTATATTTTAATAAAACTAAAACATTAAGTTTAAACAGAGAATGCAAAGTTCGAGACGGCATTTATAAAATCACAGTTTTCCAAAAGAAAAAAATAATTCAATATTATGAGCAATCGCAAAATAATAACAAAATAGTAAAATTTGTGCCGGCATCCGGTGCCGCAAGCCGTATGTTTGCTCATTGGCATAATTTAGCTAAGCGAAAAGAGCCTGTCACGTTATCTGAAAAGAACGCTTTTTTACGTGATTTGAAAAAAATGCCTTTTTATCCGCTAATCAAAAAAGATGAAAGGGCGAAACAATTAATAATACATCGTAATATTAAAGAGTTACTAAACTTAATGTTATCAGAGGAGGGATTCAATTTAACCGATAAGCCGAAGGCGCTGATTTTATTTCATCGCTATTCAGATATTAATGTCCGCACAGCTCTTGAGGAACATCTTTATGAAGCCGGAAGTTATTGTAAAAATGTCTGCAGAGTTCATTTCACAATCTCACCGGAGCATCGTAAAAGCATTAATGAAAAAATAAATGAAGTAATAAAACAGTATGAAAAGAAACGTAATATTAAATATAAAATAGATTTATCTTATCAATCTTCGGCAACAAATATTATCGCCGTGGATTACGATAATAAACCTCTGCGCGATAAAGATGGAAAATTAATATTTCGTCCCGGAGGACACGGCGCGTTACTCGAAAATCTTAATAAGCTAGAAGCGGACTTAATATTTATTAAAAATATCGATAATATTGTCCCTGAAATTCTGTGTGATAAAATAATACCATACAAAAAAATGCTGGGAGGCTTAGCGCTACAGACAAGAGATCAAATATTCGACATCTTAAGACGAATGGAAGTAGAAAAAATCGATAAAGAACAGATAGAATTGATAACTCAGTATTGCAAAGAAAAAATCAATATTGTTTTTCCGCCTGAATTTTACATATCAAAATTGCAAAAAAGAAAAAAAATCATATTTTCTCTGCTGAATCGTCCGCTCAGAGTCTGCGCCATGGTTCGAAATACCGGAGAGCCTGGCGGAGGGCCTTTTTGGGTGGAGGAAAATAACAAAACACAGACACTGCAAATAGTTGAATACGCGCATGTAAATAAAAAAAAAGCTTCGCAAATGAAAATCTGGTCACAATCGGTTTATTTCAATCCGGTGGATATCGCCTGCTGCATAAAAAATTATCAGGGAAAAATATTTGATCTGAAAAAATATGTAAACAAAGATACTTATTTGATTACGTCAAAAACAGAAAAAGGCAGAACCATCAAAGTACAGGAAATGCCGGGATTATGGAACGGTTCCATGCATTACTGGAACACTATATTTGTTGAATTCCCTTTAATCACGTTTAATCCGGTAAAAACTGTCTATGATTTATTGCGTCCGCAGCACCAGAAAACAAAAAGCTAAATCATGAGGCGTTCGCAATCTTCTTTGAACAAAGCAATGCATTTAACCTTAGATGATTTACCGTTTTGCTGACAAATGACCGTTGCTTCGCTATCATCAGGAGCATCGGAGTATCGGGCGCATAAAGCACAAGCAATATTTATCGAGCTTACGTTGACCCCAGGCTCAGGAACAAGGACGTAAGGCCCGGGGAAATCGGTCATATTGCACGCAACATCTTTATTATCAGCTAATTTCTTTAATTCTTCGTTATCCCTATTATTTCTGCCGACAATAATTTTAACTCCATCCTGTGTCCGAAAGTGACGGCCGTATTTCAACAAATGATAATCGCGAATTTCCGGATTTCGCGAATGAGCAAATAATTCGCGAAGACGGCGTGTAAACATCGGGTCTGTAAGCAAACAGCCTCCGGCGGGAGGGGGATAGTTAGTGATCCCGAATTCCTTTGCCAAACGCATTTGATCTTTGCGTCCCCTGCCGGAAATAGACAAAAGCATAGAACGATCGATCTTACCTTCCATTTCCGCCTTTATAGGCGTGAGTAATTGAGCGGACAAAGGCCTGAGAATATAATCTGCGCATCCTGAATTTTTTGCTATCATATTAAGTGATTGTTTTGTTTGCGACATGGGGCGCTGTCCTAAAACTTCGCCGGTAATGATAAAATCAGCGCCGAGCGATTCCATTTTTTGTCCCGTAATCTTAAGCATCAGAATATGGCAATCGATACAGGGGTTCATATTTTTACCGAAACCATATCGGGGAGAGTGAAGCATTTTTAAATAATCAGGGGTAATATCCTCGATTATCAGAGGTAAATTAATATGTTTGGCGGAAGCTTCAGCTTTTTTGGAATCAAAAAAAGGGGATGTAAAATTGACGCAGACAACATCGATATTTTGCGAAGCTACGAGCTTCGCGGCCAGCATGCTGTCCAGTCCGCCGGAAAAAAGGGCGATAGCTTTTGACATAAAATATAATCCGATAAATTCAGGATGGTTTATAAATTAAAAGCGCTGCGCAATAAATCTGCGACAGCGCTTAAAAAACTGTTAGATAAAAAATATTCTAATATCTGGCAATATTGGCCGCCCAGATCTCCTGCAATAAACCACGGATTTCATGGTCGATATCAAAGTCAATCACATACAAATCTTTGCTCGTTTTAATTTTTGTGCCGTTAAAATTCAAAGTGAAGGGCGCCTGTTTCTTTTCGGCGCCGGAAAACGTGAAATAACCGTTAACAAAGGGAATGTTCAACGCGCGCAAAACAGTTTCCATCGTGTTTTTCGGAGGTTCATTACTGTTTACGAAAACGAGCTTATTGCCCGCCTGAGTTAGCACATTAATAAATTGAGGAGATAATTCACGGGAAAAAATAACGTATTGGGATTGGGCGTCTTTGACGATTACATCTGATTTGATGGAGAGGTTAATCCCGTCTTTTTCCGTGCTGAAAACTTTAATATCAACATCTTTTTCAGGTTTCAAACCCATATCAGATAAAAGCGCGTAAGAGAAGTCTTTTGCCGACGTGGAAGGATAAACAGACATCGGGGGCAGTGAATATATCTCTTCCGGTTTTCCCACAATGCCGTTTTGCGCGGAGATTTCCGTTAATATGAAACCGTTTTTACGAGCATAGTTTTTAAGCGCTTTGGGAAAAAAAGAATTCTCGCCATAAAGTATTCGCAATCCCTGCATAAGGGGACGAGACTGCTTGGTGTCTGTTTTGGTTATAATCCAGTCAACGAAAAACTCCGCGGTTAGAGGAGAACCTATAGTGACGGGTTTGCTTTGATTGGTCATGCCGTAATTTTTAACAGAGGCGAAAATTTTTCTTAAGACTACGATAACATCGTCTTTATTGCTAGTTTTGACCAAGTGAAAATTTGACCAACTATCGCTCACAATTTTTCTGAGATTATTAGGCGCTTTGTTGTCCAAATCAAGAAATACGGTAGTGCTGTCATCAAATTCAATGACCGGCATTTTGGAACAGTCAATGGTTATCTGGCCAGTTTTAGGAATGGGCAGATAATAATTACCAGTAGAAGTAACCGTCGCGTTCATTTGAGAAAGGACATGTTTTATAACGGCGAGACGCGCTTCAGAGGACATGGTTATTCTCGGATCTGAACCCGTAATTCTATCAATATCTGATTCGATGAATTTGTTCTCAGTGGAGCCTGCCGCGACGAGGACAGAAAAGTCTTTTGTGGGTAAAGTAATAGTTTCGCCGGCATAAATTCTGTTAATATCTTTAATGCTCGGGTTAAGTGATTTTATAATCTTATATTTTTCTTTTATGTTTGATGTGTCTTTAATCTCGCGGGCGATAATTCTATATAAAGTATCGCCTTCCTGAATCAAATATGTTTTGCTTCCGGTAACAGGAGTTACTGGAGCGGCAGGTGAGGTATCCGCGATTGTAAATGTCTGTTGTTGTTTTTCGGCGAGAGGCCTTCCGGGAAGAATTAATTTTTGACCAACCCTTAGTTTATTTACATCTTCAATATGGGGATTAAGTTCCTGAATTAGACGGTAATTATCGGCAAGGTCAGCTTCCGTAACTCCAGGGATATGTCTTACAATAGTTGAAAGGATATCGCCTTTTTTAACAATGTAGGTATATAGGTTTTCTTTGGAAACTGCTGTTTTTCTTAGCGTTATTTGCGCTGTATCTTCCTGCGCCCAGACTGATTGGCTCGAAAATATTAAAGAAAACATAACGACAAAAAATGTCCAAACGAATTTTTTAATCATTTTGCCTCTCCCCCTGAATTATAGAAAGTAACATAATACGCCGTAACTATGGAGAAAAATACTCTAAATATTAATAAAAGTCAACTGCTTATAGCGTAAATATTTATTTTTTTTAGAGGGCAGGATAAAGACGAAAACAGGTTTTAGATAACTTTCTTCATGGCGGCGATAGCGACTTCAATCTGATCGTCATCAGGTTCGCGGGTGGTTATCTTCTGCAGCATGAGTCCCGGCCAGCTTAATAGCTGAACTAACCTGGAATGAGAGTATTTTCCCGTAAAACGGATGGCTTCGTAGGAAATGCCAGCGATAACAGGCATCAGACATAATTTATAGACAACCCTGTGAAGAAAATCAGGCCTTCCCAGAAGAGAAAAAACCAAAATTGATATGATCATAACAAATATAATAAAACTTGTTCCGCACCGGGGATGGCGGGTGGAGAAATTTTTGATGTTTTGGATGGTTAAATTTTGTCCGTTTTCCCAGGCAAAAACCGTTTTATGCTCAGCTCCGTGATACATATACACTCTTCGCATATCGGCCATAAGTAGCGTGGAAGCCAGAAAGCAAAGAAATATTCCCAATCGCAAACAGCCTTCCAGCAAATTCAACAGCAGTAAATTCCCAATATATGGTTTTATTTGCGTGAAAAAGAAAGCGGGCACAATAATAAAGAAAAAAATCGCGACACTAAAGCTAAGGGCGAAGGAAAGATACATATGCCAGTCTTTGGGTTTTGTTTCTTCTTCAGAAAGAGCGACTTCCGCGGAAAACATCAGCGCCTTTATTCCGACAAACATCATTTCAAATAAAGTAATGGTCCCGCGTATAAACATCCATCCCAAAACTTTATAACGTTTGGTGAGTGGTATATACTCTCTTTCCTGAAAAATTATTTCATTATTCGGTGAACGCACAGCAGTCGCTATCTTATCGCCGTGACGCATCATCACGCCTTCGATGACGGCTTGTCCTCCCGCGATATCATCTGCTTTGGATTTTGCGCTCATTTATTTCTTGCTCAGCCATTTAGAGATTTATTGAGCGCATACTTATAGCATTTGGGGCGCCCTGTCAAATCTCATTTGTAAATTGATTGTTGCAAGTTTGACCTTCAATGATATAATGCGTCAGATATTCAAAAAAAGGAGGGTGCGAAATGGCTTCCGTTGATTCGTCAAACGTTTTCATCAAGGAATTTCAGGAAAGATACGAAAAAAAATTACGGGAAAAAGAAATGGAAATAATCGAGCACTGGAAGGCTCAATTGGATAAAATTATCGCCATGAGGCCAGATAGTATTTCATCTTTGCAGCTCCAGCTGACAAAGACAGCGGAGATGATGGGCAATCGTATCCGGGTGTTAAAGAAGGGATAAAGATGGAAAGTATCGCGAATTTCTTATTCGAAGTGGGAATGCTCAATAAAACGCCGCGCACCGGATATCAGTTCCTGGGCAGCGGGAAAGAATCAGTTTCCGAACACATTTTACGAACTTTATATGTGGGATACACACTTTGTAAAATGGACGAAACGCTTGATGAACAACACGTGCTGAAGATGTGTCTTTTTCATGATTTACCTGAAGCGCGCACAGGTGATATGAATTACGTTAACAAGAAATATGTTGAAGTTAATGAGGAAAAAGCCGTTCGGGAACTTTGCGGGGGATTATCTTTTGGGGAGGAAATTAAAAAAATAATCGATGAGTTTAATCGCCGAGAAACAAAAGAAGCGCAGACGGTCATGGACGCGGATCAGTTAGCCCTCATACTACAGCTTAAAGAATACGGCGATTTGGGAAATAGATACGCCGATGAATGGATAAGTTACGCCTTGAAAAGGCTTATAACAAAAAATGCAAAGAAATTAGCGGGCCAAATTATAAAAACTGATTCTTCCAACTGGTGGTTTAAAGAAAAAAGTGATTGGTGGATAAATGGCAACAAAAAATAGCAATAACCCCGACTTTTTATTTGAGAAAAACATGAAAAAACAAAAAATTATTTTTTTGTATTATTTTTTTATAGTTATTTTTATGTTTTCATGCGGAATTATAACGGAAACCTCAGTTATTGACACACCTGACGAATACCGAAAAACCTATGAGGCAAAAGAAGATATAGTTTTAAGGGCGATCGCCCGCGTTTTTCAGGAGAGGCAAATGGGGCTGAATGTCACAATAAACAGAAAAGACCGGACTGTTGTCACAGATTATTTTATCCGGGATGATTGGCGGACAAAAAGCTTAGCAAAAGTGAAGCAAATTAACTGGAAAGAAACTGAAACAGTTATTACAATAATAACAGAGAAAAAAACAAAAACAGGCTGGCAAATGGTAAGAGTGCTAAAAAAGGATCAGTACGCTAACCTGTTCAGCGAGATTGAGTTAAGAATTTACGAAGAAATGGCAAAAATTGAATAAAAAGTAATATTAATACTTGAAGGAGAAAATATGGAACACAGAAAGAGAGTTTCGGCAATATTCAGCGAATTCAAAAATTTCGCGTTTAAAGGAAATGTGGTTGATCTGGCCATCGGTGTTATTATCGGCATGGCGTTCGGTAAAATCATCGATTCTCTGGTCAAACATATTATCATGCCGGCGATCAGCGTGCTTCTTCCCGGTGAAAAGGGTTATCTGGCTTGGAAGTGGGTAATTAACGGCAGTGAAATTTCCTACGGACTCTTTATTGGAGAAATCGTCAATTTTTTGATTGTCGCGCTGGCTTTGTATATTTTTATTGTCAAGTTTTTGGGCTTGATTATGAAAACAAAAAAGGAAGAAGCTGTCGCTCCTCCGCCTCCTACTCTGGATCAGCAATTGCTTACGGAAATCCGTGATTTGCTTAAAGAACGGAAAACTTCTTAAAGAAATTAAGTTGTTTCTATATACGAAATACTAAGCATATGGGCTTGCGCTTTAGATAAGGCGCAAGCCTCTTTGGTTATGGGCATTGGAATTAAATAAAAGCAGATATATGGATATAATAGATAAACATCAAACAGTGATATGTCGTGTCAATAATTTCATGACCGCGATAATTCTCAATCGTCCTGATTTCATAAATAGCCTGAATATTGAGATGATAGAAAGCATTACGGATTTTTTAAGTCGGGCTTTGGAAAATGACAGGTGCAGGTTTATTCTTTTTTATGGTTCTGGCAATAAAGGCTTTTGCGCCGGTGGTGATGTCAAAGAACTGGCGCGAAAAGCTGATAAAAAATTATTTGATGAAGTTAACCTTTTTTTCAAAAAAGAATACGAGCTTGATTTAATGATCCATCAGTATCCCAAACCTGTGATTGTTATAGCTGATGGAGTTACTATGGGAGGCGGATTAGGGATTGCCGCCGGCGCGGATATTGTTTTGGCTACCGAACGCACGCGCATGGCTATGCCCGAGTCGAGAATCGGATTCTTTCCGGATGTGGGCGCTACTGGCTGGTTGTTTTCGCGCTGCCCTAAAGGTTATCCGGAATACTTAAGCCTTACCGGATACGAAACGCGCGCAGAAGAATGCGTTCGAATTGGTCTGGCTACACATTTTATAATGTCCCGGGATATAAGCAAAGTTATATCCGCATTGGAGAATTATGAACCTGATAAAAAAATGGGAAGAAAAGAACTATCATTGAAAATTCAGAAGATAATATCTCCATATATAAATCATGATATACCGGCAAACAAAAATATGGATGATTGGGTGGCACAATATTTTGCCGGAAAGTCAGATTTGAATGAAATTATCAATTCTTTGGAAAAATGCGTCAACCACAAAGACCTTTGCGAAAATGTTTTTGACGGTATCGCGGCAAGGTCGCCGACAGCGCTGGTTCTAACGTTGAAATTACTGCGTCATAACGAAGGACGACCTATTGCGGATGTTTTTTCTTCAGAGCTTAGGGCGGCGGAATTTATGACGAGACAGCCGGATTATCTTGAAGGTGTTCGCGCAAGACTTATCGAAAAAGATGACACGCCGAGGTGGCAGCCCGATAAGATAGAGCAGGTGAATCTTGCCGGTTTAAAACTATAGAAGTATTTTATTTTTCCGCGTTGCGTTTTCCGAAAAACCTGGTCAGAAAATCAGCTTCTTTCGGGGATAAGTCAAATTTAAAAACAGCGTCTTCAATCAGCATCGTCAGTGGTTCATTATTTTTTTCTTCCAGTTGCGCAGATATCCATTTTATCGCTTGTTTTATTTCTTCCCCGTCCGGCATTATTATCGCCATAACAAAACCTCTCGATATTTATAAGTATTTTAAAAATATATTAAAAGCTCATATCGGTTAATTAACTATTATGTTAAGCATATTTTTGAAAAAGAACAACAAAAATCATTAATGTTGACTTCGCAAAATCAGTGACTAGATTCATAAGGTTATCGATTAAAAATCAACATGGCAAATATCAAAAAGGAAATAATTATGAAAAAATCTTTTGGTTCTAAAACACTCATTTACCCTACCCCCGTATGGGTGGTAGCAACTTATGGTAAAAGCGGCAAACCCAATGCGGCAACAGTTGCCTGGGGAGGCGTTTGCAGTTCCAAGCCCGCTTCCGTGGCAATATCGCTGAGAAAATCAAGGTATACCTATGAAAATATTATTGAGCGCAAAGCGTTTACCGTAAATGTTCCTTCCGCCGCGCAGTTGAAAATTGCCGATTATTGCGGCATTGTTTCCGGAAGAAACGAAGATAAATTCGCGCGAGCGGAAATTACCGCGATAAAAAGTGAACTTGTGGACGCTCCATACATTAAAGAATTTCCGATGGTATTAGAATGCAAGTTAAGTTCTATTGCCGAAATTGGTATTCATACTCATTTAATCGGAGAGATAATGGATGTTAAGGTTGATGAAAACATGCTCGATAAAGATGGTTTGCCCGATATTCATAAAATTAATCCCGTAATTTACGCGCCGGAAATGCAAGGGTATTACGGTGTGGGGGAATTTTTAGGGCGCGCGTTTGCTATAGGTAAAGAAATTAAATAAATAAAAATAGAGAGGAGTTAATTAATGGGAAAATCAATCAAAGGAACAAAAACGGAAAAAAACTTGCTGGCCGCGTTTGCCGGAGAATCTCAGGCGAGAAACAGATATACTTTTTTTGCGAGCGCCGCGAAAAAAGAAGGTTATGAGCAGATTTCCCGGTTTTTCTTGGAAACAGCGGAAAATGAAAAGGAGCACGCGAAGGTATTTTTCAAATACCTTGAGGGGGGCGATGTGGAAATCATCGCTGCTTATCCAGCGGGTGTGATTGGCAATACGAGGCAGAATCTCGAAGCTGCCGCTAATGGGGAAAAGGAGGAATGGAGCACGCTGTACGCGGATTTCGCTAAAGTCGCCCGTGAAGAAGGCTTCGAAGAAGTAGCCAGATCTTTTGACCAGATTGCCAAAGTCGAAATGTTTCATGAACAGAGATACAGAAAGCTTGCCAAAAATATCGATGATAAAGAAGTGTTTAAAAAGAAAGCAAAAACCAAGTGGCACTGTATCAACTGCGGATATGTTTATGAAGGTGAAGAAGCGCCGAAAGAATGCCCGGCCTGTAAGCATCCGCAATCCTATTATGAAGTCCTGGCGGAAAATTATTAGTCTACAAAAAATCCCAAAAATTAAACGGACCGTGTATTAAAAACACGGGCCGTTTGTTTATTATCCAATCCGGGATTATTAAATCATTACAATGCCTAATAACGTTTTGTTATGCTTGACAGTAATGGCAAAATGCCCTAGATTGGCGCAGTTTTTTGACCAGGAGATCAGTTTAATATGACTACAAAAAGGCAAAGAAGGGCGGACGCCCTTAAGGGAAGGAAAAAAAAGAAATCGACCAGAATGATTTATTTGCTGGCAATTTTAGGTTCGATATTTATTGTTCTACTGATTTTCTTTGTAATATTGTTTAGCGCGTTATTTTCCGCGGGAGGTAAGAATGCTCTCGAAAAGAAAGAAAAATACGCGGTAACAATTTATTTTTCCGATAAGCAGGAAAGATTTTTAGTGCCGGAAACTCGTTATATAATTAAAGAGAAAGACGAAGCCCTGCAGGCCAAAGAAATTGTCAAAGCATTGCTTGATGGTTCCAAAACAGGCTTGATCAATACTTTTCCCTCTGGTGTTAATGTTATTGATGTTAAAGTTAATAACGATGGGACTGCTTTGATAAACTTTGACGCTAACCTGTCTAAACTTCACCCGGGAGGTTCGGCCGCGGAAATGGCGTCAATTTATTCTTTGGTAAATTCGCTTACAGAAAACATCAATAATATCAAACAGGTAAAGATTATGGTGGATGGCGGCGAACTGACTTCAATCAAAGGACATATCTCGACAAAAAATGCCTTTCGTCGTGACCCTGAATTAATTGTCAAAGCGCAGGAGGGCAAGAGCTGATTTTTTATGGCGCCTAAATCGAAAATAGCCCGCACGCGCAATATCGGAATTGTCGCCCACATCGACGCCGGCAAAACAACCGTTTCGGAGCGGATTCTTTTTTACACCGGTAAATCATATAAAATGGGAGAAGTTCATGACGGCGAAGCAGTGATGGACTGGATGCCGCAGGAGCAGGAAAGGGGCATCACCATAACTTCAGCGGTGACCACGTGCGCCTGGAAAAATCATGATATTCACATAATTGATACACCCGGTCATGTTGATTTCACGATTGAAGTAGAGCGTTCACTGCGCGTACTTGACGGCGCTGTGGTTGTTTTTTGCGCTGTGGGCGGAGTTGAGCCGCAATCGGAAACAGTCTGGCATCAGGCGGATAAGTACGGCGTGCCCAAAATAGCTTTCATCAACAAAATGGATAGAGTTGGAGCTGATTATTTCAGCGTGATCGACATGATGCTAAAGAGGTTTACTTCTGTTCCGGTTCCTATTCAGATACCCGCGGGATGTGAAGACAATTTTCGTGGCGTTATCGATCTGATTAATCATAAGCTTTTAACTTGGAATGATTCCGCGCAAGGCCTGGACTTTACGTCGCTCGAAATTCCGGAGGAGTATGCCGCAGATGTAAAATCAAACCGGGAGAAAATGATTGAGGCGCTAGCGGAACATGACGATGAACTTGCCGATAAATATCTGGGTGGCAAAGATATTACAACAGGGGAAATAGAAAAGGCCATTAGAAACGCCACGATTTCTCTTAAAATAGTTCCGGTGCTTTGCGGCGCCGCGTTGCGCAACAAAGGCATTCAGCCGATACTGGACGCTGTGGTAAATTTCCTTCCATCACCGGAGGATATTCCGCCGGTAAAAGGAATGAATCCGATAACCAAAAAAGAAGAAATAAGGCAAAGTTCAGACAAAGAACCATTTGCGGCGCTGGCTTTTAAAATAATGCTGGATGAGGGAAGAAAACTGGCGTATTTGCGGGTTTACTCCGGTCAAATTCAGGCGGGTGGAGAAATATACAACGTTGTAAAAAAGAAAAAGGAAAAAATAGCGCGACTTCTTTTGATGCACGCCAATAAGAGGGAAAGAATTGAAAAAGCGTCAGCGGGTGATATTGTCGCTGTTTTGGGATTAAAAGATACTACAACGGGAGATACTCTCTGCGCGGAAAAAAGCCCGATTATTTTGGAGAGAATAGACTTTTACGAACCGGTAATCAGCCAGGCCATTGAAGCCAAGACGCCCGGCGATCAGGAAAAGCTTTCAGTAGCATTGGATAAACTACTCGATGAGGATCCGACACTGCGGGTCAAATATGAAGAGGAAACGGCGCAGACGGTTATTTCCGGCATGGGGGAATTGCATCTGGAAATTATCGTTGACCGCTTACAGCGAGAATTCAACGCTCGTGTTAATGTAGGCAGACCGCGTGTTGTTTATCGTGAAGCAATACAAAAGCAGGCGGAGGCAGAAGGTTTATTTGAACGTGAACTGGGCGAGAAAAAACATTTCGCCCAGGTGCGTGTTTCTTTGACGCCTCGCAAACGGGGCATGGGCAATGAAATAATCATTATGACGGATGAAAGCATAATTCCCGCGGAATTTCACGAGGCAATAAGCGAAGGAATTAAAGAAGCGGCCATGAGCGGAGCGTTAAACGGTTATCCGGTAACTGATGTCGGAGCGGCGGTAACAGGTGGCAGTTTCAAAGAAAGTGAATCATCTGTTCAGGCGTATAAGATAGCGGCGGCCGCGGCTTTTCGTGAAGCTTTCGGAAAGGCCGATCCGGTTCTGCTTGAGCCGATAATGATGGTTGATGTCATCACGCCGGCGGAATTTATGGGAGATGTGATTGGCGATATCAACGCGCGCCGCGGCGAGATTCAGGCGGTTAATCCCAGAGGAACAATCAGCGAAATAAAAGCCAAAGTGCCGCTTAAAGCGCTGTTCGGCTATTCCACGGATTTGCGCTCTGCCACGCAGGGACGCGCGACTTTTTCCATGATTTTTTTACAATACGACAAAGCGTAATTAATCATTAAACAGAAGCAATAAAAGTACTACTGCAAGAAAAAGCGCAGGAAACATTGGTATCTAATGTTTCCTGCGCTTGATACTGGTTTTAACGAGGATATTCGATTATTTATCTGAAACTGAAATTGCCATAACCCAGTATTCCCAAAATTCCAATAATAATCAGATAAATAGCGACAATGTAATTCAACATTTTGGGAACGAGCAAGATGATAATACCGGCGATAAGCGCCAACAACGGAGCAATGCTTAGATTTAAAGTCATAATTTTATCCTTTCTTTAAAAAAAGATTAAAAAACTTTCCGAATTGCACCGCAACGATTCTATCGGTGTGGAACAATTCCACTAACCGCTGTGCGCGAGATCTTCTTGATAATAACTTGAAGCAATTCTAATTAAATTATAAAAACTAACCTTCCATGTCAAGATAATAAGATTGATTATTTTACACTTTATTCTTCCTCAATAAAAGCAAATGGGGTCGGGC
>JAFGKC010000078.1 GCA_016928765.1 Syntrophaceae bacterium
ATGGTGGAGGGGGGAGGATTCGAACCTCCGTAGGCTCCGCCGGCAGATTTACAGTCTGCTCCCTTTGGCCGCTCGGGAACCCCTCCTTATTTTCATTTACGTTTTGCCAAACTGGAGCTGGCGATGGGACTTGAACCCGCAACCTGCTGATTACAAATCAGCTGCTCTACCGATTGAGCTACGCCAGCAGCTTTTTCACCTATTTCTTTATTAATATCAAACTCTTACGCTATCAGGCAAAAAAACACAAAAATCCACCCTTAAGCGAATTGCCAAACCTAGTTTTTATGACTTGTTTTGTCAAGTAAATTTTTAAAAAATCTTATAGATAGACACGAAATTTAAGCTGACGCATGAACGTATAAAAAACTTTCCCTTGTAAAAGAACTTTTGATTTAACCAAATTTTACATTAAGGTCATCATAGGTAGCTATAACCATCATCCTTAAAAGAATTTTTATCCTAACTTATTTAATGGTATCCAAATTCAAAACGCGCTTCTTCAATAAATGAATTTGAGAAGAGCACGTAACCGCCCCTGTTATAAAGTGACAAAGCCATCACGAGCTCTGAAGAGCCATCTCCATTATAATCACCCGCATCTACTAAGATCAAACCGGGGCCTAAATAGTATGTTTTTCCAGTTGGGCTAATAGCAAACGTTTGTGCATCATATCCCCCATCGCCATCTCCACCTTCGCAGTAGAAAACATCATTCATTGAGACTGTCAGCAATACACTCCCATTGATTGATTTGTGCGCACGGATTTCGAGATCATCCTGCGTATAATGAAACGGTATAAGTTGCTGTTTTTCGCTCTGCCCCTCTTTGCATACAGCAGGCGCACTCTTACGCATAATCTTAAGCGTTTGCATAATCAGTTTAGGGGTTGGTTTGTGTCGCTTCCATCCTTGGGGATCACTAAAATATTGTTTTGAAACTGCTACCAATGGTCTGCGCACCGGCCTACCTCCAAATCCCGCAAATTCATACGATGACTTTCCCACTACAGGCGCTCTGCCCTCGAAAATATCTTGAAGACCAATATGCGCATAAAAACTAAAGTTGTTGGGTGTTCTCGCTGTAACTTTACCTATCTGGCATCCATCAAGACCAATATACCAAACGACTTCCTTTGGAAAACTCTTGGTTATAGCGCTCAAACAACCCGAGTTTTCACAATCACTTTGAAAGGCTTGCCATTGATTCCCTTGGTGCGAGAATAGCACGCGCACTCTCGTGCTATTGCTATCACCGTAATATACACCAGGCACATCCTCAACCATTCCTAAAAGAATAACATCATCACTAGCCCAAGCACATGAAGTTAGCGCTATAAAGAAACATATACATACAACGAATCTCATAATTAGCCCAATGATGTTTATACAAATAGATACGAATACTGCAAAAGCATGCAGGGCTGTTAGTACACACCAATACCCATCAATAAAATATATATTTTTATAATTAATAACTTAATATTAGACAAGAATCAACCTTTTTCCTTTATCGTGTTTCAGGGGTTTAAGTGAATGAATATAATATCTTTTGCTAGTTTCTAAATAGTATTAAGACAGGCACACAATTAATACTGTATAGTAATTTTAAAAAAAATATTTTGACAATATTAAATTTTTGCATTAGGATATTTTCACTTTTTAAATGAAGGCTAGATAAAAACGATGTCGGACATAGCGAGAAATCAGAATTTAGCACTAAACATTCTGCCCGTGCTTTTGGGTCTCGCTCTGTTGCGCCTGTTACTTAGGGCCTGCCGCTCATCGTTTTTAGGTCATCAATAGGACTATAAGCATAAATGATAACCTAAAAGGCCGTGGGCGGAAAAACCCACGGCCTTTTTTTGTGAGGCGCAGATTACGCGAACAAAGCACCACAGAATTAGTAAGCCGAACAACCCCGCATATGCGGGGTAGCTAAAATAATTTTTGAAATATCTAATAAGTTTTTATGAGGGGGAAGACATTATGAAGAAGGACAAAAATCGCGTTTATATTTTTGACACGACATTGAGAGACGGTGAGCAATCGCCCGGCTACAGCATGAACACGGAAGAGAAGCTGATGATGGCGCGGCAGCTCGAAAAACTGGGCGTCGATATCATCGAGGCGGGTTTTCCCATCGCTTCCGAAGGAGATTTTGACGCCGTCAAACAAATCGCCAAGGAAATAAAAAAATCACAGGTGGCAGGCCTCGCCCGCGCCAACAAGCTCGATATCGATCGCGCCTGGCAGGCGATAAAAGGAGCGGCACATCCCCGCATCCATACTTTTATTTCTTCTTCCGATATTCATCTTAAATATCAGCTCAAAAAGAGCCGCGCGCAGGTACTTCAGGAAGCGGTGGATGCCGTCAAACTCGCCCGTTCCTACACGGAAAATGTGGAATTTTCGCCGATGGATGCCACGCGTTCGGATAAAGATTATCTTGTCGAAATGGTATCGGCCGTAATTGACGCCGGAGCCTGCACGGTAAACATTCCCGACACAGTGGGCTATACTATTCCGGAAGAATTCGGTGAAATGATTGCTTATCTTTTTGCCAATGTAAAAAATATGGGCGATACAATTATTGCCGTTCACTGCCACAATGATTTGGGTCTGGCGGTGGCCAATTCCCTTGCCGCTATCCGCAACGGCGCGAGGCAGGTGGAATGCACCATCAACGGCATCGGCGAACGCGCGGGAAACACCGCCATGGAAGAAATCGTCATGGCGCTGGCCACGCGCAAGGATATGTACGGGCTTTACACCAAAATCAATACCGACCAGATCTACAAAACGTCGCGCCTGCTCACGCAGATTACCGGTATTCCGGTGCAGCCTAACAAAGCCATTGTGGGCGCGAACGCTTTCGCGCATGAATCAGGCATTCATCAAGACGGCCTGATAAAGGAAAAAATTACTTATGAGATTATGACGCCGCAATCCGTGGGAATATCCGACACACATATCGTTTTGGGCAAACATTCCGGACGCGCCGCTATTTCTCAGCATTTAAGAAAGATGGGTTATAACCTCAATGACGAGCAAATAACCAAGGTGGCGGCAAGAGTAAAAGACCTGGCCGATGTCAAAAAAGACATTTTCGATGAAGACCTGGAAGCGATTGTCTCCGAAGAAATTTACCGCGGCGAAGATAAATACAATCTGGTTTATCTCAACGTGGTAAGCGGCAATGTCGCTGTTCCGACGGCAACGATGGAGATGAAAATCGGCGATACGTTAGTGCGCGAAGCTGGTTTCGGCAACGGCCCGGTGGACGCCACTTTCGCGGCTATCCGCAAAATCACCAAAACCAACTATCAGCTTATGCGCTACGCGGTAAACGCCATTACCGGCGGCTCGGACGCGCAGGGCGAAGTAAGCGTGCAGCTAAAATATAACGGCCACGCGGTGGTGGGACGCGGGGCGGATCCGGATGTCATTGTCGCTTCCGCCAAGGCTTATATCAACGCGCTCAATCGTCTGGAATTTTTGAAAGACAATGTCAAAAAGGTTAAGATTGTTGAATAAAAACAAAAAATGAGATAAGGACAGCTTCATTTTTATTAAACACAGGAGAATATTTGTGGGAAATACTATTACAGAAAAAATTTTAATGGCGCATACGAAACTCAAGGAGATTCACCCCGGACAACTGATTAACGCACGTGTGGATATTGCCCTAGGTAATGATATCACCGCTCCTATCGCCATCAGAGAATTCCGCGCGGCTGGCGGAAAAAAAGTTTTCAATAAAAACAAAGTGGCGCTGGTGCTTGATCATTTCACGCCGAATAAAGACATTAATTCCGCCGAGCAGTGCAAAACAGTGCGCGAATTCGCCATCGAACATAAAATTGTTCATTTTTATGAAGGCGGACAGGTAGGCGTGGAACACGCGCTTCTTCCGGAAAAAGGAATCGTTCTTCCGGGTGATCTCGTCATCGGCGCGGACAGCCACACCTGCACCTACGGCGCGCTGGGCGCTTTTGCCACCGGCGTGGGCAGCACGGATCTGGCCGCCGCCATGCTGACCGGCGAGTTGTGGTTCAAGGTGCCGCAATCCATCAAATTCATTATTTACGGCAAAATGAAAAAGTGGGTTTCGGGAAAAGACCTGATTCTCAATATTATCGGGCGCATCGGCGTGGACGGAGCTCTCTATCAGTCTATGGAATTCACCGGAGAAACAATAAACAAACTTCCGATGGCCGACAGATTTTCCATGGCGAACATGGCGATAGAGGCAGGCGCCAAAAACGGAATTTTCGCGCCTGACACCATCACGAAAGAATACATCAAAGGCCGCGCCAAGCGCCCTTATAAATTTTACGCCTCGGACGCCGATGCTGTCTATTCTCAGGTAATTGAAATTGACGCGGCAAAGCTTGAGCCGCAGGTGGCGTTTCCGCATCTTCCCTCCAACGTTAAAGGCGTGAGCAAGGCAAGCAAAGTAAAAATCGATCAGTCGCTTATTGGTTCTTGCACCAACGGCCGTATCGAGGATTTGCGCATAGCGGCTAAAATTCTAAAAAAACGCAAAGCCGCCCCGCACGTTCGTTTGATTATCGTACCGGCAACTCCGCTTATCTACAGGCAGGCGATGCAGGAAGGCTTGCTGGAAATTTTCATGAAAGCAGACGCGGTAATTTCTCCTCCATCGTGCGGCGCGTGCCTCGGCGGACATTTGGGAATTCTGGCCGCGGGAGAAAGAGCGGTGGCTACGACCAACCGTAATTTTGTGGGACGCATGGGACATCCGAAGAGCGAAGTTTATCTGGCCAGCCCCGCCGTCGCGGCTGCTTCCGCCGTGCTTGGTAGAATTGCTTCACCCGAAGAACTTTAAATTAAAAAAGAGGATATATAAAAATGCATTTCAGTGGAAAAGTTTGGAAATTTGGCGACAACATCGATACGGACGCGATTATTCCCGCCCGTTATCTTAATACTTCCGATCCGAAAGAATTGGCCTTGCACTGCATGGAAGACGCGGATCCTGATTTTATGAAAAAAATGAAGCCGGGAGATATTATTATCGGTGGCGAAAATTTCGGCTGCGGCTCATCTCGTGAGCACGCGCCTATCGCCATTAAAACCGCCAGAATTTCCTGCGTGGTGGCTAAAAGCTTCGCGCGTATCTTTTATCGCAACTCCTTCAATATGGGCTTACCGATTTTTGAATGTCGCGAGCTTGTCGATAATATCTCCGTTGGGCAGGAAATAAGCATTGACAGTGTCAAGGGGATTATTTCTGTCGGCGGCGCGAATAAAACATTTTCCATAAATCCCATTCCGCCCTTTATGGAACAGTTAATCGCGGACGGCGGCCTGCTCAAGCATATCGCGAAGAAGTGAAATAATTATGGCCAAAAAAGATTTTTCTATAGCCGTTTTTCCCGGTGACGGCATCGGGAAAGAGATTACCAAACAGGCGTTAAAAGTGCTGACTTTTCTCTCTGAAAAGATCAATATTAATCTGCGCCTGAATGAAGGAAATGTCGGCGGCGCCGCTTACGATATCCACGGCACTCCCCTGCCGCCGGAAAGTTTAAAGCTGGCTTTGAAAAGCGACGCGGTGCTTTTGGGCGCGGTGGGCGGACCGAAGTGGGAAAGCCTTGATTACGCGGTGCGCCCGGAAAGAGCGCTTTTGGACCTGCGCAAAAAGCTCGGGCTTTTTGCCAACTTGCGCCCGGTAGCCGCTTTTGAGGAATTGCTGCACACATCCACGCTGAAAGCGGAAATCCTGCGCGGCGTAAATATTATGATTGTCCGCGAACTTACCGGCGATGTTTACTTCGGCCAGCCGCGCGGCGTAAGCAAGAAAGCTAATGGACAGAGCACCGGCGTCAACACCATGATTTATACCGATAATGAAATCCGCCGCATCGCCCATCACGCGTTTGAAATAGCCAGAAGCCGCAAAAAAAATCTTGTTTCCGTGGATAAAGCAAATGTTCTGGAATCAACAGAACTGTGGCGCGATGTGGTCACGGAAACGGGACGTGATTATCCGGATGTAGCGCTAAGCCATATGTATGTGGATAACTGTGCCATGCAGCTTATTCGCAATCCGGCGCAGTTCGACGTTATTCTGACCACAAATTTATTCGGCGATATTCTAAGTGATGAAGCTGCTATGCTTACCGGTTCTATCGGCATGCTGCCTTCGGCAAGCCTTGGCGCTGATCACGCCATGTATGAACCGATACACGGCTCCGCGCCCGATATCGCCGGAAAAGACATTGCCAATCCCATTGGCACTATTCTTTCCGTAGCGATGATGCTGCGCTATTCAATGAATCTGCCTGACGAAGCAGGCTTTGTCGAAAAGGCGGTGGAGCAGACACTCAAAGACGGATTGCGCACTAAAGATATTTATCAGTCAGGTGATAAACTTGTCGGCACGCAAGAATTGGGCGAGAGCATCGTAAAAAATCTGCGGAAATTTTTTAATTAACGATGTATGATGATAAGCAGAATCGAAAACTCACGGCTGATTTTTTTAAAGGATGAAAACTATGGAAAACGCCACTTTGCTGAAAAATATAGTGGTATCTCCTCCCCTGGCGAAAATCTACCAGAGACTAGGCTTTAGAAAAGCAACATCCCAAATATCATCACAAACACAAAAAGACACTGATCGATTAATTGAAAAAGCCGCGTCGCTTATATCCCTGCGTGGTTCTTTTTTGCGTCTTTCCATCAACGACAACAGCAGCGGAAAAATATTATTTGCCGGCGACGTAACTTTCCAAAGCAAAAAGCTATCTGTTTTTCTTCGTGATTGCAAAGAAGCAGTGCTTATGGGCGCCACCGCGGGTAACGAAATTATGGAGGCAATTAAAGAAAAAAGCGCGCAGGGCGACCTGCAGGCGGCCGTAATTTACGACGCCACCGCCAGCGAGATGGCGGACGCCGCGCTCGACTGGATTATGGATTACATGAATCAGTTAATCCGCCGCGAAGGAAAAACCCTTTTGCCGCGGCGCTTTTCCGCGGGCTACGCCGATTTTGATTTATCTAATCAAAAAATTATTCATCAAATTCTCGGATTGGAAAAAATCGGCGTGCAGATAACTAGTGAATTCATTCTGCTGCCGGAAAAATCCGTCACGGCGTTAAGCGGCATTTGCAGATGATGTAAATAGTTATTCCATCTGAATCAAAAATAATTCCACTTCTTGACACAAAAATGATATAGGAATGTGCAAACACAAATTTATTCTTGGATAACTACCTATGATCAAAGAAAAAATAACTAATATTCTAAAGAATAAAATCATCATTTTGGACGGAGCAACCGGTACCGAACTGCAGAATAAAGGAATGCCCGCCGGTGTCTGCCCGGAGACTTGGTGCCTGGAAAATCCACAGGTTATAAAAGACATACACTCATCTTATGTAAAAGCCGGTTCGCAAATTGTTTATACCTGCACTTTCGGCGCGAATCGTTTTAAACTGAAACAATACAAAGCCGATAATAATGTTACTCAAATCAATAAAAAACTTGCTCAGTTAGCCAGAAAAGCGTGTGGAAAAAATGTCCTGATTGCCGGGGATATCGGCCCTACCGGTTTATTTATTGAACCTTTCGGAGATCTTCCTTTTGAAGAAGCAGTTGAAACTTTCAAAGAACAGGCGCGCGGCCTTATTGCCGGCGGCTGTAATTTGATCGTTATTGAAACAATGATTGATATCCAGGAAGCGAGAGCGGCGCTTATCGCCGTAAAAGAAGTAAAAAATATTTTCACGATTGTCTCCATGACCTACGAAGAAGACGGGCGAACCCTGGGTGGCACGGACGCGGTAAGCGCTCTGATTACTCTGCAGAGTCTCGGCGCGGACGCGGTAGGCTGTAACTGTTCCACAGGGCCGGAAAAAATGACAAAGCTTATTTCTGCAATGAAACCATACGCCAAGGTGCCGCTTATCGCCAAACCAAACGCGGGAATACCTCGTCTGGAAGGCATTAAAACCATATTTGATATGCAGGCAAACGAATTCGCGTCATTGAGCCGCAAGCTAGCCGTTGCGGGAGCAAATCTTCTGGGCGGATGCTGCGGCACTACGCCTGAACATATAAAAACACTTGTCAGAACAACAGCGAAGATAAAGCCAAAATCACCGCGTGTAAAATCTCTGGCCGCCTTGAGCTCGGCGCGTGGATTTTTACTTTTAGAAAACAACAAGCCGCTGGTTATTATCGGCGAACGTATTAATCCCACCGGTAAAAAAGCCCTGCAGCAAGAATTGCTGGAAGGAAAAACATCGATTATCCGTCAGATGGCGCTAGATCAGCAAAGCCAGGGCGCTGCCATGCTCGATGTCAACGTCGGCCAGCCCGGCATTGATGAAGTACAAACAATAAAGAAAATTGTCAGCCTTTTATCAAGCATAAGCTCTCTGCCGCTGGTCATTGATTCTTCCCGTATTGAAACTATTGAAGCCGCGCTGCGCCTGTACCCCGGCAGGATGTTGATTAATTCCATTTCTGGTGAAAAAGCAAAACTGACCAGACTTTTACCGCTGGCCGCGAAATACGGCGCTATGTTCATTCTTCTGCCATTGACCGATGGCAATATTCCGAATACGGCAAAAAAACGGCAGGCTCTAATCAATAAAATTTATACCCGGGCTAAAAAGCTCGGAATCACCAAAGATGATTTTGTGGTTGATGGTCTGGTTATGGCCGTAGCCTCCGACGCTCAGGCCGCAAAAGAAACACTTGATACTGTGCGCTGGTGTAAACAGACTTTTAAAAGCAAAACAACATTAGGTTTATCCAACGTTTCTTTTGGAATGCCTGGCCGCCCCTGGCTAAATGCCGCTTTTCTGGCCATGGCGCAATATTGTGGATTAACCATGGCTATCGCCAACCCTGCCGGATCTGAATTTACTAATATAAAAAAAGCGGGGGATGTCCTTACGGCAAAAGATAATGCTGCCAAATATTTTATTGAACATTTTTCAGAACAGGCGGCGCCCGCGGCATCCACGCAAGCCGGGAAAATAATTTCTCCCGTGGAGAAAATTACCGCCGCCATTAAAGAAGGAGACAGTGAAAAAATAACGCCTCTGATCAAAGAAGCTTTATCCTCCGGCACTGCCGATTTTGAACTGGTTAATAAAGTAATGATACCGGCAATTGTTAGTGTCGGAGATTTGTATGAAAAAAAGATTTATTTTCTACCGCAGCTTATGGCCGCGGCGCAGGCCATGAAAAAAGGGATGGATTATCTGGAGCCTTTTCTGAAAAAAACCACTGTCGCCAATAAAGGTAAAGTTGTCCTAGCTACCGTTCAGGGAGATATACATGATATCGGGAAAAATATTGTTGCTTTGCTCTTCAAAAATTACGGGTACTGCGTTATTGATTTAGGGAAAAATATTTCCACGGAAACAATTATTAAAACAGCTGAAAAGGAAAATCCCGATATCATCGGCCTTTCAGCGCTGATGACCACAACTATGGTCAATATGAAAGAAGTAATTAATATCGCCCGAGCCAAGGGTATTAAAACCGATTTTCTTATCGGCGGAGCGGTGATTACTGAAGCATACGCGCAATCTATAGGAGCCTACTATGCCCAGGATGGAATTCAAGCTGTAAAAATAGCCGATAAATTAATCAACAAATAATTTTTTTTCTATGCGACCAATAAAAACCAAAAACGAAATTTTAAGAATAATGCCGGCTGTATGCTTTTCCGTTATTGTGCATGCCGTTTTCGTTTTTTTTCTGTTTTTCGGCCCCACGCAAAATGAAATTACTCCTGCTCGCTTAGGCGGATTAAATTTTGTTTGGGTATCATTTGATAAAAAAGGCGATGGGGGCCAGGTTTCAGCGGCCGATAAATCGGTTTCGCTTCCTTCCGCTGATAACAAAACCAGACACGCAAAAGAAAGCGAGCACGCTCATCAGGCGATTCCCGCGGTTTATGCCTCAATAAACACGGCAAGCGCACCTTCCGGCAGCGCTGATATTCAAAGCTCTATCCATACCTCCGGCGGAGCATTTCGTGGAGGTTCTTTTACGGCTTATCCATTATATCGGGAAAACATGCCACCGGTTTACCCGGAAATCGCGCGCGTGCGCGGTTACGAAGGAATTGTTTTGGTTTCCGCCGAAATTTTGACTACAGGCCGCGTGGAAAATGCAAAAATCAGAAAATCATCCGGCTATTCCATCCTGGACCAATCCGCTCTTAATGCCGTAAAAACGTGGCGCTTTGAACCAGCAAAAAAATCAGGCCGTCCGTTTACCATGTGGGTGGAAGTTCCCATAAAATTCGTGTTAAAAACAGACAAGTCTTCTTCATAATTTAAAAAAGCAAAGCTTTAAGGAAAAAAATAATGAGCATAGAGCAAAAGAAAGAACGGCTGGCTAAAATCATCATTGAAAGGTCTTTTAAATACAGCGAAGACCCTCCTTTCACTCTCGCTTCCGGCAAGAAAAGCAATTATTATTTTAATTGTAAGCCGACAACGCTTGACCCGGAAGGCATGAATCTTATCGGGGAAATCATATTCGATCTTCTGAAAAATGATGATGTTACCGCGGCGGGAGGCCTTACACTCGGCGCCGATCCGATTGCCAACGCTGTTTCCGTGATATCATTCCAAAAAGGGAAACCGATAAAGTCTTTCATCGTCCGGAAAGACGTGAAAGAACACGGCACGAAAAGCGCGGTTGAAGGAAACGTTTCAGCGGGCGAAAAAGTTATTATCATTGACGATGTCATTACTACCGGCGCTTCTACAATCACCGCGATTGAGCAGACCCAGAAAGCGGGGCTTTTTGTGGCTAAAGTTGTCGCGCTGATCGACCGCGAAGAAGGCGGCAGGGAAAATATTCTGCGATATATAAAAGATATCGACGCGGTATTCACCAGAACGCAAATAATGAATCTGCGCTCAAAGATTATGTAATAATTTTTCCGCCATATTCAACTTTATATTTTCCATAATTTTATTATTCATAAACCAATTTAACGTGAAAAGGAATTACGTATGTCCGCAACATTAAATCACCCCGAACCAACTCTGAACTCCGGTGACAAGTTTTCCGGATTTAAAGTATTGCGCGTTGAGACCATTCCCGCGCTGAGAATTACCGCCTATGAAATAGAACATGAAAAAACCGGCGCGCGGATTTTGCACCTGCATTCCTTCGACCATGAAAATCTGTACGCGATATGTTTTCGCACCCCGCCTGCAGATTCTACCGGCCTGCCGCATATTCTGGAACACTCTGTTCTGGCCGGCTCAAAAAAATATCCGCTGAAAGATGTTTTTAAGGAACTGTTCAGCTCATCCATGCAGACATTCATTAACGCGTTCACTTACCCTGATAAAACAATTTATCCGGTGGCCAGCCAGATAAAAAAGGATTTTTATAATCTGGCGCGCGTTTATACCGACCTTGTTTTTAACCCCCGCATGCTGAAGGAAACTTTTCTTCAGGAAGGCCACCATCTGGAATTTTCCACTCCAGGAGACTTATCCAGCGACCTGATTATTTCCGGCATAGTTTACAACGAAATGAAAGGGGCATATTCTTCACCTGACGCGTTGATGTATAAAACAATTCAGGAAAATATATATCCGAACACGATTTATTCTTTCGATTCCGGCGGCGATCCTGAAATTATCCCTAAGTTAACTTACGAACAATTTAAGAATTTTCACCAGCGTTACTATTCACCATCCAACGCGCGCTTTTTTCTCTACGGAGACATTCCTACATCTGAACATCTTTCATTTCTTTCGGAGATGTTGGAGGGATCGGGTAAAACTGACGTTAACTCGGAAATTGCCAGTCAACAGCCTTTCCCTCAACCACGTTATGTAAATCACTATTATCCTGTGGGGAAAGATGAGTCACTCGAAAAGAAAACAATGGTCAACCTGGCGTGGATGCTGGCGGAAAACAAAGACTACGAAACAGCGCTTCTGCTGGAAATAGTTTCCGCCCTGCTTTTAAGCAGCGCCGCCAGCCCTCTGCGCAAGGCGCTTATTGATTCGGGCCTTGGCGAAGATCTGACGCCGGTCAGCGGCATGGAATCAGACCTCAAGCAAATAATGTTTTGCGTGGGTTTAAGAAACATCAAAAGCAATGACGCGGAAAAAATCGAGAAGCTGATTTTAGACACACTCGCCAAAATAGTAAAGGAAGGCTACGATAAAGAACTAATTGAAGGAGTTCTGCATCAGATAGAATTTCACGGCAGAGAAATTGTCCGCGGTTCATATCCTTACGGAATATCTCTAATGGGCAGTGTTTTTCAAACCTGGCTTTACGAGGGTGATCCGTTAATCAGCCTTAACTTTCCTCAATGGATTAAAAAAATCCGCGGTCTTCTTTCACAAGATCCGCGCATCTTCGAAATAATTACCAAGGAATGGTTTATCGACAACAGCCATCGCCTGATGTCCGTGATGGAGCCGGATTCTGATTTCAACGCACGTGAAGAAAAAAAATTTAAAGAAAAGATGGCTGAAATTAAGAATAAATATTCTTCTGAACAGCTGCAAGAAATCGACAAACAAGCAGCGCAATTAAAAAAATATCAAACGGAAGAAGATTCAGCAGAAGCCGTCCGCTCTCTGCCTAAATTACAGATAGATGATATCCCTAAATCGGTGGAAATTATTCCCGCAAAAAGCGCCTCGATATCCGAAGTAAATATTTTGGAACATGATATTTTTACAAACGGCATTGCTTACATCGATTTGGCTTTTGACTTGTCGAATATACCGGAAGAATATCAATCATACCTGCCGCTTTTAGGAAAAATAATGCTCGGCATGGGCGCGGCAGGGTTCAGCTATGAGGAAATGGCCAAACTAACTTCGCTCAATATCGGCGGGCTTACCTATGATTTAGCAGCGGGTTTTTCAGCGGACGGCAAATCCCATTGGCAAAAAATGATTTTTTCTTTTAAATCTTTGTATCAAAATATTCCAAAAGCAGCTGATATTGTTAATGATATTTTGACCGAGAATAATCTGGAGCACAAGGCCAGAATGCAGGATTTAATAGCTGAAAGAAAAAATTCTCTGCATTCGTCAATTATTCCTTCCGCCCATATTTTTGCCAAAAGAGCGGCGGGGGCCGCTTTGACTCTGCCGGGATGGCGCGACGAACAATGGCACGGAAGAACTCAGTTTAAAATTATCCAGAACATAGCGCAGAACTTTAGCAAGTCTTATGAAGAATTAAGTGAAATATTTGCTAAATTAAAAAAAATAATCTTCACTAAAGATAATCTTTTCATTAATATAACTGCCGACGAAACAGGGCTTAATCTATGCAGATATAATATTTTACGTATTCTAAATAATATTCCCAATAAATCAGTTCGGTCGCGACAAGTTCCTCCTGCGCTGCCTTATGTGCGCGTCGGAATCGCTATTCCCTCGCAGGTATCTTATGTCGCGCGGGTTGTAAATACACCTCCTTACGCGGATCCATCCACGCCGTTTCTTGCTCTGGTTTCCCGCGACCTATCGAACACTTATCTTTATAAAAAAATACGTGTTCAGGGCGGAGCTTACGGCGGTATGTCTGCTTTTGATTCCACTTTGGGATTATTCGCGTTTCTTTCGTATCGCGATCCGCACATTGTGGAAACACTCAAGATTTTTGATGAAGCGCAACAATATTATTCGCAGCATTTTTTTAATAAGGAAGAATTGGAAAAAGCCATTATCAGCACAGTGGGGGCGATGGATAAACCCATGGATCCCGCAAAACGCGGTTACGCTTCCATGATGCGCCACTTTGCCGGCGTCAGCGACGATATGAGACAAAATTTCCGTTATTCAGTTTTATCCGCGACACCGCAAAATATAAAAAAATACGTGGGAAATTATTTCGCATCGGCGGATAAATCCGAAGCTGTCGCCGTTTATTCAGCGATGGAAAAACTAAATGAAGCGAATAATATCTTAAATAATAAATTAGTTATAGAAAATTTGATAGAATAGCAAGCGCGGTTCAAAGTAATAAGGCGCTGAAAAATAATTCATGATTTAAAACCACGCAAAAAAGATTTTTCCGCGTCAAACGTTCCAATCAAAAGCAATTCGTCATCTTTTGTGATAACCGTCTTCGCTTCAGGGTTAATAGTCATTTTACCGTCACGCAAAATAGCGATAACCGTGCATCCCGTTTCTTCGCGAATTTGCGAGTTAAATAGCGTTTTGCCACTTAAATATTCGGGAGCTTTAACATGAAAAATATTCAGGCCCTCGGTTAATAACAATGTATCCTCATTTCTGAGATAATTAAAAATACTGTTAGCCCCTAAAGAAGCGTTTGATATTACAAAATCAGCGCCGGCTCGGTGTAGCGTGGAAACATTTCTGTCCTGACTGGCGCGGCTGAGTATCTGCATGTCGGGCCTCAAGCTTCTTAAATATTTCGTAAGATAAATATTTGTGTCGTCATCGTGAGGCGTAATCAGCGCAGCGGGCGCTTTTTCAAACCAGGCTTTTTCCAGAGTGTTTATATCCGCGGCGTCACCAAAAACATAATTATCCTCAGGCCGTGATTTCTTCGGACTCTTCTCAATTATCAGATAGGGGATTTCTCTTTCGCGAAAACGAGCGGCGGCAGCAAGACCCACTCGTCCGCCCCCGATAATTATCACCGGGTCACCGGCAATCTTGCATATATGATAAAATGAATACACTTCATCGTAGGCCGCTACGGATTCGGCGGACCCGGCCAAAACAAGAATGCTGGTGCGTTCGATAATCATATCCGGTTTGGGAATAGTAAACTTGCCCCTTTCCCAAATTCCCACCACAGAAAGTCCGTATGTTTTGCGCAAATCAGTTTCCATAATTGTCTTCCCTTCAAGAGGAGTGCCTACAACCGGGGCCTGAGCGATAATTAGCCCTTCATAACGGCCAATGACATTTGATTTGCAATCTCCCGCGATAGTAAGGTTGGCCAGCGATTTCCCCAGCATATCGTAAAGTAAAAGCACATGAGAACTTCCGGCCATAGTTAAAATATCCAAGGAATGGGGGGAGTCAGCTGTCACGAAAACGGGAACGCGTTCAGACATTTCACGCACGGTAAAAGCGATATTTGTGTTGACCTGGTCACTGTTTGTCGCCACAACCAAAGAAGCATTGTTAACCCGCAAACGGCGATATGTTTCAGGATCATCTATGCTGCCCTTTACCACGTAAACTCCTGAATCGTACAATTCCAGTGTACGCTGCAGATTTTCCACAATTACAAAGTACTTATGTTTATAGCTTGTCAATTTTTCGATGAGACTTATCGTCACCGGGTCATAGCTTGTAATGATGACATGCCCCGCTGTTTCCGGCGGCAGTTCACGCGGAGCGCGGTTTCTAGCTTGTGCTTCCATCCATGGCGCGAAGAAAAATTTTATAAAAATAAACGGCAGTAAAACCAGCAGAAACATAACGCCCGACGCCAACACAATAATAGAAAACATCCTACCAATATCGGAAGTGAAAGTGATATCACCAAATCCCAAAGTGGACATAACAACAAGGACCCAATAAAAA
>JAFGKC010000079.1 GCA_016928765.1 Syntrophaceae bacterium
GCTTGAATTATTGCTCCCAAAGCCTTTCTTAATCTGGAAAGAAGGGTATCGCGTTCATCCTGCGTTTTTTTGCGGTCGGTGATATCGCGCGCAACGCCGCGAAAACCGACAATATCGCCTTTTTCGTTTTTTATTGGGAACCCGGTAATCTCACCAATTCCGGTTGCACCACTCTTATGAAGAGCCTCAAAGACAATGTTTCTTTCAGGTTTACCGCTTTTATAAATATTGGCAAAGGCTTTTTGAACAAGCGGAACAGTTTCTTTAGTCATAAAGCTCAGGGAATTTTTCCCGATAAGCTCATCTGTAGAATATTCCAACAATCTGGCACTTACTTCCGTAACAAATGTGTAATTGCCCGCAAGATCAACCTCGAAATAACCGTCATTCATTTGCTCAAGTATTGTCCGGTATTTTTCTTCGGATTGACGCAAGGCGTCTTCCATCTTCCTGCGGTCGGTGATATCGCGGGCTATGCCTCGAAACCCGACAGGTTGATTATTCTTATCTAACAAGAGGCCTGCCTGGGATTCAAAATACTTTATTTCACCATTTTTCGTGAAAATCTCATTAACAAACATTTTGGGCTTGCCTGTTTTATATATTTTTCCAAAAATTTGTAACGCGTATTCCGAGCTCTTGGGACTCATATAATCCCTGAAGTTTTTCCCTTGCATTTCTGAGGGGGAACGTCCGGTGAGCGTCAATAATGCTTTATTGAAAAAAGTCATATTGCCCTTGAGGTCAAGCTCGTAATACATGTCATTCATGTCCTCAAGAATGCCGCGATATTTATCCTCGTTTTCCCGCAGGGCGTCTTGGGTGTTTTTTCTTTCCGTTATATCATTGAGAAAATTAAGAGAAGCCGGCCGGCCTTGCCATTCAATGAGAGAAACATGAATTTCCACCCATTTGACTTTTCCGCTTTTTGTCTCGACGCGAAAAGTGTAACGCAAGGGCGCGTCTTCGCCGGCTATTCTTTTCTGATAATTTTCAGAAACCACTGAACGATCCTTATGATAAATAAAATCAGTAAAAGGCCTGGAAAGTAAAATATCTTCCGGATATTCAGTAAGCGCGATAACGGCGGGGTTTACATAGATCATCATGCTATTTTGAATAACCAAAATCGCTTCGTCGGCGTTATCGAACAACATGCGGTATTTTTCCTCGCTGTGCCGCAGTTCATCTTCTATTCGCCTGCGATCCGTGATGTCGCGCGCAATCGACACAAACCCCGTAACTTGCCCGTCACGCATAATGGGTGAGCCGCTGACTTCGCCAATTTTTATTGTGCCGTCTTTGGCTACAAATTCATAAACTTCTCCCAAAAGTTCTTTACCCTTTAATATTATCATAGAGTTGGCAACAGCTCGTTCAAAGGATTCCGGTGTAAAAATAACTTTCAGGTCCATGACCGAACGGCCGATAAAATCTTTTACACTGTAACCCAATAATTTTTCCGCGCTGGGAGACATGCTTAAAATATTCAAATTCGCTTCTATTATATAAATAACATCAGAGACATTCTCGAAACTCAGCCGGTATCTTTCTTCCATTATCTTCAATTGTTCATTAGCGATTTGCAGATCCGACATCTTTTTTTCCAGCTTACTGAAAAGAATTTCATTGTGCGTCCTGAAAAATTCCATTTCCTCGCCTAAAGGTTTTAGCTGCGCTGATTTACCGACATATTTATCGGAAAGGAATTCCGACAGCATACTTATCAAAGCTTCCGGCTCCTGGGGCTTGACAAGAAAGCGGTCCGCGCCGAGGCTCAAAGCGAATTTTTCATCTTTGGATTCAGTGTAAGTCGCGGTGTAAAAGATAAACGGAATGCCCTTTAGCCGCTCATCCGATTTCCACTGCCGGCATAAAGTATAGCCGTCCATAACCGGCATTAAAATATCCGAAATAATCAAATCGGGTGGGAAGGCATGAGCTTCATCTAGGGCGGTCTGGCCGTTTTCCGCTGTAATTACTTTCATGCCCTCTGATTCCAATAAGCTTTTCAGGACATAGAGGTTGGCTGGATTATCATCGACAATCAGAATAGTTTTTTTCATTATATCCTCTAGCTCATTTCGATAAGAAAGCTTTTTCCACCTGTACAGGAAAAGTGTCCGGATCGATCGGTTTTTCAATATAGCCGCTGCACCCGGCCTCCAGGGCTTTTTCTCTGTCACCCGGCATCGCGTATGATGTCACGGCAACAATAGGTGTTTTTGCAAGAATGTTATTCTGTCTTATCGTCCGCGCCACAGCGTAACCATCCATTGTGGGAAGCTGAATATCCAGAAGGATCAAATCCGGGTTAATTGACGCGGCCTTATCAATTCCTTCTTTACCGTCCATTGCCTCGAAAACTTCATAGCCACAATCTTCAAGAAGATATCTCATAAGATAAAGGTTTTGCTGATTATCTTCTATTACCAGAATTTTTTTCTTCATATTATACACCTCTTTTCGGCAATGAAAAACTAAATGTGCTGCCTTTACCCCAAACGCTTTCCACCCAGATTTTCCCTCCCATGAGCTCGGCAAGTCTTTTGGATATGGAAAGGCCAAGTCCTGTCCCTTCATACTTGCGGCTTAATCCGGAATCTATTTGGCGGAAGTTTTCAAAAATAGTTTTCATATCTTCCTTTTTTATGCCGATTCCCGTGTCCAGCACGCGGATGATTATATTATCTCCATCTGCTTCGGCAACTGTTTCCACAAAACCTTTTTCCGTAAATTTGATGGCGTTGCTGAGCAAATTCAGCAAAATCTGTTCCACGCGCCGGTTATCACCCTTAGCTGAATTGATGTCTGGAGAAATCTTATGCTTCAGTTCAATACCTTTACTTTCCGCCAGAGGCCTCACGCTTTGCAGGGCTTTCTCGATTATCTGCGGCAGATTAATTTCTTCGCTAACCAGCTGTAACTGCCCCGCTTCAATTTTAGAAATATCCAGAACATCATTAATCAGCGCGAGAAGATGCTGTGAGCTGTTTTTCACCATATTTAACTGCTTTTTTTGTTCGTCATTCAAAGGCCCGACGCGTTTGCGCAGAATAATACCCGTAAAACCTATTATGGAATTAAGGGGCGTGCGCAATTCATGAGACATGGTGGCCAAAAACGCTGATTTCAGGCGGTCCGCCTCCTGGGCTTTCTCCATAGCATGTGCTAGTTGCGCCGTCCGCTCGACAATACGCTGATCCATTTCCCGGTTAATTAGTTTCAGCTCTTTGGTGCGCGCGTCAACCTGACGCTTTAAAATTATACTTCCCGCCAAGCTCATCAGCAAAAAAATACCTATAACAAGGCCTAAAATTTTTACCCACGCGGGAAATTTGAATTTCGTCTCTTCAGAAGTCCATCGCTTAATAGATTTGTAATAAATAGATTGAGAATTATTTTTAAGATTACCAAGGTGCCTATCAATAGCAGTCAATAAATCTTCATTAGAACCTTTCTTCGCCGCGAAAAAGAGCGTGGCCGGCTCAAAAACAACGGCAGTATCTTCCAGTCCTAAATTTTTAGCGTGCGCTAAACCATAAAAGCGGTTGGTGATGGCGGCGTCTGCGTCTCCTTTGACTACCGCTTCAAACACAGCTTCATAGCTCGGCACGGGAACAATGGTTATATCGAGGTCAAAACCGCGGGAAAACTGTTTGAAGGTGCTCTGCTGCACCGAACCTTCCAGTACGGCAATCCGCTTTTTATTCAGATCAAGTATGGATTGTATTTTACTCCCCTTAGGCGCGTACACCTGAGACCAGGAAGATAGGGCGGTAATTTTATGAAATGAAAATTTCCTTTCCCGTTCCGCCGAAAAAGCTACGTCCGGCATCAAATCAATCTTGCCTGCTTCCAGACGATCCAACCCTTCGGCCCATGTGCCTTTTACATATTCCAGCTGCCAGTCTTCTTCGTTCGCGATATACTCAATGATATCAATAAAAATACCGGAGGGCTTCCCGGATGGGGAAGTAAAAACTTTGGGCGCGTTTTCATAGACGCCGATTTTCACAACACGGTTATCCGCCAGGGCAGGCCCGGAAAAAGTAAAAATGTACAATAAAAATAAGAACATGCTACCGGAATAAGCCAAAATTCCGGCTTTTTTTGGTGTGCAGAATATCTTTTGATATGGCCAAGTTTTCTTCATAACTAGTAATTTATTGTAACATGAAAGCCGATGAGTTGTCTTTTAAATTTCCATTCGTGATCAGCCTTGGAAAAATCAATCCGGTAATAAGGCCCCAGCGACAAGTGGCTGTTAATGTCTTTGCTAACGGCAAATTTTATCCTGTTGAGGGTCACGTCCTTATCGTGGTTTTCGTAATACATCTCCCAACCGATAGACGGTCGTAAAAATATTTCCGGGCACGATATAACCAGCGTGTTTTTTATCCGGTAATCATGCCAATCAGAGTTTATTCTGTATTCATAACGTATTTGATTTGATACTTTGAAATGAGAAATGGTGGTGGAGGTGTTAACGCTTATGCTGGGCCTTTGCTCCAAATACCAGCTGCCGTGGTCGTTTTTTGAATAGCCTTGCTGATAAAAAATCAGCAAGGAAAGCCATTTTAAAGGCGTCTGATACTGCAGTCCCGTACCCCATTCCGTATAGTTAAAATTCTCCACGTCTTCATTTAGCTGAATAAACACATAGGATACCGACTTAAACTTATCACTGATTTTATAATTAAAGTTTAGATCTGTCCGCAGGGATGTGTCGTAATCAGCGCAGAAGCCTTCGGCGGGAAAAAACAGGGGAATAAATAAAAAAAGTGTTTTAAAAACAGATAGCGAAAGGCGCTTTTTGCGTTTCATAGAAACCCGTTAGCGTAGGCTGATTTCACGCTGCTTTAATTATGATTTTACAGTAACTATTTTATCTGTCAATATCTTATAATCCCAAAATAATCAGGCGCTTCGGGAAATTTGCCGCGCTTAGTATTTAATTGACTTTCCCGAATGTCTTCACCTATACTTTCGCGCAAAGCAGCCAATTTATATTTATTTAGAAAAAATTTCTTTTATACGCGTTTTGTGGAAGGGGAATATTATGGGTTTCTGGGTATTCGTATTACTTATCGCCGCGGTTATCGGTTTTTTCCGTTTTCAAAAGATTGACAAGAAGCATAGCGAAATCGAACAGGAAATTGGAAAATTAAAAAAGGATGTTTCGTCTTTAAATAATCTATTTTTAGAGCTCAGGAAAACCGGAGGCGTTACACAGGCCGATATGGCGTCGGCTCAGGAAGAAACAAAAACGCCGGAAGTAAAAACTACTTTAATTACCGAGACGGTCACGCCGCCGCCCGCGGGAGCGATTCCTCCGGCGCCGGAAATACCGCCCGCTTCCGCCCTGCCGCCAAAGCCGGAAATTCCCCCCGCTTCTATTATGGAATCCACAGGATTATCCAGGCAGGCATCAGCTGCCGCTTATGTTGAAAAAGAGCGTACCGGGCAAAGTACCAAAAAAGATTTTCCGCTTCCATCTCCAGCTTCGTCAAAATGGCAGGAATTCAAGGCCAATGTTGATTGGGAACAGTTTACCGGCATAAAGCTTTTCGCCTGGCTGGGCGGCTTCGCTTTATTTATCGCGGCCATATTTTTTGTTAAATATTCTATCGATAATAATCTGATTCCGCCGCAGGTGCGCTTGGCCATGGGAGCGCTTGTCGGCCTGGCTATGGTGGTTGGCTCGCTCTTTATTAATCGCGAACGGTATAACACAACCGCGCACAGCCTCGCGGCGGGAGGCATCGCGGTTTTATACGCGATTTCCTTCGCGGCTTCGGTTTATTACGGCTTTATTCCCAAAATCGCGGGCTTCGGCCTTTTTGTTCTTATTTCCGCTACCGCCTTTGTCCTGGCTGTTTTTTTACAGGGAAGATTTATTTCCGTGCTGGGCGCGATAGGCGCTTACGCGACGCCTATTTTAATTCAGACAGGACACCCGAATCTTATCGGTCTTTTTATTTACCTGAGCGTCGTTAATGTCGGCCTTTTTGAAGTAATCCGCCGTATGGATTGGCTGCCGCTTTACGTGCTCGTCACCGTCGGCACACTGCTTACTCTCTCAGCCGGCGCATGGGGAACACAACCGCCCGCGGAAAATTATCTCATCTGCGTTATCGCGCTTTGCAACCTTTGTCTTTTCAGCCTTTTTTTCTGGCTTTACCGGGGCAAGGATCCGTCAGCCCGCCCGGTTTTAATTTCATTGCGTATTCTTTTTTTAAGCACACTGGCCGTGGCTTTGGTGATGCTTGCGGGAAAAGAATGGCTGCCTCTTTTAGTCGTGTTCGTGTCAACCCTGGTCGCCATGATTCTTTCTTATAAAGAAAAAGCGTGGAGCGTCGGTTCTATCTTTTACGTTTTTTTGGGCTTTCTGGTGATTTTTATGTGGGCGCTCTGGAGATTTGATTTCCGCGAGCCTTCGTGGGGTATGCTGCTTTTCTTTGCCTACGCGCTTACCGCGGGACTTGGGCCGATGCTTATTGCCAAGAAAAACGGTGTGGAAGAGCATTCCATAAACTGGCTGAAATTTTTTCCGGTCGCTTTAGTAGCCGTGGCGGTTTTTATTTTTTTTAAAACTCCCAGCGCCTCTTTTCTTTTCTGGCCTCTGCTTCTGGGTTTGAACATCATCGGCATATTTATCAGCCTGGTCGCGGGCAGTATTGTCTCCGTGGTGCTTTTGAGCATCTTGCTTCTGGGCGCGGGCGTGGGCTGGGTTTTAAGAACGCCGGTTATCCAAATAGGCAATGAATTTTTTCTGGTGATTTTAATTGCCGGTTTGCTTTTATGCTTTGTCACTCTTTTGTTTTTGAAAAAAATAAAAGAGTGGAATCCGCTTGTCGCTTTGGATGAGATTAAGGGATTTTTGATTCCTTCTTTTATAAATTCTTCAGCCTGGATTTCCGCGCTTCCCGTCTTGGGCCCGTTCTTGCTTTTAGCTTTGGTTCTTATCCGGCAGCAACCCGTCGCGCCCAACCCGGCAATGGCTACCGGTTTATGTTTTTTTGCCGTGGCTGTATTTCTCGCGCAAAGGATTAAATCACAGGAGCTTTTGGTTATCACGCTCGCGGCCATGGCGTTAACGCAGGCAAGCTGGGGA
>JAFGKC010000080.1 GCA_016928765.1 Syntrophaceae bacterium
GTCTTGTTCACCGCCAAAAGGTTCTGCGCGGGTTTTATATTCGCTAGCGTAAGAATGTCTTTTTCCGTCAGTTCATTCAGCCCGCGCACTGATGTTTCTCTAATCGCGAAATAAGGCGAGCTCAAGAGATAACTGTAAACATAAATAAATGCGCAGGTAAGCGCGGCAGCGCAAAATAGCATGCTTAAAGCACGGAAAAAATCACCGGATACCTCACCGAATCTGCGAACCACGCGATACCTTTTTGCGTCATAACTTTTCTTTACGTTAGAAGGCATTATTCGTCTCCGATAATTACAACTTCCGTTTCCAGGTTTATCCTTTTTTCTTCACGCGCTTTTTTCTGAACCAGAGAAATCAGACGCAAAACATCTGACGCCGTGGCTTTTCCCGTGTTGACAATAAAATTCGCGTGTTTTGGCGAAATTCGCGCGTTACCAATACTTTGTCCTTTCATTCCCATTTCTTCAATAATTCTTCCTGCCGGTTGACCAGGAATATTTTTAAATATCGACCCGGCGTTTGGATATTCGAGAGGATGTTTTTCCTGACGCCATTTCATTATTTCCGTTATACTTTTTTTTATTTCTTCCCCGTTTCCTTTTTCCAGCTTAAAGCTGGCACCCATGATAATCGCTCCTGGCGGCAATTCTGTTTTCCTGTATCCGAAGGTTATTTCCTCGCGGCTCATTTCCTTTTTCTCGCCTTGCGCGTCCAGGAGATATACGTTCTCTATGACATCCTTCATTTCTTTCCCGTACGCTCCCGCGTTCATCCACACCGCGCCGCCTACTGAGCCGGGAATCCCCGCGCAAAACTCCATACCGGAAAGCTCTTGGGCCAAAGCCAGACTCACTGCGGCGGACAGTGAAGCTCCGGCCTGAGCGGATATAGTGTGTCCGCTTTCGGGCGAATATTGATGATTTGTTTTTTTCAATCCTTTCATCAGCAGTATTGCTCCGCGATAACCGCCATCGCGCACGATAATATTTGTTAAATTCCCCGCGGGCAAATAGTCAATATTTCGAGCTGTAAGCAGCCTTACAATCCCAATCAGTTGCTCCTCATTTTCTAAAATAACAAGGGCGTCCGCTTTTCCTCCCACGCACAGCGAAGCGTGGCGTGACATGGGTTCATCATATAATATTTTTACCGAATAAATATCTTTCAGCGTTTCTTTAATATTATTTTCGACCATCATTAATTTTTTCTTTCTTTACCCGCCAATTTATTTAAAAGCGCTTCGCCGGTTTTATAAACGTTACCGGCGCCTAAAGTTATAACCGTATCTTTGGGTTTTAACGTGTTCATAAGATACTTAATGGTTTCTTTCTCACCCGCTATATATTCAACGTTTGCGTGACCCTTTTCTCTTATCGCCGCCCATAACGCGGCGGAATTAATTCCAGGAATCGGCTCTTCACTGGCCGGATAAATATCGTTGATAATAAGAATGTCCGCGTCCGTAAACGCTTGGGTGAATTCATCAAAAAGCGCTTTGGTCCGCGTATAACGATGCGGCTGAAATACAACGACTATTCTTTTTTTCCAGACCTGGCGGGCAGCGGCAAGCGTTTCTTTTATTTCCGTTGGATGATGGCCATAATCGTCGACAACAGTAATTTCTGAAACTGTTCCTTTTACTTCGAGTCTTCTATGCACGCCGTAAAAGTCCATGAGCCCGCTTGTGATTGTCTCCATGCTTAGATTTAGTTCACGACAAGCCGCCACTGCCGCCATAGAGTTATAAACATTAAACATACCGGGAACATTCAACTCAACTATTCCCAGTTTATCCCCTTTGTAATAGAGTTTGTATTTTGTTTTATTAACTAAAAATTTGATATCTTTTGCCGTGTAATCCGCGGGATACTTTATCCCGTAAGTCATTGTTTTACGTTTTATCAGCGGCAATATTTCACGTACATTTTCGTTGTCGCCGCACAAAATAGTGCTGCCGTAAAACGGAACAATGTTGGCGAATTTGAGAAATGCGTCTTTTATTTCTTCGATCCCCGAATAATAATCCAGATGCTCGCGGTCAATATTAGTTATGATGGCTATTGTGGGAGATAATTTTAAAAATGAGCCGTCGCTTTCATCCGCTTCGGCCACGATAATATCGCTGTCACCGAGCCTCGCGTTACTTCCGATGCTCGCCAGCTTACCGCCGATGACCATTGTTGGATCAAGTCCCCCTTTAGCCAGAATAGTGGAAATCATTGATGTTGTTGTTGTTTTGCCGTGACTGCCGGAAACAGCGATGGAAAACTTCATCTTAAGAAGCTCCGCCAGCATTTCCGCGCGCGGTATCACCGGAATATTTTTTTTGTGAGCTTCAATAACTTCCGGGTTGCTTTCTTTAACCGCCGTTGATGTTACAACAACATCAACCTTGGATACGTTTTTCGCTTTATGCCCGATGGATACTTTAGCGCCCAGATTTTTCAATCTTTCTGTCGTGTCGGAACGATTAGCGTCTGAGCCGCTGATTTCATATCCCAGATTAAGCAGTACTTCGGCAATGCCGCTCATCCCTATACCGCCAATTCCGATAAAATGAATTTTCTTTACTTTTTTTCGCATTAACCCGCTTTGTTTTTCTTTCATCATTATCCCGTGCTTTCTTTTCCTCTATCTTCAGGCCATCAGTTTAATGCACGCGTCAACAATCTTTGACGCCGCTTTAACATTTCCCAGTTTGGCTGATTTCTTTTCCATCTGTCTTAATTTCTTATCGTCTTTGAGCAAACCGTCAATCACTTGAAACAATTTTTCCTCTCCCAGTTCGCGTTCATGAACAATCAGTGCGGCTCCCGCGTCTGCCATCGCCTGCGCGTTTTTTGTCTGATGGTCGTTGGCGGCAAAAGGATACGGAATTAAAATGGCGGCCTTACCGGCGGCCGTGATTTCCGCGAGCGAGGTGGCGCCCGCCCTGCAGATTATCAAATCCGCGCTTTTATAAGCTTTAACCATATCGGCAATAAACGGCAAAACCTGCGCCTTCATGGAATACTTTTCATAGGCAAGTTTTATTTGATGCGCCTGTTTCGGGCCAGTCTGATGAATTATATGAATACTCTTTTTTATTTTTTGCAGCCGCGGCAGCATGCTGACCATAGCTTTGTTAATAGCCTCGGCGCCCTGTGAGCCGCCAAAAACAAGGAGCTGCCAGTAATCTTTCTTTGTTTTTTCTGTTTCTTTCATCTTTGCAAAGGCCGCCCTTACCGGATTACCGCTGACAATCATTTTTTGCGCGGGAAAGCTCCCGTCGGTCTGTTTATAGGTAACAAATATTTTTTTAACGAATTTACCCAAAATTTTATTTGTTATCCCCGGCACGGCATTTTGTTCAGCAATAGCCGTGGGTATTCCCATAAAGCGCGCGGCAATAACCGCTGGTCCGGAAGCGTAACCGCCGACACCAATAACAATATTCGGCGCGAATGCCTTTAGAATGCGCCGTGACTGCCAGATGCTTTTTGGTATCTGGTAAATACCTTTCACCAGCGCTCCTATTCCTCTTCCCTTAAGTCCTTCTACATCGATTGTTTTCAGCTTAAAGCCAAGCGTCCCAAGCACTCTTACTTCAATACCTTTTTTCGTTCCGATAAATATCACTTCCGCTTCATCGCTTCTTTTGAGAAATTCTTCAGCAATTGCTATGCCGGGAAACAAATGACCGCCTGTTCCTCCCCCTGCTATGACAACGCGCATTTTTAACTCCGTCTTTTGAAAAATATTCTCGTCTAAATTATATACGTCCGCCTCATTTTGTCTGCGAAGAAATGTTCAGCAATATTCCCACGGAGATCATACTCATAATGAATGCCGTCCCTCCGTAACTCAAAAAAGGCAAAACCAATCCTTTCAGCGGAATGAGCCCCATCACGCCGGCGATATTTATAAACGCCTGAATAGTGATTACCAAAGTTAAACCGGCGGCCAGTAATGTTCCAAAAAAATCGGGCGCTTTTATTGAAATCATCAGACCCCGCACGGCAAAAAGAGCGAACATGACAATAACAATTGTTACTCCGATAAAACCGCTTTCTTCCGCGATAATAGAAAGGATAAAATCCGTGTGCGGTTCAGGTAAATAAAATAATTTCTGCACGCCATCACCAATGCCGACACCGAAAGCGCCTCCGGAACCAAATGACAAAAGCGATTGAATAATCTGAAAGCCGGTATTGTGCGCGTCTTTCCATGGATCCAGAAAAGCCGCCAGGCGCGCCATCCTATAACCCTTTAATAATACCAGCATAACGCCTGCCGGTATAAACATTAACAGCAAAACTAGCAAATGCCTTATCCGTGCTCCAGCGATGCAAAGCATGAATAAAAATATTGTAAAAACAATAACGGCGGCGCCGAAATCCGGCTGAAGCAAAATAAGAGAAATCATCACCAACGTGACAAACAGAGGGAAGAAAACGCCGCGTTGAAAATTTTTCAACTGCGTGGCTTTGCGCGACAAAAAGTGAGAAAGGAATAAGACCATGGCTATTTTTACCATCTCCGTCACCTGAAAGGAAACACCGCCGACATTCAGCCAGCGCGTCGCACCTCCTCGCTTCAATCCCAATCCGGGGATTAACAGCAAAGACAGCAGAATAATCGCCAGCAAGAGCCCTGGGTAAGCAAGCTTTTTCAGGTGTTCATAAGGAATCTTTGTCATCAGTACCATCATAACCATGCCCAAAAAAACAAATACAATTTGCTTTTTGATAAAAAACCGGCTGTCGCCAAACTTTTCCAAAGCAATAATGGAGCTTGAAGAATAAATCATCGCCGTGCCTATGGTAACGAGAATCAGCGTGACCAAAAGCAACATTATATCCGGTGATCTTTCTTCGTATTGAATCGCGGCGTCCATTAAAGATTCCTCACTGCCTGTTTAAAAATATTCCCGCGTTCCTTGTAATCGCGGAATTCGTCGAAGCTCGCGCATCCGGGAGAAAGCAAAACAATATCACCGGGCTCGGCACTTTTGTAAGCAACCTCCACGGCGTCAATCAGCTTTTGCGTCTTAATTTTTTCAACGCTGTTGCCGATCAATGACGCTATCCTGTCTTTAGCTTCACCAAATAAAATTACCCGTTTTGTTTTTTCGGGAATTATGAATTGCAGTGTTTCAAAATCACCTTCTTTATCACGGCCGCCCAAAAGCAAAATGACGGGTTGAGAAAAAGTTTCCAGCGCGCGCACAACAGCGCCAACATTAGTTCCTTTGGAATCATCATAAAATTTAATTGAATTCTTCTCGCCGGCGAATTCTATGCGGTGCGGCAAACCGTGAAATTCTGAAATGCAAGATTCAACGATGCGCCGGTCAGCGCGGCAAAGGCGCGCTGCCGCAATCGCGGCCATCACATTTTCCACATTGTGCAATCCGGGGATTTTAATCATCGATACGGGATATGATTCTTGACCATATTCCGCTGTTCGAAAAATTATCTTGTTTTTTTCCAGATAAATTCCCACATTTAATTCTCGCTTCGAACTAAAATAAATAATCTTCGCTCGAATATGTTTCGCCAATTCTTTTTGCGAGCCATCATCGGCATTCATAATCGCGAAATCATTTTCAGTCTGATTTGCGAATATCCTTCTTTTGACTTTTACATATTCGGCGAAAGAACTATGGTAATCTGTGTGATCACTGGTTATATTCAACAGAATCGAAATAAAGGGGTGAAACTTGTCCACCCACTGAAGCTGAAAACTGCTTATTTCGGCAACAACATACTCATCCTTCGCCGAGCCCCGCGCGTATTCAATCAAAGGATTACCAATGTTGCCGCCAACAAACACTTTTTTACCTGCCGCTTTCAATATTTCTCCCAAAAGTGTTGTTGTCGTTGTTTTACCGTTGGTTCCGGTAACAGCGATTACCGGTGTATTGAAAAAATTATGCGCCAGTTCTATTTCACTGATTACGGCTATTTTCTTTTCTATCGCTGACCTTAATATTGCATTCCTTGGGGGAACACCAGGCGACGGTATAACCATGCTTGCTCCATCGAGAATTTCCGGATGGTAAATCCCCTTCTCGATCCACTTTTCGCGCGCGATACTTTCGAACTCTGTTCCCCAGGCGCTAAATGGTTTTTCATCCGTAACCGCCACTTTCGCTCCCTGCTTACCAAGAAACTTTGCCGTGGCAATTCCCGTTTTGCCGACGCCAAGAATAACTATTTTTTTACCTTTTAAATTCATATTGCCTCTAGCGCAGCTTCAAAGTACTTATTGCCAATAGCGCGAGCAAAATAGAAATTATCCAAAAACGCACAATTACTTTTGGTTCCGCCCAGCCCTTCAATTCAAAATGGTGATGTAACGGAGCCATGCGAAAAATCCTTTTGCCATTTGTAAGTTTAAAATAACCGACCTGAAATATTACGGAAAAAGTCTCCACGACAAAAATACCGCCGACAATCGCCAAGAGTATTTCCTGCTTGGTTATAATTGCCAATGTTCCCAAAGCGCCGCCTAGCGATAACGAGCCTACATCTCCCATAAATACTTCCGCGGGATAAGAATTGAACCACAGAAAACCAAGCGCGGCGCCGACCATCGCCCCGCAGAAAACAGCTAATTCACCGGATCCGGTCACGTAAGGAATTTGCAGGTATGTGGCAACTTTCACGTTGCCGGAAAAATAAGCGAATAGAACAAACGTGGCAAAACAGATTGTCGCGGGGCCGATAGCTAATCCGTCAAGCCCATCGGTGAGATTCACCGCATTGGCCGTTCCGACAATTATAAATGTTGCCAGAAGGATATAACCCCAGCCGAGGTTAGGCAGAACCGTTTTAAAAAAAGGAATAGCTATCTGGGAATTGAATCCTGGTTTAAAATATAGAACAATGCTGACAAACAAAGCGATGACAATTTCAAATGCCAGCCTGGTTTTCCCCGATATGCCCTTGGAGCTGCTTCCGGTTAGTTTCCGGTAATCATCGGCAAAACCTATCAATCCATAACCTACCGTAACCAGAAGTACTAACCAGATATAATTGACGGTTAAATTCGCCCAAAGAAAAGTTGAAATAACAACGGCGATAATAATTAATATGCCTCCCATGGTGGGAGTGCCTTTTTTAGACAGATGACTCAGCGGCCCGTCTTCTCTGATATGCTGGCCTATTTGCAAGCTTTGCAGTTTGCGTATCAGCCAGGGACCGACAAAAAGACAAATTAACAAGGCAGTAATGGACGCGAATATCGTCCGAAACGTAATGTAACGAAAGACATTAAAAAACGAAAATACCGTATGTAAAGGATATAAAAATTCGTAAATCACTTCTTATTTACTCCTAGTTCGCAATTTTTCCTATTTATTCGCATCCGAAATCACCACATATTTGCTCAACTATTTTCTCCATTTTCATGCGCCGCGAGCCTTTGACCAAAATCCAATCGCCCTTTTTTAAATTTTCTTTTATGGACAGAAGATCGCATTTCATATCTGCTAAATATTTAATTTTATCTGATGTCATTCCGCCTTCCGCCGCGCCAGCGGCAGTGGCATCGGAAAAATCTCCCCGCAGGAAAAGGTTATTCACTCCCGTAACCGCCGCGAGCATTCCTATTTTCCTGTGCATTTCGTGAGACTCTTCGCCCAGCTCCAGCATGTCGCCCAGAAAGGCGTAACTATTGTGATTGCTTTTGAGCTCTTTGAGAGTCATCAGCGCCTCGCGCGTTGAAGCCGGATTGGCGTTGTAAGAATCATTGATCAGATACGCGCCGTTTTTTAGCTTGATTATTTCCATGCGTCCGGCAACGGGCTGAAATGAAGCGAGCCCTTCCAATATTGTTTCATGTTTGATACCTAAAGCTTGCGCGACAGCAACCGCGGCCATCGCGTTATAGACAACGCTTTGCATGCCGGCGATTTTTGTTTCCGCCTTATATTCCTTGCCCGCGATCATCAACTGAAAACGCATCCCCTTAGGTCCGATCTTGTCAATTTTTTTCACGCATACATCAGCACTCGGGCTCATTCCAAAGCTGATGCGCTGACCTTTCCATGTTTCAGAGATCACGTTTATATTTTCATCATCCATATTGACAACGGCTATGCCGTTTTTATTCATATGCGCGAACAAATCGCCTTTTTCTTTTCTCACTCCCTCTATGGAGCCAAAACCGGCCAGATGGGCGGGGCCGATGTTTGTTATCACGCCGATATCCGGCGCCGCGATTTTCGTCAGCCTCTTTATCTCACCGGGTGTATTCGTCCCCATCTCCAGAATTGCCACCTCATGATCATTAGTAAGCTGAAAGATAGTCATGGGCAAACCAATCAGATTATTCAGATTGCCTTCCGTCTTTAAGATATTTTTTTGGCGGCCAATAATTGCCGCCATTATTTCTTTTGTTGTTGTCTTACCTGATGACCCTGTGAGTCCGATTACAGGTATTAAAAATTTATTTCTCCAATAATGAGCCAGGTCTCCTATTGCCTCTAATGTGTCAGTAACTTTTATCACAGCGCAGTTATTTTTTATTTTGCTTACATCGATTTTATTCTCATCGCTTATAATTATTCCGGCCGCGCCAAGTTCTAAAGCTTTTGCACAATAATCGTGTCCATCATAATTATCGCCTTTGAGCGCGAAAAATAAATTCCTCTCTTTCATCTGACGCGAATCAGTGCAGATCCCAGAAAAAGTAACATTTGGCGCGCCGGCAATTAAACCGCCTTTGACCGCGTCAAGCGTCTCTTTAAGCGTTAATCTGGGGGACGCGTCACTCATCTATTCATTACTCCTTAAATTCAATGCTTCCGTGGCAATAATCCGGTCGTCAAAAGAATATTTCTTTGTTCCCACAATCTGATAATTTTCATGACCCTTCCCCGCGATAAGAATAATATCGTCTTGTTGCGCAAGTTGTATTGCCTTGGCAATTGCGTCTCTTCTTTCAGGCACTATCATATAAGCGTGAATGGCGTCGCCGTTCAGCGAACTTTGAGCAATCAGTTTTTTTACTTTTTGCTTATCGATTCCCGCTTCTATCTCGTTAATAATCGCCAGCGGATCTTCCTTGCGGGGATTATCAGAAGTAACAATCGTCAGATCGCTGTAACTGGTAGCGGTATTTCCCATAAGCGGTCTTTTACCGCGGTCTCTGTTCCCGCCGCAGCCGAAAACTGTGATCAGGCGCGTCTTCCGGAATTGAACAAGATTTTCTAAAACCTGCTGCAGGGCGTCAGCCTTGTGCGCGTAATCGACAAAAACACTGATGCCCAGAGGTGATTCAATCTTTTCCAATCGCCCGGGGATGCGATTTAATTTCTCAATTCCCCGCTTGATTTCCTCAGAAGTTATACCCAGCGCTTTTGCGCCGGCCATGGCGGCCAGAATATTTTGCAGATTGAATTTACCGATAAGCTCCGATTGTATCTTTATTTCTTCTCCCGCCAGATCGATGTGCGCTTTTATTCCCTCAAGCGATAAATCATAACTAATCGCCCTGACATCATTTTTACTGTCGATACCGTAATTAATCGAAGACAGCGATACTTCTTTCAGTATTCTTTGTCCCCACTCGTCATCACCATTGATTATCATCTTGCTGGTAATACTTTTTTTACTTTGCGGCAATACTTCGGAAAAAAACCTTTTCTTCGCCTGAAAATAATTTTCCATGGTAACATGATAATCCAGATGCTCCGGTGTCAAATTAGTAAAAATACCGAGATCGAAATCGCAAGAATCCACTCTGCGCAAATCAATCGCGTGAGACGAAACTTCGGCAATAACGTGGGTGATTCCTTCATCGCTCATTTCGCGCAGAATTTTGTGCATTTCGTACGATTCGGGTGTCGTGTTCGGAGCGGGAAATGTTTTATCTTTGTAGCGGTAATTAATAGTGCCCAATACCCCGCATTTAAAACCGGCCTCTTTAAATATTGATTCCAAAAGATAGGTAATAGTTGTCTTGCCGCTGGTGCCGATAACTCCGACCAGCACCAAACCGTCAGCGGGGCTTCCAAAATAATTTTTGGCCAATATTCCCAGCGAGTCGCGGCTGTTTTTGACTTTGATTGGCGTAACGGCGGGAGACAAATTCACGTCGTTTTCATAAACAATAAAACGCGCGCCTTTAGTTATCGCCTCCTGGATAAAATCATGGCCGTCATGCTGCAAGCCTTTGATTGCCACAAAAAGCGAACCTGGCACGCATTTATTGGCGCTATAACAAACAGCGGAAACACGATCATCCAGGTTTTGGGGATCATTGATGACTTCCACGCCATTTAGCAAATGTCTCAGCTGCATATTATCCTCAATCGTTCAACTCAAAAACAACTTTGCATACACGACTGCCCCTGAGCGCAGCGCCGGATCGCGGATACTGCTGGATAGCCCATCCGCTGCCGGATACCTTTAAGTCTATTGAGTGCGCTCTGGCTTTTTTCAGAGCCTGCCTAATTGTCAGTCCGGTAAAATCAGGCATCTCTGAATCATCAGCATAAAAATCCTGCTCGGTATAATTTTTTTGTGTTGAAATCAATTGCACCTTATCGGAAACATCCGCTTTAACAACCTGAACCTTACGAATATTTGTTTCAAAACAGTTAAGTATTTGTTCACTAATATTTTTGAAGACCGGGGCCGCCGCCACGCCGCCCCATTTATCCGTCTGCGGTTCATCTAAAACAACCAAAATGGCAACCTGCGGATCATCAGCGGGGAAAAATCCCATGAAAGACGTGCGAACTTTCTCTGACGAATAAGTATTGCTGGCAAAATCGAATTTTTGAGCCGTTCCTGTTTTTCCGGCGACAGCAACATTCGCGATATGCGCGTTTTTCCCCGTTCCATCATTAGAAGCGACAACACCCGTGAGTATTTTGCTCATGCGTTTTGCCGTTCCTTCCGAGATTACCTGACGAACGACTTCCGGCGTCTGCATTTTTACCGGATTATTTTCTTTGTCAGTAAGACCGCGTACAATATACGGTTTCATTAAAACACCCTTATTGGCAATAGCTGACATCGCGGAAATAAGCTGAATCGCCGTAACGGAAATTCCCTGCCCGAATGCGATCGACGCTGTATCCACTTTTGTCCAATTTTGCGCCGGCCTTAATATTCCGGAAGATTCACCCGGCAATTCTATTCCTGTTTTCGCGCCGAAACCAAAATTTTCAATGTACCGATGATATTTTTCCCTGCCCAGCTTACGCGCGATTTTTGCTGAACCGATATTGCTGGAATATTTTAATACGTCCCTTACAGAAAGATAACCGTAGCGTTTTTTGTTAGCTTCACGAAACGTCCGGTCATCAACAGTATAGGAACCGTCTTCACAGAATATTCTATCTGTTTCCTTGACCTTTTTTTCCTCCAGTGCCGCGGCGACTAAAAAAGGTTTAAAAGTTGAACCGGGATCAAAAACATCAATAATAGCGCTATTTCGCCACACGCTTGGCGAAAGCCCTTTAATATTATTCGGATCAAAACCTTTTTCATTGGCCAGAGCCAGAATTTCTCCCGTTTTCGGATTCATGACGATGGCTATTCCGCCCTTCGCGCCACGTAGCGTCACAGCTTCTTTCAGATGCGTTTCCACCAGATACTGAATACGGTTATCAATCGTCAATACAACGTTTAGCGCCTGCTTGTTTTCAGCTTCGTTTTTCTCGGCACGTAAGAACAGCTTCTTTCCTTTAGCATCGCGCACCCAAGCAAGACTTTCCGGTTTCTCGAGTAATACATCATCGTATTTGTATTCCAAACCTTCCAAGCCGGTATTATCATCTCCGACAAACCCAAGCAGATGCGCCGCCAATTGTCCGTTGGGATAAAAGCGTTTTGGTTCTTTAATTAAGAAAATTCCCTCTATTGAGACTGACTGAATTTCCGCGGCCTGCTCTGGAGAAATCCTTCTGGCAATCCAAGTGAAGTTTTTTTGCGTGGAAATTTTTTGTTGAACGATTTTTCTATCCAGATTGAGTACTTTAGCTATTTTGGCGGAAGCCGCGGCCGCGTTGGTGACTTTGGAAGGATCTGCGCAGACAGAATCGGTCATTACCGATATGGCCAGTTTTTCGCCGTTGCGGTCATAAATAATGCCCCGGTCCGGCTGCATTTGCAGGCTGGCCGAGTGCTGTCTCGCGGCGATTGTTTTAAGATTTTGACCGGATAA
>JAFGKC010000081.1 GCA_016928765.1 Syntrophaceae bacterium
ACTGCTAAACGTTTTCTTCCCTTGGCTCTGCGGCGATTAAGCACCTGCCGTCCCGATTTAGACGCCATACGGACAAGAAACCCGTGGGTTCTTTTTCGTTTAAGATTCGATTTATTGGTCAGCGTCTTTTTCATGAGTAAAACCCCTTTAATTTATAGGGTCATGCGTAAATCATAGTCATCTTTGTTTGTCAAGGCTAATTTGGGCGGCGGTAGGCTCGGGCGCCTAATTGTTTAGCCTGCTTTTGCCAGAAAAACGGCTTTTGCGCGCGCCCATATTTTTTTGGCGCCTGGCAATTTAATGAGGCAACCTTCCTTCCCAGCGCAATTTTTCCATAATCTGATTAATTGCCGGCATGGCTTCCGTGGCGGCCTTTTCGCCTTCCATAATCGCTTCATGCCTTTTGGAAAAATCGCTGGAACCAATATGCCCGACTTTCGGCCTTATCACTATATCGCTGTGCTTCAGATGCAGCGAAGCTATTTTGTTATACATAATATCCACCGCCTGCATGATTGTATCGACCGTGGCTTTCGGGGGAGGGGTCTCCACGCTTGAAGAAATATCCACGGCGATGACAACGTCAGCGCCAAACCGGCGCGCCACATCCGCCGCCAGCGGATTTACTACTCCGCCATCCACATAATATTTATCGCCGATCAGTACCGGATTAAAAATTCCGGGAAGAGAACAACTGGCGCGCACGGCTTTCCCGGGGTTGCCGCGCCCGAAAATCATCTCCTCGCCGTTTTGAATGTTCGTGGCCACGGCATAAAAGGGAATTTTGAATTTTTCCATCGGCGTGTACTTTACTTTGACGTTGACAAAATTTTCCAGTTTTTCCCCTTTAATAAAACCGTTATCGGGAATAATATAGTCGGCAATATCATTTTTTTGAATTCCCAAAGCAATCGTCTGCAGCTCATAGGGGTTGTAACCGTAAGCGTACAAACTGCCGACAAAAGACCCGACGCTTGTACCCACTACAATGTGCACGGGAACTTTGTGCGATTCCAGAACTTTCAGCACTCCGATATGCGCAAACCCCTTCGAAGCGCCCGCGCCCAGAACAACCGCGATTTTCGCGGCTTTTGACGGCGTAAAATCTTTTGGTGTTGTCACGCACGATGCAAACAAAAATAATGAAATCAAGCAAACAATAAAACTTATGTTTTTAGTCGCACAGAGAATTTTATTTTTCATAATTTCATCCCTTCCTGTTTTTTTGATTCCTGGGCCGGGGCCTTCTGTTCTTTGCTTTTGGTTTTGCCGCGGCCACGGGCGCTTCTTCCGCCACGGGCTGTTCGGGCGGCGCGTGCAGTGACTGCTGATAATAATCGTCCAGCAGCATGGTAATCAGAGCCAGCTGATCTTCCGTCTGCGACAGGCTTTTAGCCAACTGCGCGAAACGGCGCATTCTTTCAATCTGCAGATTATCGCGGGCGCGCAGGCGCGCTTCCAGAAGAGCGGTTATTCTTTGGGCAACAACCCTTTCCAGCTCCTCATCATCTGGCAGGGGACGTTCCTGCATGTTAATGTTGTAATAACGGGCAATACTTTGCAATTTGAATTTTTCCATTTCCGCGACCACAGAAATGGCTACACCGCCGGAACCCATGCGTCCTGTTCTTCCGGCGCGGTGAATGTAGGCTTCCGGGTCTTCCGGCGGCTCATACTGGATAACATGTGATAAATCCGGGATGTCGATCCCGCGCGCGGCCACATCCGTGGCGACCAGAAAACGCAGCGCGCCACGTCGCACGCGCGCCATGACTTTCTCGCGCATGCTCTGGGCGAGATCGGAGCTGAGTTCATCCGCGTCATAACCGAAACGTTTCAAAACAACGGAAAGATAGTGCACCGTATCTTTGGTATTGCAAAAAATAATCGCCGAGGCGGGATTTTCAATTTCGATGATGCGCACCAGTGAACGGTCCTTGCGCATTCCCGGCACAACATAATAAGCATGCTCGATTTCAGCGATATGCACCTGGCCGCCGCTGAGGCTCAAAAGCTGCGGCGCGCGCAGAAATTGTTCCGCCAGGCGTATTACCTGCGGCGGGAAAGTCGCGGAAAACATGCTGCTTAATATTGCGTGCGCGGGCAGATATTTGCTGATTTTTACCATATCGGGATAAAACCCCATCGAAAGCATTCGATCGGCTTCGTCAAAAATCAATATCTGTAAATTATCCAGGGAAAGATTGTTTTTGAGCAAATGATCGAGAATTCTACCCGGCGTGCCCACAACCAGCTGAGCGCCGCGTCGGAATGCCTCCAACTGAGCGCCATAACCGACGCCGCCGTAAACCACCGCTGTGTTCAGCTGTGTTCCCTGAGCCAGCCGCTGGGCCTCTTGTGATACCTGCAAGGCAAGCTCGCGCGTGGGAACAAGTACCAGCGCCTGCGTGACTTTCTTTTGCCAGTCTATTTTTTCCATAATCGGCAAAATGTACGCGCCCGTCTTGCCGCTGCCGGTGCGCGATTGAACCATCACATCGCGGCCGGCCAGAAGATACGGAATTGCTTTTGCCTGCACCGGCGTGAGGGCGCTCCATCCGGCGCGTGCGCACGCTTCACGCAATTCAGGCGTTAAATCTTCAATGGCTACTTCCGGATAAACTTCTTCCTTTTTTTCTTTTTTGTCCCCTTCTCTCATAAAGTCCTTTCTGTGACAAATATCTATTAAATATCATTTAGTTTAGTGTCCCGCCAGATGCAAGAAAATATTTGTATATTGCCCGGAAGCCTTTGATCAATAATTCTTTTTTCATGCCGTTAAAATATTCTTGACAGCCAATACGGATTAATATAACGTATTTCCAGTTCGTTAAGGGGTTTTTAAAGCCCTTTCTTTCGTGGAGAGTTTCACAT
>JAFGKC010000082.1 GCA_016928765.1 Syntrophaceae bacterium
AATATTTATTCTTGACATTTTGTTTAATCGAAAAAATGTGAATACAATTTGAGAGAACATAAACCTTAATTAAGTTCTATGTTCTCTCAAATTCCCGCAAAGACATCAGCCAGTGAAAATAATGCAATATTTAGCGCCTAGCGCACCATATATGGTGCGCTAGGCGGTCAAACCTTCGTAACACATCGTTAATAAACAATATATTTTATATGAGCTATGGCACCTTAATTGCGTTCTGTCAATAGATCGGCTTGCCGTAATCTACACGGACTTTGGCAACGCTGATTGATAAAGGGACTCCTTAAATATCTGCCCGATTCTTAAGGAGGAAATATTAATATTTTTAAAAAGGGGGAAGGAGAGATGAAAAAAATAGGGTTGTTCATGTCTGTACTGGGCTTAGTTATAGTCTGCAGTGCGTCGGTCTTCGCGGCCGATGTGAAGTTTACCGGTTCTTTCTACGCGGCCGGTATGTATCAGGATAACACATTCACAGATGAAGACGCTGCCTCTAACGCCAGCACATCTTTCTATTATCAGAGACTGCGCGTGCAGATGGATTTCATCGCCACGCCGTATCTGAAACTCATTACCCGTTTTGACGCGATGGAAAGAATCTGGGGTGGTACAAGAAGTGCTGCAAGCCTGACTGCTAGTCCTGATTCTTATGGAACTAGAGCGGAAAATGAGAACATCGCTTTTGACTGGGCATATATTTGGTATGCCTCCAAGGTTGGTATCTGGTCAGTAGGTATTCAGGAAGATGGCGCCTGGGGAACAGTTTTTGCCGACAACGCCAAGCCGGAAGGCAAAATCCACTGGATGTTTGTTAAAATGCCTTTTATTGTCGGTCTGCAGATTGTTAAAAAGGTGGAAAAAGACACCAACATGGTTTATGGTTACACCGGAGCAGAAGATCAGGACATTGACAAGTATCAAGGTTATTTCATTTACAATTTCAAGGGTGGTCAGGCCGGTGTTCTAGGTGTTTTTCAGCTCTGTCAATCTGGTTCAAGTCCTTATTTTGGTGACAGGGGATCAGGTTTTCTCTACGTTGTGGAGCCTTATGCTAAAGTTAAAGTTGGCCCAGTATCTATTGAAGCGGAAGTTGATTATGTATGGGGTAAAATTTTTGACAGTGAAACTGCCGGTATTAACGATGTAAAAGTCAGTAATCTGGAAGCTTACATCAGCGCCTTGGCTGATTTTGGTATGTTCTATGTCGGTGGTACCGCCGCGTTCATGGACGGCGATAAACAATCCACTGCGGACAAAGCTGAAGGCGGCGTTCTGGACGGTGGACGTGACTGGAATCCCTGCTTGATGATGTTCAACTGGGATAGAAATTACTGGGCGGGCCCCATCGTTGGTAATTCGCATTCATTGACACCTTGGCTAGGAACGAATAATATGAAAGCTCCGATGAGCAACGCTTACTTCTTCCAGGTCAAAGCCGGCGTTCGTCCGGTTGCTGATTTGGACATTATGGCTTCTGTTTCTTATGCCGACGCGGTAAGAACCCCCACTTTAAATTATTTGGTCATGAACTTTGGGTTACCCAATGTAGATATGGGTAATAACAAAGAGTATGGATGGGAAGTTGATGTTACCGCAACCTATAAAATAACCAACAACCTTAGCTATATGCTTGGCGGCGGTTATTGGTTCGTTGGCGATTTTTACAAGGGAGGCGCTGGATACAAGCAGGATGTTGATGATAACTTTATTATCCTCAACAAGCTGACCTTGACCTTCTAGCTCCAGAAGTAGACTGGAAGCATAGAGCTTTTATTCTGACAAGTTAAAATAATTATCCCCGGAAAGACGGGCACTTTCCGGGGATTTTTTTACTTATTATCCGCCACTGGTGGAAAGATAGGCGAATTCCTGAGAAGCGTCGGAAAGGCGAATGACGGATAAATGGACTCTTTGATTTGTTCAATAAGGGTAATAATGCCCGGAAAAAATCATACAGGAGCATGGACGATTCAGCCTTGCGAACCGCTTTGTTTACGCGTCTTTCGGCGGACGCTTGATTTGGAGCTTCTTCATGCGTGCGGCCAGCGTCGAGGGATGGATGTTCAGGAACTCGGCCACGCCCCCGGCGCCGCGGATTTTCCAATTCTTCTGCTCCAGCGCCCAAAGGATATGATTACGTTCGTTGTCCGCCAGACTTTGCGCGGGTTCGGACTTGGAGATCTGCATTATTTTCGAATCCAGATCAGGCACCCGAAAAACGGATGAGGCGCTTAGTACAACGCCCCGCTCGACGACATTTTCCAGCTCACGAATATTGCCGGGCCAGGAATATTGCATGAATTTGTTCATTTCCGCCGAGGGTACTTTCTTGATATCCTTTTTCATCTTCTGCGCGTAGAGACGGACAAAATGATGAACCAGAAGCGGGATGTCTTCTTTCCGTTCCCGAAGCGGTGGCACCCGGATCGGAAAAACATTGAGCCGGAAATAGAGATCCGCGCGAAAACGTTTTTCTTCGACCAGTTGTTGCAGATCGTGGTTGGTGGCGGCGATCAGCCGGAAATCGGAGCGTAGCGTTTTGTTGCCGCCCACGCGCTCAAATTCGTGACTTTGAATTACTCGGAGCAGATTAGCCTGCACGCCCAACGGCAGATCGCCGATTTCGTCGAGAAAAATCGTTCCCTGGTCGGCGAGCTCGAAACGGCCGTTCCTGCGAGTGTTGGCACCGGTAAAGGCACCGTGCTCGTGACCGAACAGTTCGCTGTTGATCAGCGTTTCCGTGAGCGCGCTGCAGTTAGCTTTGATGAAGGGTTTTCCCTGTCTGGCACTCCGGTAATGAAGAGCGTTGGCTACAAGGTCCTTGCCAACGCCTGTTTCTCCCAAAATTAGAACATTGGTATCCATAACCGCCACCTGCTCCACCAGATACAGCATCTGCCGGATCGCGCTGCTTTCGCCGATGATGCCGCTGATTTGCCTGCGCGTATAGTAAGGCTGTTCTTCGTATTGTTTCTCTTCCCGCATTTTCAGGTTGCAGGCCTGGAGCTCTTCATTGACCATAATGTTATTCAGTATCACCGCCGTTTGGGAAGCAAAAAACATCAGCAATTCGACATCGGATTCGCTGAAAGCGGAATGTAGCAGCCGGTTGTCGTGATATAACACGCCGACGGCTTTGTCCTCATAGGTGATCGGAACGCAAATGCGCGACCTGATAACCTCATCGGAAAGAGGTCCTTGCGGACGAGTCGGCGACAGATCCTGCCGGATAAAGGTTTGTGCCCGTCCCCCCTCCCGCAGAATCTTTTCCATCCATTCAAGAGATGATTGAAATCCCGGATGCGCGACGTGTTCCGGCGTCAGATTTTTGGACGCCCTTAATTTTAACCGCAGCTGCCCGTCATTCTGTTCGGCCAGAAAGATTGCGCCCCGTTCCGCCCCGGTCAATTGGTTTACGGCCGCGATGATCCGCGGGAGAATATCTTTCTGATCCGCCAGGGTCATAATATCACTTCCGAATTTTAAAATCTCTTTCAGATACGTCTGGCTGGAGGGGCGCTGGCGAAGAATTGCTTTGAGCTCTGGCGGAATCATGTCGTCATGATACTGGGGAAAGACATCAGAAATACGCTTTTTTATTTTGTCCGCTTCGGCCTGATCGCCCATCATCAGATACTGGCGCATCAATTCCAGCCGGGTCTGCTGAATTTCAAAATCATGACCGGATTCTTCCAGCCACCTGAGCGACTGCGAAAGAGACTGCATTACGTCTTTGGCGGGCCGCTTGGCTCGTATGTCCAGATAAGCCTTATATCGGTAAGCCCATCCTTTGAGAAAAACATTCTGCCCCGCAATCAGTTTCTTCACCTCTTGCTCCAGCGACAAATCCATAACCCGCGGATAGCGTCCCTGTTCCATCGCCCAGCAAAGATCCAGCATATAGTAGGTGTTGTGCAACGTCTCGATATTGATAACCGAGCATTTCCGAATAAAATTCTCCAGATATTCCACAGAGCGCGCCAGGTCTCCCTTCAAATAGTAAAGGTAAGCTAGAAAACCTTCGTAAAGGAGTTCAATGTAATGATTGCCGCTTCGCCTGATTTCATCATGAGTGTCTTTGACGTACTGAAGTGTTTCATCAACTGAGCGGATCATGACAATGGCCGAATTAATTGCACCAGTAGCATAGGCCAATGTGTGCAGGTCGCCTTTTTCCCGGCAGGTCGTCCGGATGGCATCAAGCATACCCAATCCCTGCGTGATTTGTCCTACATAGGCGTAACACTGCCCCACTGTGACCGTTGCCAGAAGCGGCAATCCGCCCTGCGGATTTTTTTCCACATCAGAGACAATTTCTTCATAATTACTGATAACATCCCGGAATCGTCCCTGCCAGTATGAAAAATACATACGCAGCCCAAGTGCCGATCGAAGCAGCTTTTCATCCTGACACTTGTTGGCCAGCACCAGGCCTTTTTTAAATATTTTTAATGATTTGTCGAAGTTGTTCAGCAACCATTCATTTTTCGCTATATGCATCTGGAGAAGCGCCTGAGCCGCCGCATCGTTTTTTCTTTGCGCGCGCTTCATCGCATCTTCCAGTATTTTTATCACATCAAACGCGCTTTGTTTTCCGGTGGATATTTTTGAGGTTTTGATGGCCATGTCGATGAACAGATCGTCGGCGGTCTCACTTTCAAGATTCAAAAGATCGTTTTTTAGCTTGGCATAACATTCCAGGGCTTTATCCGTCTGATAATTTTTAACAAAAGCGTCTCCAGCCAGCAGCAATCCGCGGCATCCCTCTTCATCGTTGGTAATAGTTAGAAGAAACGGGGCGATCCTCATGCATTCCGGATCAGCGGGGGAATACTCCTTGAGGAAGAAACCGGCGATTTACCTAAACAGCAATTCTTTCTCATGCGGAGCAATTGCCAACTGCATCAATTCTCTTTTTTTCAAATCCGCAAAAGCGAAATATCCACTGCGCGTCTTTTTGAGCCAGCCTTCTCCAACGCCCTGTTCAAGCTCCGCCAACACCTCGGAGGGTTTTCGGCCGGTCAGCTCAATGATCCAGTCCATGGAAAAATCGTCTTCAAAAAGGCAGATGATATCTTGTAGACGTTGAACGTGAGTTTTGTCAGGAAAATTTGCTGGGGCCATAGTTCCTCCGTATTGATTTAATCTTTGTCGGGATTCCATATCCGTAACATGTTTTCATATGTCATTGTTTAGCCAATGTCAACTTTCAACCATATTTGACGCACAAGAAACGATATTTCGATTCATTTCAAGAAACACAATATAACTGATTGTTATCATGTAATTTATTAAAATAGATCGTGGCATTAAATTTGCTTTTTTTACTTATCCAATGACCACGCGAAATTGTATCCGCGAGGCAAGAAAAAAAAGAAACAGGAGGACAGCCATGAAAGAAAAACCCGATTATGAAAAGTATCCCGTAAGCGAAGAGGAAATGGGCAAACGCTACAGAAACTGGACCATGTCTCT
>JAFGKC010000083.1 GCA_016928765.1 Syntrophaceae bacterium
ACAATTCACGGTAAGTGTCTGGCCTGCGGAACTTGTACTTTTTTGTGTCCCACTTGCCACTGCTTTGATATCAGCGATGAAGTTAAAGGTTCGGACGGTGTGCGCATCAGGTCTTGGGATTCGTGTATGTTTCCGCTCTTCACCAAGGAAACATCCGGTCATAATCCCCGTTCCTCGCAAAAAGAAAGATGGCGCCAGCGTACCATGCACAAGTTCAAATATTATGTGGATATGTTCAACGCGATTTCCTGCGTGGGTTGCGGCCGGTGCGTCATGTACTGCCCGGTGAACATTGATATACGAAAAATTGTTGAAGATATTTCCAAATTATAATCAGGGAGTTAGTAATGCAAAACCCGTATGTTCCTTATCCCGTTGTGGTGGATAAAATCATTACCGAAGTTGATACAAAAGATATCAAAACATTTCGGTTTAAGTTTGTTAATCCGGAAGATGAAAAGAAATACGCTTACATTCCCGGCCAGTTCGGCGAGCTTTCTATTTTCGGCAAGGGTGAATGCCCCATAGGCATCGCGTCATCTCCCACGCAGAAAGGCTATGTGGAATTCACCGTGCAGAAAGCCGGTGTGGTTACCACCGCGCTGCACGAGATGGAAGAAGGCACGCTCATGGGGATTCGCGGCCCTTTGGGCAACTCCTGGCCGCTTGATTATCTGGCGAGTAAAAATATTGTTGTGGTCGGCGGCGGATTTGCTTTTACCACATTGCGTTCCTTGATTAATTATATGCTTCATGAAGATAACCGCAAGCGTTTTGGAAATATTACCGTTATTTACGGAGCCAGAAACCCCGGTCTTCTTCTTTACAAAGATGAATTGGCCGAATGGGCCAAAAGAGCTGATCTGAATCTGAATGTTACCGTGGATAAAGGCGACTCCACATGGAAAGGCAAAGAAGGTTTTGTCCCCGCGGTTTGCAAGGAAGTCGCACCCAGCAAGGAAAACGCGGTTGCTGTTATTTGCGGCCCCCCGGTGATGATTCGTTTTACGCTGCCGGTGTTTTTTGAGTTGGGCTTCTCTAAAGAAAATATTATTACCTCGTTGGAAATGCGCATGAAATGCGGTATTGGCAAATGCGGCCGCTGTAACGTCGGCAGTAAATATGTTTGCAAAGACGGACCGGTATTTTCTCTGGCGGAGCTAGATAAGCTGACACCCGAATACTAATACCAATTCGCTTTCTTCGGCTAACTTTGTTGGCAGCGTTGTCGGCTTCCTCAACGTATTAGTAATACGCCTGCGGAGCCTTCTCCTTGCCGCCGCGTTATCCTTTGAAATCAAAATGGTATTTACATTTTTTAAATTATCTTGTTTTTGGGCTGCGAAAAAATATCAATTTTAGGTTTTTTCGAGTTTAAATTTGCGATTTGCTTTTTTATGTGCTAGCAATTGCATGCGTTGATTTATGCATATGAGGAAATATTAGATGTCACAAGCGGTTACGCCATATCTGGAAATGTCGCAGGCGATCATTGAGGCGGGCGGCGAGGCACTGAAGAAATGTTATCAGTGCGGTACCTGCTCCGGCACCTGCCCCTGGACGCCGATCACTAATTTCAATATCCGCAAGCTGGTGCGTTACGGTCAGTTGGGCTTTGACGGCATCGAGGATTTTATGTGGGGATGTTCCACCTGTAAATTCTGTGTGGACCGCTGTCCCCGCGGCGTGGAGCTGATAGATATCGTTACCGCTATTCGAAATGTGTATAGCGGCGGGGGGATGCTGCCGCAGAGTCTACGCTCTTTTGTAGGATCACTGGCGGCGCGCGGCAATCCCTGGTCAGGAGACCCGGCAAAAAGAAACGACTGGGCAAAAGAAAAATATCCGCTTTATAAAAAAGAAATGGAATATCTTTTCTGGACCTGTTGCACTATTTGTTATGATCCGCGTAATACAAGACTGGCCAGAGCCACCGCTGAATTGTTGAATCAGGCGGCTTTGAGCTGGGGGATTCCTTCAATAGATGTTAACTGCTGCGGCGAGAGCGTCAGAAAGGTTGGAGATCTGGAGCTTTTCGAGCGTCTTAAAAACACCAATCTGAACTATTTCCAGGCAAACAGCGTTGCCAAAATGATTACCGTTTCTCCTCATTGTTTGGTGACATTCAAAAAAGAATACGGTGAAGATTACAATATTGTGCACTTCAGCGAGCTTCTCGCCTCTTTAATTAAAGAAGGGAAGCTTAAACCGAAGAAAGATTTCGGCGGCATCAAGGTAACTTACCATGATCCGTGTTATCTTGGACGCCATAGCGGGATTTATGACGCGCCGCGTGATGTCATTAAATCATTGCCAGGTGTTGAACTGGTGGAAATGAAAAGAAACCGCGAGCAGAGCATGTGTTGCGGCGGCGGCGGCGGCGGATTATGGATGGAAAAATTAAAAGGCGAGCGTCTGAGCGATTTGCGCGTGGAAGAAGCGTTGGCAACAGGGGCAAATGTTTTGGCCACGGCCTGCCCTTACTGCATCACGATGTTTGAAGACAGCATCCGCACGCTGAATGTTGATGATAAAATTGTGGTCAAAGACGTAACGGAACTATTGCTCGAAAGTTTGGAAATTAACATTGATGAACCGGTCGGTGATATGTGTGAAATCGTTTAATAATATTACGGGTAGCAGGAACCAATAGCGGAATACTATTATGAGCAGAATAGGCGTTTTTGTTTGCCATTGCGGTTTGAATATAGCCAAGACAATCCGGGTTAGCGAATTGGCGGAATTCGCTTCAACCCTGCCGGATGTTGTTGTTGCCCGTGATTACAGGTTCATGTGCTCCACTCCCGGCCAGGAAATGATTGCGAATGACATCAAAGAGCACCGTCTGGACCGCGTGATTGTGACAGCCTGCTCTCCGCTGATGCACGAGCATACTTTTCGCAAGGTTATAGAAAAAGCCGGTTTGAACCAGTATATGCTGACCATTGTCAACATCCGTGAACAGGTTTCCTGGGTGACCAGTGACATTGAAGAAGGCACAGCCAAAGCCAAGGCTCTCTTAAACGGCGCGGTTTACCGCGCGCGGCTTTTGGCGCCGCTTTCTTCCCGCGTTATTGATGTTAATTCAGGCGTAATGATTGTTGGCGGTGGTATCGCGGGTATCCAGGCGGCCTTAGAGTTGGCCAACACCGGCAAGAAAGTTTATCTGGTAGAAAAAAACTCCACCATCGGCGGCCATATGGCGCAGTTTGACAAAACCTTCCCCACGCTGGATTGTTCCGCCTGTATTCTGACCCCCAAGATGGACGCTGTTTTGCAGCATCCAAATATTACATTGATGACCTATTGTGAAATTAGCGAGGTTAAAGGTTTTGTTGGTAATTTTGATATAAAAGTCCGGCAGAAAGCCCGCTATGTAAATCATGATAAGTGCAACGCGTGTCTTGCCTGCACGGAAAAATGTCCCGGTAAGGGAATTTCCGAATGGGATGAGGGGTTAGTCAAGCGCAAAGCAATTCACATTCCTTTCCCGCAGGCTGTGCCGCAAAAGCCGGTTATCGATCGGGATGCCTGTACTTATTTTCTGAAAGGCAAGTGTCGCCTGTGTGAAAAAGTCTGCGAACAGAAAGCGATTGATTTTGAACAGCAAGACACTTTTATTGATGTTAAAGTCGGCGCGGTCATTGTTGCTACCGGCTACAATTTGATGGATACCAGCCCTCTTGTTCAGTACGGTTACGGTAAATATCCCGGCGTATACAGCGCGCTCGAAGCGGAAAGATTATTCAATTCCGCTGGTCCTACCAGCGGCAAAGTAACGCTGCGGGACGGCAAGGAGCCGCAGGCCATCGCTATTTTACATTGCATCGGCAGCCGCGATAAGAATAATTATGAGCATTGCAGCCGCGTCTGCTGTATGTATTCGCTTAAGTTCGCTCACCTGTTTAAGGAAAAAACATCAGCCGATGTTTATCAGTTCTATATTGATATTCGCGCGGCGGGCAAAGGTTATGAAGAGTTTTATAATCGCATTATTGAGGAAGATGTTAAATTCATTCGCGGTAAAGTCGCGCGCGTGGCGGAAAGTAGTGATGAGCCGGGGCGCCTGATTGTCGAGGCGGAAGATACGATCACCGGAAAATTTGTTCAATTGCCGGTGGATATGGTTGTGCTTTCTCCGGCAATGATTCCCAGGGAAGATTCCAAAGAAGTCGGTCGTTTGTTCAATCTCAGCACTGACAAACACGGTTTTTTTATGGAAAGGCATCCGAAACTTGCTCCTTTATCTACAATGTCCGAAGGGATTTTTATTGCCGGCACCTGCCAAAGCCCGAAAGACATTCCCGACACGGTGGCGCAGGCCAACGGGGCGGCGGCGGAAGCCTTGACCATTGTTTCCAGAGAAAAGATGGAGCTTGAAGCCACAACGGCAATGGTTAATCCAGCCTCATGTTGCGGCTGCCAGAACTGTGTACGCGTGTGTCCTTATGGAGCACCGTTGTTTAATTATGAAAAGGGTGTATCCGAAATCAACGAGGCTTTATGTAAAGGCTGCGGTTTATGCGCATCCGTCTGCCCGACATCAGCGATTATCGCGCGACACTTTACTAATGAGCAGGTACTGGCGGAGATAGAAGGCCTGATGGAGTTTTAACATTACGTTCTTGTCATTGCGAGGAGCATGGCGACGCGGCGATCTCTTAAAGATTTAGATTGCTTCACTTCGCCCGCAATGACAAGTTAAAATTGGAATAAGGATTTCGGAAGAAAGGTTTTTATGTCGTTTGAACCAAAAATACTGGGCATCGCCTGTAACTGGTGCACTTATACCGGCGCGGATTTAGCGGGAACAACCAGACTGCATTATCCGCCAAATGTGCGGGTCGTTCGGGTGATGTGCTCCAGCCGCATTAATCCTTCGTTTATCTTCCGCGCGTTTCAGCTCGGAGCCGATGGTGTGCTGGTTGGCGGTTGTCATCCCGGTGATTGTCACTATAACACGGGAAACCTTTACGCCAGACGAAGACTGGCCGTGACAAAAAAAATATTGGAGTTTGCGGGATTGGAGCCGGGAAGATTTCGCGTGGAATGGATTTCCGCTTCAGAAGGCAATAAGTTCGCGGAAGTGGTTCAGGAATTTACCGCGCAGATAAAAGAGCTTGGTCCCCAGCAAAAGCTAAAGATAGATGAGCTTCAGGAGAAGGCATGACTGATTTCAGGCAGATCGAAAACAACTTAAAAAAAGAAGCAAAAAGATTGCTGGAAGCAGGCGAAGTAGCTGTGGTGCTGGCTTACGGCCGGGGCTATGATGAAAAACACCCCATGCCTTTTGCCGCAAAAACCATTGCCGATGTTGAGAGTCTCGTCTTTAACGAATACTGTAATTTTAATATGGCGAGCTATTTAATGCGTTATCCCTGGGGAACAAAAATCGCCATTGCCGCCAAAGCGGCGGACAGCCGCGCGATTATTCAGCTTGTTCAGGAAGAAAAAGTCCGGCGTGAAGACTTGGTTATTCTGGGCATTCCCGCGTACGGCATGAAAAATCAAAAAACAAACGAAGTTGTCGATAGCAAAACCACCGGCGGACTTTATAATCCGGTGATTTATGATATTTTGCTGGGTGAAGAAATTCATGGCCAGAAAATCGTATCGCCTTATGAAGTTCTGGCCGAATACGAGGCCATGGATAAGGAAGAACGCTGGGCTTTTTGGAAAAGTCAGATGGATAAATGTATCCGCTGTTACGCCTGCCGCAAGGCTTGTCCGATGTGCTATTGCGATCCCTGTTTTATTGATCAAAACAAACCACGCTGGGCGGATAAGGCCCCACAGTCTCCCGGCAATATGATGTATCATCTCACCAGATTCCATCACCTGGCCGGACGCTGTATTGATTGTGGCGAATGTTCACGCGCCTGTCCCGTGGATATTCCTTTGTATCTGTTCCATAAGAAAGTTGCCAAGGAATGCGAAGAGATGTTCGGACAGGCGGCGGGAATGAAGCTGGAGGATAAACCGGTGTTGGTTGATTTCCGCGTTGAGGATTCCGATAAGATTCTGGAGTAAGGAGAGGTTTGTGCTGAAAAAAATTTCCATAAGTAAAATATCCGAGCTGGCCGCCGCGCTAATGGATAAAGGGTTGCTGCTGGCGCCGGTGAAGGAAATTTCCGGCCACAATTTTGTGGAAATTAAGGATCCAAAGCAGGTTGATCTGGATTTTCATAACACAATAGCCAGCCCGAAAGCTGCCTTTTTCCCCCACAAAGAAGATTTCATCAAATACGAAACAGGCAAGCCCATTGATACCGCTTCTGTGGTCGCGTTGAATTTGCCGCCGACATTTCTTTTTGGGGCGCGTCCGTGTGACGTGAAAAGTTTTGGAATAATGGATATACATTTTATCGCGTCGGGAATCGTCGATCCTTTCTGGAAACAAAGAAGAGAAGCGGCGGTAATTTTTGGTTACGCCTTTGATCTGGAAAAGCCCGCCCAGCCGGAGGAATTTTATCAGACGCTGGGCATTGGCGCGGCTGATCCTGAAGGCTCTGATATCTTCATGGTTAAAAAGGGAGGCGATCTGCTGCTTAATAGCGTTACCCCGAAAGGCGAAAAAATTCTTACCGAACTGAAAATACTTAACGAAGGCAAGGCAGCGGATAAAAAGTATTACGACGAATATATTAAAAAAGGGAAAGAATATAAAACACGCAGCATGTGTCTGGAGCCGGGAGCAATTACCAAAAAGCTGGAAGACCTCTTTCAAAATACAGATTTTTGGAACAGGGTTTCCTCCGCGTGCATTAGTTGCGGTGTCTGCACTTTTGTCTGCCCGACCTGTTATTGCTTTGATATTTGTGACGACACGCTATTTGGACACGGGACAAGGCGCCGTGTTTGGGACGCCTGCATGTTCACGGATTTCACGCTGGAAGCGAGCGGTCATAATCCCCGCACGCACGTTTATCAGAGATTAAGACAGAAAATAAATCATAAATATTCATACCATGTAAGAAAATACGGCGTAATCTCCTGCGTGGGCTGTGGCCGCTGCACAAAATATTGTCCCGTGAATATAGATATCTATTCCATTATAGAAGACGCGATGAAGGCGTGATAATGAAGAGGATTGAAGCATAAATGATTAATAAAAACCCATATATACCCGTGCCGGTGGAGATAACGAAAATTATCGATGAAGTGGATACGCGCGACATCAAAACATTCCGGCTGGTTTTCTTGAATAAAGATGATGAAGCAAACTTCAAATACCTGCCGGGGCAGTTTGCCGAACTGTCAATTTACGGGAAAGGCGAATCGCCGATAGGCATTGCTTCGTCACCGACCGAGCAGGGATACGTCGAATTCACCGTTATGCGCATGGGCGCCGTTGTTCCCGGAACGGTAACTTCGGCCCTGCATGATTTGGATGAGGGCGCGAAAATTGGAATCAGAGGGCCATTGGGCAATTCCTGGCCGATTGAATTTCTGGAGAAAAAAAATATCGTTGTTGTGGGCGGCGGATTTGCTTTTACCACGCTCAGATCGCTCATCAACTACATGCTGCACAAGGATAACCGCAAGCGTTTCGGCGATATCACCGTTATTTACGGCGCGAGAAACCCGGGGCTGCTTTTATATAAGGATGAACTTGCCGACTGGGAAAAGAGAGACGATATAAAGTCAATCATTACCGTTGATAAAGGCGATGAGGCATGGCAAGGCAGGGAAGGTTTTGTTCCGGCCGTGTGTAAAGAAGTTGCTCCCTCGCCGAAAAATTCCGTGGCGTTAATCTGCGGGCCGCCCGTTATGATCAAGTTTACTCTGCCGGTATTTTTTGAGTTGGGATTTTCCAAAGAAAATATTCTGACATCGCTCGAGATGCGCATGAAATGCGGCATTGGTAAATGCGGCCGCTGCAATGTGGGTTACAAATATGTCTGTTCCGACGGGCCGGTCTTTTCGCTGGGCGAACTCGACGAACTCCCGCGCGATTTCTAATAACACCACAAAATGCCGCGAGCATACGCCGAGGCATATGCAGAGTGAATCCGGCGTATACCGGATGCGCTGTGTTCGCGTCGCTGCGACCTACAAAAAAGTAGGGCTCACTTTGCGATACTCGCGCGCCTTACCCCTGGAGCATTTTACGGAGTCATCTTGGAGATAAGTTTCTGCGTCACAAGTGTCTTTGCGAGGGAGTGTAACGACCGAAGCAATCGCATAAATATAGTAATGTATCCAGATTGCCACGCTCCCTGTGGGAGCTCGCAATGACAGTTGTGGATTGTGACGCGGTCTTGAAAGCAGCGAAGCCCGGCGCATGCTGGGGGAATCCAGACGTTGTCCCGGCGAAAGCCGGGAACCAGTCTATAGTAATATCACTGGATTCCGGATCGCGCTTTGCTTGTCCGGAATGACAAACGAGGATGACGAAACAGTTCATCCGCGAGAATGACAGGCTTTGCAGGTATTAGTAAAAATTAATTGATTGTCAACCCGATTGCCCGCCAGAAAAAATAGATTCCAAAACCGATAAGAAAAAATCCGGCGATTAATGAAATAAATCTCACAAATTTATCAGTAATTATTTTTTTACCCCAGTGCAGCGCCGCGGAGATAAAAATCACCCAGATAAAACAGCCCAGCAAAATAGTAAGGCAGGATAAATAAGCGGATAAGCTTGTTTGTATTTCTGCCTGTGAGGCCAGCAGCGCTCCGAAAATACCTGTCCACCAGACAATGGTTATCGGGCAGGAAATGGTTATAACGTAACCCGCGGCATAGGAGTTTTTAAAAAGCCGCCGCGGTTCATTTTCTGTAATCGCTTTTTTATGAAAGAATTCTCTCACGCTCACCAAGCCGAGATAAACCAGAACAAAACTTCCCAAAAATCCAAGAATTATTTTTAAAGGAGCAATATTCAGAAAGGCGGCCAGCCCGAAAAAAATCAGCGTCAGGTAAGTGGCATCCGCGCTCATCGCGCCCACGCCAGTGAGAAACGCCTGTTTGAATCCTGATTTCAGCCCGCGTTTGATGATTTCCAGATTAACCGGCCCGATTGGCGCGGCCAAGCTTAGTCCCAAGAGTATGTTTTGCAGCAGCGTATATTTTTCCAAAACAATAAAGTCACTTTTCTTAATTTGTTATCCCATTGCGGCAAAAGCCGCTGCGGCAATCACGATATGTGGCCTATAACACGCGGTGTTTCTTTTAACAATATTGTGAGAGAAAAATTATTCTTTAAGATTATAGAAATTGAGCGGCGGCGTTTAAAGCCGCCGCCCAATGAATAGAAAAAAATTAAACTGTTTCACCTGCCGCCATTCAGGTTATCTTCGTGGCCATTGCACCTGAGGGTTACTGCCTGGCTGTTGAATTGCTGGTTTCTCCTCCGGTTGAACCACAGACTTTCTTTGCGGCTTTTGAACCTGAGGCTTCCTCTGCGGCCGTTTAATATCGGGCTGCTGCGGTGGCTGAACCTGCGGTTCTTGAATTTGGGGCTGTCTTTGTGGTTGTTTCCCCCAAGGCTGCCGCTGAGGCTGTTTGACATCAGGTTGCTGCGGTGGTTGTACCTGCGGTTCTTGAATTTGGGGCTGTCTTGACGGCTGCTGACCCCAAGGCTGTCGTTTTGGCTGCCGGATATCAGGTTGCTGCGGTGGTTGCACCTGCGGTTCTTGAATTTGGGGCTGTCTTGACGGCTGCTGACCCCAAGGCTGTCGCTTTGGCTGCCGGATGTCAGGCTGCTGCGGTGATTGAATCTGCGGTCGTTGAATCTGGGGTTGCCTTTGCGGCTGCCGGAATTCAGGCCTTTTTTCATACTCGTGTTGCCTCTTCCTTCTTAAATCATATCTTTGATCTGGAGTATGAGGCTTATATTTATGGACGTTCCAGGTTTTTCTGCTTTCCCAGTACCGGTCGTTTCTCCAATTCCGCCAGTTTTTGTTAAGCCGGTCGTGAGGAATCCGTTCATAGTCCCATCTATGACCACGCCATTTCCGGTCTCTATAATATCCTCTCCAGCCTGGATCCACGTCATAATAAAAATTTGGGACAGCGTTAAAAATAACCCAGCCCCGGTTATAATACTGTGAGCGGTACCAGCGGTTCTGCCATGGGCGCCACCACCAGCCATTCCAGAAAAACAAATCTATGTCTATATGGGGAACAACGTAAACATCATCTGTATCCGGTATGACTACAACATGAGGAGGTGTTTGTAGCACAATCGGCGGCGGTTCATAAACATCGCCTCCGCTGGGGGTTTCATATACTGGCGTGGTTACATAGCATGCCTGTAAAAGAGAGAATATCAGCATGGCGATAATTATTTTCAAAAGGTATGTTTTTTTCATGACATTTTCCTTTCTTTGATCCCGTTTTTATTGTTATTTAAAATTATCTGCGTTTTTTACAATTACTAGTTAAAAATAACATTTTATTATGGATTATGTCAAATGTGGACTTTATAAATTGTTGTTAGCCGAATATGACTGTAAAAATTGATGATTTGCTCAAAGAATGTGGCTGGAGCGCCGCCGGTATTCCGAAAGCAGATACCTTAAAGCAAATAGGATTGTGAAACTTTTTTAACGAGGAGACAAAAACAAGAATCACCAAGATGAATGGACAGTAAAAATCAGATTTGGATATCGCGGGTTTTATTAAATAGAACCATCACCATTCTTCCCTTTTTCTTATATTTCAAGACCCGATCCCCTTATTCTCCCAAGCCAGTATTGACATGTTCGGCCTTGCAAAAGGCGACTTTATGGACGGAGTTTAAAAGATTTTGACCTAATGACTATATTACTTACGCTGTTATGATTTCAGGCGTCTCGCGATAAAAGAAAACTATCAGGGACGGTTGTACCGCTATTAGTGACGCAGTGCAACCGCCCCCGCCCCCATTTTCACAAAAACAGGCAGATGTAATTACGTTTTATATCCCGTGCTATCATTGCACCGGAACAATCAGTTCTTTATGTCTTCTACTGCCTTATCGACTTTCTTGCCTGCACTTTCCAGCGGGCCTTCTTTGCAGCTCGACAGCCCAACAACAAAGACTATCATTGCCAACAGGGCGATAATAATTTTAAAATATTTCATCTTTTATTTCTCCTTTCACGAATTAGCGAATATTTCCTGCATCCAAGCAACAGAATATTACAGATGATTGCCGATCAAAACACCACAACCGGCAAGCCTATCATCTGCCCATTCTATGACCAACACTCTGGCAGTGAAACTTCTAACGCAATACCTATCTTCGTCTAGTCCACCAGTAACCTCCGCCGCCGAACACTAGAATCAACACAATAACAAGAATAACGATTTCTGTTGTACCCATGGTTATTTCCTCCATTTTTTATTGTTAAACATCTGGATCAACTACGCCCGCTTTTCATAAATGCTATATACGTATATTAGAAATGATCAGATTATAGGCACCTCAAGAGTAATCTTTGTACCTTTTCCTGGCGCTGACTTAACAGTCAGGCTGCCTTCGATTGATTCAGCTCTTTCCTGCATGATGTCCATACCCAGGCATATTTTGCCGCCGGCATTACTTTTTTTATCAATGTCAAAGCCTTTACCATTGTCGATTATTGTAAAGTGCAGCATCTCCTTCTTTTTGTTGATAGACAAATCCACATGTGACGCACCGGAATGTTTAATGGCGTTGTTGACAGCTTCCTGAATTATTCTGTAAATTATAATTTCCACCTGTAGGGGCAATCTTTTGTCAAATTCTTCGCCGGAGATAATGACATCCACGCCTGTTCGCAGTTTGCATTGTTGGCCATACCATTTTAGTGCGGCATAAATTCCGAAATTATCAAGGACCGTGGGGCGAAGATCTGATATTATCGTATGTATTTGATCTCCTAAACTTTCCACAAGGCTTATCGCGTCATCAAGCCTTGAAATCGTCTTTTCTTTCGCGCTTCCATTCACTTCGAGTTTTATCAAGTTCAGACTCATGCTCAGGGCGGTAAGTTTCTGACCAAAATCGTCATGCAGCATTGTTGACAGGTTCCGCTTCTTTGCCTCTTCCATTTCCGCCAATCTTCTATGAAGTTCCTTTATTTTTTTATATGACTCTAAGAGTTTTGCTCCTGTCTGCTTGCGCTTTTCCTCTTCCCGTTTGCGCGCGGTGATATCACGAATGTTGCATTGAATTACTTTGGTATGGTCTACAAAGTAAAGATTGCTGACGAACTCCACGGCAATGGGCCGGCCATCAATGGTTTTCAGTGGCAGATCATCGTAGCGGATATATTCATTATCTTGCAGAGTCTTGAATGCTTTTTTGGACGCGGCAATATCCTTGAATACACCTAATTCCCAGATATATTGCCCATATAATGCATCGCATGGATAACCAAGTAACTTCAGCAGAAAAGGATTGACATCAACTACCTTTCCCGTCTCAGCATCAAGAATCAAGATACCGTCCTGAGCCGATTCAAAGAGCCGCCGGTAACGCTTTTCGGAATCTTGCAGATCCTGCGCGGAGATTTCCTGCGCCACCAACTCGTCTTCCATCTGCACAATTCGCGTATTCAGGTCGGCATTAGAAATATGATGCGCGCCTTGGACGTTTTTGCTTTGCATGCTTACAGCCTCAATAAAGGTGCCTCTCGGATAACATTGAGCTTTATATATGACATTAACAGCAAATCTCCTGCCATTTATGAAATAAACCCATAAATTATCCCTTTGTCTCTGATAACATGTGGTTAGATCAGCAAGTGAAAATAGCAAAAGGCGGGATATTATTCGTATGGGCTCAACATTTGGTGGAACCTCAACATTTGGTGGACACAGTGACAGGGTGGTGAACAATCCCAGAACCGGTATTATTGATTAAAGAGAAGCGCATAATCAATTAACCTATTGATTATCTTCAGTTGATGGTTTTTTAAAAATATGTCAGATTGTGCACAGAAATTGGCCTTCCCGAAAACAATTGTTTAAAGGTGAATGCATGCCGATCAAAGTAATTATTGTCGATGATCATGCCGTCATTCGTGAAGGATTGCAGATGCTACTGGAAAGCGATCCGGATATCAAGGTTATTGCTACCTGTTCAACGGGAATAAATGCCATATCTGAAGTTAGAAATCTCAAACCGGATATTGTTGTCATGGATATATCCATGCCGGATATGGATGGTATCGAGGCAACACGGCATATCGCTGAATTAAAATCATCGTCAAAAGTAATTATCCTTTCCATGCATGGATCAACAGAACACGTGCAAAGAGCACTTAACGCCGGCGCGGTCGGCTATCTTCTCAAGCAATCCGCCGGTACGGAAGTTATCATGGCAGTTAAAGCCGTTCATGCGGGCAAACGATATTTGAGCGAGAAGATTACCGATATTCTGTTTGATAATTATATAAATAAACAAAAACCTTCCCGGCAAGAACAGCCGCTGGAGAAACTAAGCCAGCGCGAGCGTGATGTGCTGAAGTTGATTGTGGAAGGGCGATCAAATCAGACAATTGCCGAAATGCTTCATCTTTCAAAAAAAACTGTTGAGACATATAAAGTCCGCATCATGCAAAAACTGGATATCCATGATTTACCCTCACTGGTCAAGCTTGCTATTCAGCAAGGATTGACATCCCTAGAATAAAACTTCGCCGCAATTCAAAATATCCCGGCAATATTTTTCAAACATCCTGACATGACACGTCAAAGTATCCTGTCATCATTTGTCTGACATTCCGACATAGTTAATCAAAGCCGTCCGGCATACAAAATTATCCCGATAAATTAGATTAATTCAAAGAGGATATTCATAGTTTGAATGAGGTAAGCGCATGTCAAAAACTATTTTAATTGTCGATGACAACAAGAACCTGGGCAAACTTATTCAGGACTGGCTGGAAATTGTTTTTCCGGATTGCACCATAGCCGCAGTTGTCTCCGGCGCGGATGCTCTTGAATTTTTCGCCAAGGAAAAACCAGATATTGTGATCATGGATGTTAACCTTGACGGAATAAATGGAATTGAAGCAACCCGGCAACTGAAAAATAAATATCCGCTAACAAAGATTATTTTTCTTTCAATTTTCAATGATGATTTTCATCGGTGCGCTGCTTTCTCTGCCGGAGCCAGCGGTTATGTCGTCAAATCTAAAATCAATATCGAGTTCATTCCGCTACTGAAGAAGCTGATTAACAACGAGGTGCACGCATCAGCGCCTATGACGCCTTGATATGCCTGATGGGTTGGCAATCCAATCAAGTAATGGATCCACCCGTTAAATATACAGCAGGGAAGCAAGCAATTATGCTCATAAAAAAAGTACATATTTTTAAAAGAGCCAGATACATTGGATTAGTAATATTAATCGTCAGTTTATTAATTGTAAGCTCAGCAAGGGCTGATGATAATTCCATTAAAGCTACCTCTGTTGTTAAGTTTGCTGGCGGTATTGTGTCGGCCTATTTTATACATGAAGCGGCACACGCGCTTGTCGCCGGAGCAACAGGCACATCCATGAACTGGAAGGGCGGTGACATAACCCAACCTATACAATTTACAGAACATACGTCGAATCACACCAAAGGGTTTGCCATTAATTCCGCCGGTTTATTGGCGCAAATGGCTACATCTGAATTTATTTTGCTCAATGATAAAATAGATAAAAACGATAGTTATGTGCGCGGTATAATGCTTATTAATATCCTCAACCCCCTTGTCTATGCCGCTGACTATTGGCTAATCAAAAAAACAAATAGATCCGATGGGAATTCATACACTGGGGATCTAAAAGGGATTGAATTCCATTCCAACAAAACAACAGCGGATATATTTACCGGAACCATGGTAGCCCTTGTAACATTTGAAGCATATCGCTTTGTCAAAACTCAATCATGGGCGCCTAAATGGCTAAGGAACGATGGAGAGCCGGAGCATTTTAACTTAGTGCCTTTATCATCCGGCGGAGCATTTCTTACCTATACCATGACATTTTAATGATCTGAATATCCATGAACAGCTACAAAAAAAGAGACTATATCAAAAACCCCACTACTTCCTTTGTCGCGATATCGAAAAAAATGTTGTCTTATTTTGATTGATCGTCGATCAAAAAAGATGGCGTAAACACGGCAGATTACGAACAAAAGTGAATTAATGAGGTCAGGTCTGGAAAAGATAGTTTTTTTCAAAACCTGACCTCACATTATTCCGGCCTATCGCTGCATAATGAGCAAAACGCCGATGATGATGGCGAAGATGCCCATGAGTAAATGGAGTCCGGAGAAACTGAGAGCTAACACCTGTACTAGCCCATAGACGATGAGCCAGATACCCAACAACAGTATGCCGAGATTTTTAGGGAGGTTCATTGTAATACTCCTTTCTGCGAATGAGTTAAGAGTTATTTTCGGGAAGCTTGGGTAACGCTTTGCCTAAACATTAACCGAGCCCTAAACAATGAAATTGATACGTTTGAAAATTTTATATGCCCGAATCGGCGAAATGTCAATAATATTAGGTTAATATTTTAAGGGTAGATTTCAGTGAATGCGCGCGGAAGTCTGCCCTTTTTATTATCATTATTTGTTGAGGTGTGCGGCGCCGTGGTAATCATACCAATTATTGAAGGATTATTAGATTGCTTCGCTTCGCTCGCAATGACGAACGAAGTGTTTTTCAAAGGTTTAGAGGGGTGTCAACTGAAGGCTGAGAATTGAGTACATCGCAGGTGATTAACCACTTTTCCTTCGGTATGTATTGGGAGGTGTTAATTTCATAATCAGAACTAAAACTGTTATACTGCTTGCGAATAAACTCTTTCAGCATGATGTCGGATAATTCACGCTCTTTTTTGTTCTTGTCGAGATAATTTTCAAGCGTAGCCGCTTTGATTATTATCTCAATTTTTTTGGAACGCTTGTTTGGGTTCTCTGGATCATCTTCGAGCTTCCAATCAATATCTATTAAACAATCATTTTTGAAAAAACGAGAAGTTATCCAGGCGTTCTCAGGGAAAATCGTCTTTATAAGCCTGGTCCAATAATCTAAAATATCTTCTGTCATTTCAACTCACCTTCGAGTTTGCAAGCATGAAAACAAGTATTAAGCTATGCTTTTAGAGGTTTCTTCTGCCGGTTCCGGCCCGGCTGTATTTGAGTCCGCGTTCGGAGCGTCTGTTTTCATATTAGCTTTCTGCTGTTTGGCGATCATGCGCTTTTCCGCCTTCTCCATTTGCTTCTGCTGTCTTGCCTTTTCTCTCGCATGTTTACCAAAATTATACATGGACTTTGCCATTTTTAGTTCCTCTTTAATTTTTTTCTCAGCGTTACTAAATATGCTGAAAACAGAAAGGCGCTCCACAACAAAATATTGTTATGAAGCGCCTCTTTTTTTTACTGTGGTTTATTTAGCAGACCGTCACGTTTTCTGCTGCGGGGCCTTTTTTACCCTGAACAACATCAAATCTTACAGCCTGGCCTTCGGTCAAAGTCTTGAAACCGCTGGACTGAATAGCGCTAAA
>JAFGKC010000084.1 GCA_016928765.1 Syntrophaceae bacterium
AAAGCTTAAGCATTTTTTGACAAATGCTGCTCTTCCCCGCGCCCGACGGGGCGGAAACAACCAGAAATAATCCCTTTTTCATAAAATCACTCAATATTTTGCGCCTGTTCACGCACCTTATTCATTTCACTTTTCGCTTCAATTACCTGTCGCGCGATTTCTAAATCATTGCTTTTTGAACCGATGGTATTAATTTCACGGTTCATTTCCTGCAGGAGAAAATCAATTTTTTTGCCTTCAGCTTCCTCGCTTTGCAATAAAATGTCGAATTGCCCGATATGACTTTGCAGGCGGACAATTTCTTCCGTTATATCTGACCGCTCTGCCATTATGGCTACCTCCTGCGCCAAACGGGCGTCGTCCAGAGTGTATCCGGCCGCGAGTTCTTTGATTCTATCCGCCAAGCGCCTCTGGTATTCCACAACAACCTGCGGCGCGCGCGCTTTAATCGTGGCGACTATTTCTTTTATTAACCCGAGCCGCGCCTGCATGTCCTGATACATGACAGCGCCTTCATCCTGACGCATTTTTATCATCATGGTGACGGCTTCGAGCAATCCACTGTTTACCGCGTTGATTAGCTCCGGACTCAACTGCGTTTCCGCCGGAGTGGTGAAAATATCACGAAAGGATGTCAGTGTTCTAAGCGATATTTCGTCAGACAGCTTGAACTCCTCTTTGATTTTGCTTAAAATATCAAAATAGCCGCGGGCTGTATCCGAGCTATAATTAATTTTCGAGTTATCCGCGTTTTCACCTTCTATCCTGACATTTATTTCTATGCGTCCGCGTTTGCATTTTTCCGAAATTTTCTTTTTCAATTCCGTTTCCAGTTGGAAGAGCACAGAAGGAAGGCGCATGGATAATTCGAGAAATCTGTGATTTACAGATTTCATTTCCACGGTTATTTTTTGCCCTTCACAAACCGTTTCCGATCTTCCATAGCCGGTCATGCTTCTTATCATTTAGCACCTTCTTCTTTTCTGAATTTCAATGCTGTGTCTTTAGCTGCAATAAATATTTTTCCCTGATGCTGGAGAGCATTTCCTTTTGTTTTTCCGCACCATAATCAGGATAAGTCCAGGGCAAAGAAATAAATTTGCCGCCCTGAAAAATCAATGTCAAATCAGCGTAAATGCCATCGCGCAAATAAGGACGGTGCGAGTAACCTTTTCCTGTTGCTAAAATCAGATGTGACGCCGAAAGATAACCCGGATCAATATTAATCTGGCGTTTTTTATCCTTAAGTAGTTTGTCTTCAAGTTTATTCGTCGTCAATTTTATATCCGGCAGCGTCTCCGCTTTGATTAATTTTTCCATAGTCAAAAAACGGCGAGAAAGATTGTCACCCATCTCGGTACTATAATAATCCGTATAATCAAAAGGCGTCACCGAGCTTACGTAGTCCGGCTGTCCATAATGACGCGACAGCGCGCTTATTGTTTCGTTCAAAAGTTCAGCTTCTTTTGCCAGAACACTGAAAATTAATTTAACCGGTGAAGCCGGCGTCGGTTTGCTCATAGCGCTTTTATCAATTCTTCGCGCGAAACAGTTGATGTGCCAATTTTCCCCACTACAATGCCCGCGGCCACATTGGCCAGCCATGTAGCTTCTTTTAGATTCGCTTTCGCGGCCAGGCAAAGAGCGAGCACGCCGATCACCGTGTCCCCCGCGCCGGTGACATCATAAACTTCTTTGGCCTGCGCGGGAAAATATGTATGAACGATTTTACGGCCGTGTTCAAAAAGACTCATCCCCTCTTCGCCGCGAGTTACGAGCATTGCCTGAAAATCATGTTTTTTTAAGATGTTTTCGCTTAAACGCTCCAGATCATTTCCGTTGGCTATCTCCATGCCCGCGGCTTTTTGCGCTTCATGATGGTTGGGAGTTATTACATGCGCTCCTTCATAGGCGGAAAAATCATTGTATTTAGGGTCAACACAAATCAGGATGCCCGAATTTTTGACTATATCTTTTATTCCCTCGATAAGCTTTTTGGAAACAACTCCTTTGCTATAATCCGAAACAACGATGGTTCCGATTTTGCCGCGTATGGATTGGACATATTGCAGAATTTTTTTAGCCTCTGCCGGAGAAATTGTTTTTTTGCTTTCTTTGTCAAAACGCACAACCTGCTGCCCATGAGCGACAATTCTGGTTTTCAGAGTTGTTGGCCTTTTTTTATCTACAATAATTCCGCGTGTATTGATTTTTTTCGCGCAAAGTTCGCTCAGAATGCTCTTCCCAATATTGTCGGCGCCAATAACACCGGCGACATAAACTCTGCCGCCCATCGTGTCAATACCATTGAGAACATTGGCGCAACCGCCCAGCATGACGCTGTCTTTTTGCACATCAACCACGGGAACGGGAGCTTCAGGGGATATACGGGAAACCTTGCCCCATATGAAGTGATCCAGCATTATATCTCCGATTACCAAAACACCAGCCCTGGGAAAAGCGGAAATAATTTCCATTGCCCGTCTTTTTGTTAAAAGCTTATGCACGCGGGAAAACTCCTAAAATAATCAGCTATATAAACTAAAAAAGCGCTCTGGGCGCCAAAATACCTGAAAAGCGGCGTAATCCTATTACTAAGGCTTTAATTTGTCAAATGTTTTTCCATTGACTTTACATCGGGTTTTGTTGACTGCCCACATATTTGCCCCTAAACTTTCACCATAAAAATCAGCCTCACTGAATCATCGTTTATAATCGTAATCGGCGCTGTTTTTTGCAAAAACAACGTAAGAAATATGTTCTGCGCTTTATTGTTAGCTGGTTATTTTCCTGAAAATTATTTATGATAGTATCCGTGCTTAATATTGAACAGTTTCGCTCCGGCGATAATCTTGCATATCTGATTTTTAAAGAAACACAGGCTATGGCTATCGATGGGGTTGCCTGGCAGGAAATTCTTGCCTTTTTAGAGAAAAATAAACTTTCTCTATCTCTTATTGCCAACACGCACCAGCATTTTGACCATACAGGCGGCAACGCTCACCTCACGAAAGCCACCGGCGCAAAGGTTTTAACCTTCGCTGATCTGGCAGATAATAAAATAATCTCCCTGGAAGGTGAAGAAATAACCGTTTACCGCACCCCGGGACATACCAATGATTCAGTCTGCTTTTATACGGGAAACGCTTTAATTTCCGGCGACACGTTATTCAACGCGACTATAGGTAATTGCTTTACCGGGGATTTAAAAAGTTTTTATCTGTCCATCAAGCACCTGATGACTTTACCGGATAAAACTTTAATCTTTGCCGGACACGATTACGTGCGCGATTCACTGGCTTTTGTCCGGCACTTAGAACCGAGCAACAAGGATATCGACAAATTCCGGAATTCATACAACCCTGATTGCGTATATTCGATAATGGAAGATGAAAGAAAAATAAATCCTTACCTGCGCTTCAACGAAGAACCGATAATAAAACTTCTGCAAAATAAGAAACTGCCGCACGCCACGGAATGGGAACGCTGGCAATCACTGATGTCCATAGATTAGATTAATTTATTTTAATGATATCTCGCTGCTTTTAGCAATTTCTTTATGTTTTTCTAGCCTTGACACGGCGAAGGTATCACCTTTATACTTAAGCCAACTTTGCGGGATAAACAAAAATGAAAGTTAACGCGCTTTTAAAGCCAATTAAATTGGGAAAATATGAATTGCCCAACAGGACATTCATGGCCCCTTTAACCCGTTGTCGCGCGGATAATGAAGCCAAAGCGGCAACCGAATTAATGGCTGAATATTACGCCCAGCGCGCTTCCGCCGGTCTCATCATTTCGGAAGGCTCGCCCGTATCACCTCAAGCCATAGGCTGCATTAACGTTCCCTGCATTTACAGTAAAAAACAGATTGACGGCTGGAAACTGGTTACTGAAGCCGTGCATAAAAATAACGGCCGCATCTTCTGCCAGCTGTGGCATCCGGGGCGAATCTCTCATCCCGATTTTCTGGATGGTGATATTCCCGTGGCGCCATCAACCATAAATCCTAACGATTCCGTCTTTACCTATGAAGGATTTAAAGAGACTGTAACCCCGCGCGCTCTGACCACAGCTGAAATTCATGATATCACGCTCGACTTTGCCAAAGCCGCCGAAAACTCCATTAAAGCCGGTTTTGACGGCGTGGAAATACATGCCGCGAACGGTTATCTTTTCCACCAGTTTTTCACGAACTGCTCCAATACCCGCGCTGATGAATACGGCGGTTCTCACGAAAACAAAGCGCGTTTCTTTTTTGAAACTCTGGCCGCCATAGGTTCCGCCGTCGGTTTCGAAAGAGTAGGTATTCGTTTCAATCCTTCTTTCCATAGTTTTTTCGGCATCGTTATCGACAGGGAAACGATTCCCACGTTTGAATATGTCGCAAAACGCCTGAATGGTTACTCAAATTTGGCCTACGTGCATTTTACGGAACCATACATGTCCGTGGACAGCATCCCTTACGCTATTAAAGAAATCGCCAAGCACTTCAGCACAATATATCAGGGAACCATGGTTATTAATTCCGGATTCCGCAGCGAAAGCGGTAATCGGGTAATTATCGAAGGCTATGCCGACGCGGTTTCCTTCGGCAAACCATACATTTCCAATCCTGATCTCGTTGAGCGTATCGCGCGAAACGCCGAATGGATGCTTTGGGATGAATCAACATTTTACACAACAGGGCCAGAAGGCTATACTGATTACAGCAAACTTACTGATTAAAGAATAGTCAAAAATGATAAGGAAATCTTTATGAAAAGAATAGAAGTTGGAGATAAATTTTTAGATTTTGTTTTAAAAAACCAAAAAGAAGCTTCCGTTGATACCAATCTTTTAACAGGGAAAAAGCTGCTGCTTTCTTTTCACCCTCTGGCATGGACAGATATATGCTCGCGGCAGATGCAGTCATTGGAAACTAATTTTGATATATTCCAAAGCCTAAACACGATTCCTCTCGGCCTTTCAGTTGATTCCGTACCCTGCAAAAAAGCATGGGCGGAAAATCTGGGTATCTTAAAAACGGATTTACTGGCCGATTTCTGGCCGCACGGAGAAATCGCTTCGCGACTGGGGCTGTTTATTGACCGTTTCGGTTTTTCCGAACGCGCCAACTTGATAATAGATGAAAGCAGAAAATCTATATTTGTCAAAGTTTATCCGCTGAAAGAATTACCGGATATTTCAGAAATTATTGCTTTTCTTAAAAAATAGAAATTAATCATTGCCGTTAATTTACCGCTTGCCGGCATCGCGAACCATGTTCTGAATGATCATCGTAAATAAACAGTATTGACTTGAACAGCATAATCAAGTAAAAAATTATATCTTAATAAGGAATGATTATATGATCCGTTCAGCGCTTTTAGTTACACTTGGTGTCGCCATTACGGCTTTTATGTCTTTATGCGCCGTTGTCTTTTCAGTTTTCCCCAACTCGGATAACAGAGTCCATAAAATAGCCAATATCTGGGGGAAAATACTGCTTTTAATCTGCAACACAAAAGCGGAAGTGATCGGCAAAGAAAATCTGGACAGAGGAAAACCGCATGTTTTTATGGCCAATCACCAGAGTGATTTTGATATATTAATTGCCCTGGCATATATCCCCGGCCAATTCCGCTGGCTGGTCAAAAAAGAGCTTTTTAACATCCCCGTCTTCGGCGCGGCGATGAAAGGCGCGGGTTACATTTCCATTGACCGGCAAAACAGAGAAAACGCCATGCAAAGCCTGGATGAAGCCGCTTTGCGTATCCGCAATGGGAAATCAATAATGACATTTCCGGAGGGAACAAGAAGCCGGGATGGCGAAATAAAAGCATTCAAACAGGGAACTTTTTATCTGGCCATTAAATCAGGTGTGCCGATCATTCCTGTTACCATCATTGGCAGCGGCCAGATTATGCCAAAAAGGTCTCTGAGGGTTCGCCCCGGCAGAGTAAAATTAATCATCGATAAACCTATCGATGTAAAAAAATACGGCGTTGAAGACAGACAGGCGCTTATCGAAAAAGTTCGAAATATAATTATCAAAAATTATGACGAATGGCGGGACGCTGATACCGCCGGCATTATAGATACGGAAAAGGATGTCTCTTGAACCTTTCTACCGCGGTACTTTTGGGAATTGTTCAGGGTTTGACCGAGCTATTTCCCGTGAGCAGTTCCGCTCACCTTGTCATTCTGCAGAGTTTCTTCCCCGATTTTCGACAGCCGGGCGTTGCTTTTGACGTAGTGCTACATCTGGGAACGCTTTTCGCCGTAATCATTTATTTTCGCAACGAAATTCTCAATATTATAAAGTCCATATTGCCTCAAAATATAGCCAATACCTCCCCGGAAAATGACTTTGCCGCTTCACGCAGGCTCCTTTTGCTCATTATTATAGGCACCATACCTGTTGTTATTTTCGGACTCATTTTTCAGGAAAAAATTCATGCCACATTTGAATCCGCCCGGGCAGCGGCTTTGTTTCTGATCGTTACCGGATTTCTTCTTTTCTTTTCCGATAAAATAAAAGTGGCCAAGCGTTCAGAAAAAGATATGAACATTACCGACAGCATTTTGATCGGGCTGGCTCAAAGCGTCGCTCTTCTGCCGGGAATTTCCCGCTCCGGCGCTACGATAACTATGGGGATTTTCCGCGGCATAAACAGAACCACCGCGGCGCGTTTTTCTTTTCTGCTTTCTGTCCCGGCTATTTGCGGCGCTGTTATTTTAGAATCATCCTATTTGAGACAAATATCATCGGCAGAAATATTTTCCTATGTCGCCGGTTTTTTCGCCGCCGCCTTGGCTGGTTTTTTATCGCTCAAGTTGTTTTTTCTAATTATCCGAGAAGCGCGGCTCAAGTATTTTGCCTACTACTGCTGGGCATTCGCCCTTTTTACGCTACTTGTCAAATCGTCATTTTTCTGAAATAATTACCCCCGCCAAAATAATTAATTTCTCTACGCGGACAAAATGGAAGAAAAAGCGAAAACAAATAAAAGAAATCAGGAAATCAAGGGGCTGATTTTTTTCGCCCTGGCAATAATTTTTCTGCTTTGCCTGGTTTCCTATCATCCCGAAGACCCATCGTTCACGCGCTTTGTTCCCGAAGATACTCCCACGAAAAACTACATGGGCTATATCGGCTCCTATACCGCCGATTCGTTAATGCGGCTTCTGGGATTCAGTTCGTTTTTGTTGCCGTTGCTTTTTTTGTTGTTCTCTTTAAAATACTTTTTAAGGCCAGCCTTCATTGTAAAAAAAAGCCGCGTTTTAGGTTTTGTCGTTTTTGTTTTTACGGTCGCCGGTCTGCTTTCGCTCATTTTTAACAGCGGCGTGACTATCCGCGGCGAACCATTGCAGGCAGGCGGCCTGATCGGCTCATTAATTGTTAAAATCCTTCTGTATTTTTTCAACATTGTCGGCACCTATGTCGTCCTTATTCTTCTTTTCCTGATAACACTGATTTTGCTTGTTGAATTTTCACTGGTCTCCTTAACCGAGCGTTTTTTCCAGTCATCGCTGAATATCTTTTCTCTGATTAAAGAACGCGTTGTGCAATTTTTCAGCTTTGTTTTCAGCCGTTTCAAAAGAGAAATAAAAACCCCGCCGGTAATCGATAAACCCGCCCCGGCGATAAAAAAACCCAAGCCTAAGAAAATAGAGCAGGCGCATTTTAATTTTACCCGCACCATTGGCGACGGCAAATACGAACTTCCCCCCATTACTCTGCTGGAAGAATCACAGCATAAAGACACACGCGTAAAAAGGGATAACCTGATTACCAATTCGCGCATCCTGGAAAAAAAGCTTGCTGATTTTGGCGTCATGGCGCGCGTTACGGAAGTTATCCCCGGCCCTGTTATCACCATGTATGAACTGGAGCCGGCTCCGGGCGTTAAAATAAATCGTATCACCAATCTGGCTGATGACCTGGCGCTGGCGCTGATGGCGCCCAGCATCCG
>JAFGKC010000009.1 GCA_016928765.1 Syntrophaceae bacterium
GCGGCAGTTATACCTACCCTGATCATATTAAGCGTCTGACCGAAATAGGCGTGGCTCTGTCCGCGGAAAAAAACATCAACCGGCTCATGGAAATGATTCTTTCGGAGGCGCGAGCGTTTACCAACGCGGAGGGAGGAACGCTCTACATTATGTCCGATGACGAATCGGAGCTCCTTTTTACCATTATTCAAAACGATTCCATAAATGTTCAGATGGGGGGAACGCATGGCGCAATTCTCTGGCCCTCTGTCAAATTGAAAAATGATGATGGTTCCCCCAACCATTCAAATGTTTCCTCACATGCTGCCATTTCCGGGCAGGCAGTTAATATCGAAGATGTATATTCGGCCAAAGGTTTCAATTTCTCGGGAACGAAAAAATTCGACAGGGAGAACGGTTATCGCTCTAAATCGATGATGGTTGTTCCCATGCGTAATCATGAAAACGAGATTATCGGAGTGCTGCAGCTGATTAACGCATTGGATCCGATAACCGGTGAAGTAATAAGTTTTTCTCGTCAATCGCAGGAAATGACGTTATCTCTCGCATCGCAAGCGGCGGTGGTGCTAACAAATAATCAGCTGATTCACGATTTAGAAAGCCTGCTGGAATCATTTATCAAAACAATAGCCACAGCAATAGATGAAAAATCTCCTTATACCGGAGGCCATATTCGACGTGTCGCTCAACTGACTATGGCCATAGCGCATAAAATAAACAAAATGAAGGAAGGCCCTTTTGCCAGTGTTAGTTTTTCAGTTGATCAACTCAAAGAATTGCGTATGGCGGCATGGCTACATGATATCGGCAAAATAACCACGCCCGAACATCTTATAGACAAAGCAAAAAAGCTCGAAACATTGAATGACAGAATGAACGACATAAAAACACGCATTGAAGTCATTAAAAGAGATTATTTGCTAAAAAATAGAATAGCGGCAAATAATAAAAGGCGTGCACCAGACTTAAAAAATATTAAAATAGAGATAAAAGCGCTTGATGAAGAACGGCGGTTTTTAGAACAAATAAATTCTGGCATGGAAAATATAGATGATAAAGATATCGCGAGGATAAAGAAAATAGCGAAGAGAGAATGGAAACAAAATAGTAAAACAATGCCGCTTTTGACTAAAGACGAGGTATATAACCTGAGCATCCCTTATGGGACGCTAAACGAAAAAGAAAAAAGAACCGTTATCAATCACGCGGCTTTAACAAAGAAAATTCTTTCCCAGCTTCCGTTTCCCAAGAAGATGCGCCGTATTGCTCAATACGCGGCCGCGCATCATGAAAAATTGGACGGTAGCGGTTATCCCTCCGGCCTAAAGGCGGATAAGATTTCACTGCAGTCACGAATTATTACCATTGCCGATATTTTCGAGGCTATTACAGCTAAGGACAGGCCATATAAAAAAGGTAAGAGCGCCACTGAAGCGATAAAGATTATGAAAGATATGGTGAAGGATAATTATATCGACACTAATCTCTTTGATCTGTTTGTTAAAGAAAAAATATATAATAATTATGTGAATAAATAGTCTAATAAACTAAATAAAATAATAAAATTAATAAGATTCAAAATACTTTATGGCAAATGTCAAGGATAAAGATCTGAGCCGATATATTGTCCACTGCGCTGTTTTATTTACAATTTTGTTTCTTCAAACAATTAATGCGTATGCGGGAAGAAACAATATGGATTTATATGAATGGGTGAGCTTCTTTTATACTTCGTGGGGTCTACCATTTACTTTATATTTAATTCTTCAAATCGGAGCCGTACTGCACTTCCGTAATAGGAAGCTTAATAGTATCTTGTATCCCATACCGATAATGCTATTAGCAGTATTTATAACTGTAATTTTGTATCACAAGAATAGTCGCTTGTGGCCGATTTACTTAATATATGTTAGTTTAATAGCTGCAATTTATATTTTAATATGTTGGATAAAAAGAGGAAGAGCGGAAGGAAAATCAAAACCGTTAAAATACTGGTGTATTAGGATTGTGGCGAGTTTTTCAATAATGGTCTCGTTTGGTGCCGCAGCAATATGTGGAACCGAATATGGTTTATGGACAGGATTGGGAACCTTTGTATTTCTAATGATAGTTGGAGTGTATCTTTTTAAGGCAGCTGATGAAATAGAAAAAAATTCAGCCTCAAATCTTTAATCTTGACATTTCAGTTTAGGTAGAAAAAAGAATTGTATCGGGCAGTAATCCTTTCTAATTAAATTAGCGCCAGGCTGTCCGCCATGGCCATGCCGGCAAGCGTCGGGCGCAAATGGTTGTTTTTCACTTCCACAAGCTTATTTATTAACAGCGATTCAATGACATTTTTCTTATCCTCCAGCAAATCAGTGTAGAATCTTTTTTTGTAAAGTTTCAAATCGATACCCTTGCTGGTGCGCAGGCCCAGAAACAGAGTTTCTAGTTTCAGTTGTTCTTTGGTAAGCAATTCTTGGCTTTCCACGGGCCTTTCCCCCCGCGCTAATATTTCCAGGTAATATTTTACGGACGCATAATTCCACCAGCGTTTGTTTTTCAAAAAAGAATGAGCCGCCGGCCCCAAGCCTAAACAGGGGATATGGTTCCAGTATTTAATATTGTGTTTGGATTTAAATTTATCGTTGCGGGCAAAGTTGGAAACTTCATAATGAATATAACCCGCTTTTTCCAGTTCTTCGGCGGTAGTGAAAAAAGATTTATTATGCCGATTTTCAGAGAGCCCCTTTATTTTTTCCTCGCGGTATTTTTTGTAAAGAGGGGTGTTTGTTTCCAACGTGAGCTGATAGCAGGAAAGATGCTCCGGTTTGCAAGATATTGCTTCCGCAAGTGTCTTTTCCCAAACGGTAATGCTCTGGCCGCGGATAGCATAAATCAGGTCAATCCCCAGATTTTTAAAACCAGCCGTACGCGCATCCTGAATAGCCTGACGCGCTTCATTTGCATTGTGCCTGCGTCCGAGGAATCTTAATATTTTGTTATCAAAAGACTGCACGCCGATATTCAGCCGGTTAATTCCCAGCGAACGTAGCGATTTTAAGTATTCCAAAGACAGATCTCCTGGATTCACCTCCAGCGTAATTTCCGCTTTGCTTTCAATTTTAAAAAATTTATTAATGGCGGTAATAATTTCCGCGATTTGCCTGGAAGTGAGCACAGAAGGTGTCCCGCCGCCAATATAGATTGTGTCAAATGAATCAAGAATGCCTTTGGATAATTTTATTTCTTTAACCAGCGCCGCGACAAATTGCGGAATCAAATTTACGGATGTAATAGAATAAAAATTACAATAAGCGCATTTGCTTTGGCAAAAGGGAATGTGAATATAAAGGCCGGCTTTTTCGTTTTTCATAAAGAGACCTTGTTATTATTCGGACAATATTGGATTCCTGTTTTCGCGGCTGTGTTGTAATTACATGAAGAGCCATAAAAGCTGTCATACCGGCGAAAGCCGGTATCCAGGTGTCGACCCGGCGAAGGCCGGGAACCAGTTACAGATAACAATACTGGATTCCGTATCGCGCTTCGCTTGTACGGAATGACGAATTTGTTATTATGACCTCGCCTCGCCGCACAAATGACGAACAGAGAATATGGTGTTTAATCATTATCAGATTTCAGCACCGCAAGAAACGCGCTTTGCGGAATGCTTACCGAACCGATCATCTTCATCCGTTTCTTGCCGGCTTTTTGTTTTTCCAGCAGTTTTCTCTTACGTGTAATATCGCC
>JAFGKC010000010.1 GCA_016928765.1 Syntrophaceae bacterium
GGGCTCATAACCCAAAGGTCACAGGTTCAAATCCTGTCCCCGCTACCAAAAATAAAAAAGGCTTTGAAAATATTTTCAAAGCCTTTTCCTTTTTTTTCGCTATTTAACGCGAAACCATTGCTGAGTACGGTAAAGAAATCCTATATAGCCGCGCAATGTAAGCGTATCGCCTTTTACCCAAATTTTACATTTGTAGGTTTTGCCGTTATCCGGATCCATTATCGAACCGCCCGCGTATTCTTCCCCGAGTTCTTCATCTGCATTTCCTGTTTTTTTCATATTATTAATGACTATCATGCCGACAACAGGCTTATTTTTTAAATCCCCTGTGCATTTATCACAAAGAGTGTCTTGCGATTTTAAAAGGAGTTTTACTACCTTGCCAAAATATGCGCCTTCTTCATCAAAGATTTCCACGTGTGATTTCGCCTTTCCTTTATCAGAACCTTCATCAGAGATAGTTTTCCATATCCCGTTGATATTGTTCCCGGCCTGCACGAAACCACTAAAAGCAAAAACGGAAAAGACGCAAAGTGAAACGATCACAATAATATTTTTAATCATGTTGTCCTCCTTTTTATTGGCACGAATTGCCGCTGCCTACCTAATTTTGAAATTTAAATCATTAATTCAAACAATAAGTCAAGAAATATACGAAAAATTTGGACTTTATTGACTTGACATAAAAGCGGCGTATTTCTATACTTAAAACAAATAGATATAGCTTTAAGGCTTACTTTTGGATGACAAATAGATATTTTTCATAATTGAAAAAGCCCGGATTTTATTTAGTAAAAGGCGCACTGATGGCAAAAGACGAAAATTATCTCATATTGCGGAAAGAATTTACCGCAACTTTTACTAAAGACCTTATTCCCGGAATTCTGCATAATTTCGCCAATCCTCTAAACAGCATTATGGGACGATCAAAATTACTTCAGAGAAGATTTGAAGAAATTACAACGAAAATCACACAAACACATCCGGAAGTGGCAGATGAAGCCGGTGAAGATTTTCGGCGGATAAAAACAGAAATTACCGCGATAAATAACGAATCCGAAATATTTTTTGATTTGTTCAAGTCTTTGTCAGGGAAGTTTTACATGCTGGATTCGAAAGGAGAAAGCAGAATTAATTTATCGCAACTGTTAACGGATGAAATGCGTTTTTTCTTTTTTTATCTTGATTTCAAGCACGAATTAAATAAAACGATGAAATTAAATTATGATGTTCCTTCCTTTAAAGGAAACATCGCGGAACTTTCAATGGCTTTTTGGAAATTGATCAGATTTGCCGTTTCCCGATCTCTGGCCAGCATTTTAAAAGAATTTTATATCGAAACTACGCATGACAGCAAATATGTCAGTGTGTTAATCCGCGATTCCGGCGCTGTATTGCCGGCAGCGGATATCGAGAATCTGTTGAAACAGTTGCGTCCCAATCAGGGAGAAAAACCGGGCTCTGTTATCGATCCGGGAATATTGCCCTCACTTTTAATCATGAATAAATATCAGGCCAAAATAAATATTTTATCGGAAGAAAACAGCAGCACAATATCTCTCAAATTTCCCTATCAGAGCGTTAAGGTAAGTCCGGAATAATAGCTTGTTGTCTTTTTAAATAATCATTTCACTTTTAAGCCATTCATGAAGTGCCTGTTTAGCTCTGCTTGCGTACAGCCGCTTTTTATCATCTTTTTTTATCTTTTTTCCTTCCAGCGGTTTCAGCAGTCCGAAATTTATGTTCATAGGTTGAAAAAAAGTACTGGGTTTTGCGGTGATATAATTAATAAGCGCTCCGATAGCTGTTTCTTCAGGCGGCGGCGGAAGCTGTTTTCCTTCCCGGAGCAATGCGGTGTTTAAGCCGGCCAGTAGTCCCATGGCGGCTGATTCGACATAGCCTTCCACTCCGGTTATTTGTCCGGCAAAGAAAATATTTGGTCTGGTTTTCAGTTGCAGCGATTTATTAAGGTGAGTAGGCGAATCTATATACGTGTTGCGGTGTATACTGCCGTAGCGGGCAAATTCCGCGTGTTCCAAAGCGGGGATAAGACAGAATATTCTTTTTTGTTCCGGCCAGGTAAGTTTCGTCTGGAAGCCAACCATATTGAAAAGCGTTCCCGCCGAATTTTCACGACGCAACTGGACGCAAGCGTAGGGTGTTTTACCCGTTTTCGGGTTAATCAGTCCGACAGGCTTCATCGGCCCAAAGGCCATAGTTTTTTCACCGCGTGACGCGAGGGTTTCTATCGGCAGGCATCCTTCGAAATGATGAATTTCCTCAAAGGGTCTTGGCGCTATTTTTCCGCCGCTGAGCAATTCGTTTCGGAAAATATCATATTCTTCTTTAGTCAAAGGGCAGTTTAGATAATCAGGGGTTCCCTTATCGTAACGAGAAGCCCAGTATGCCTTTTCCATATCAATAGAATCGGCATCGACAATGGGAGCGATCGCGTCATAAAAATACAGATGGCTACTTCCTAATATTTCGGCGATGCGCTCGGCTAAGGTATTTGAAGTAAGCGGCCCTGTAGCGATAATTGTCTGATATTCCTGATGTATTTCAGAGTGCTCGCCTCTAATTAAAGTAAAATTATTATCAGAGTTAAGTTTTTCTTCTATGTATTTAGAAAATTTTGCGCGGTCCACAGCAAGGGCGCTTCCCGCGGCAACGCAAGTAGCATCAGCTGCGGATAAAATAAGTGAATTGAGCCGCCTCATTTCATCTTTAAGCAATCCGGGCGCGCTTTCCTGGTTATTGGATTTTAGTGAGTTGCTGCAGACAAGTTCCGCCAGAGATTCCATTTTATGAGCGGGGGAATATTTTTGCGGTTTCATTTCATGAAGGAGCACATGATGACCGCGCCGTAATAGTTGCCACGCGGCCTCACAACCGGCAAGGCCGCCGCCGATAATAATTACCGGTTTATTTTCGGGCATCAGCTATGAATCATTTCTATGCTTGAAGTTATTTAATTTTCAATATCTCTTTTATAACCGCATTCCTTGTTGGGACAGATTTTCTGCACCCCTTTGCTTTTTGAATATTTTTCCACAAGATAGGGCGAGCCGCAATTAGGGCAACTTTCCGCGACGGGTTTATCCCAACTCGCGAAAGTACATTTGGGATAATTTGAGCAGCCGTAAAATGTTCTGCCTTTTTTTGTTTTTTTCTCCGTTAATGAACCGGGACAATCCTTTTCCGGACATTTTATTCCCAAAGTGATAGCCATAGTGTTCTTACATTCTGGATACCCTTCGCAGCCCAAAAATCTTCCAAATCGGCCATACTTGAAAACCATGCGCTTGCCACATTTTTCACAAAGATGATCCGAATATTCGGTTTCCTCTTTGGCCAGATCACCGTTTTCATCGCGCTTGATGTTCATGGTGTTTTTGCATTCAGGATAATTTGAACAGGCGACAAATTTTCCGTTACGTCCCCATTTTATAATCATTGGTGACCCGCATTTTTCACAAACCAGATCAGTTGGTGTTTCTTCCCGCTTGATATTTCTCATTTCGCTTTTCGCTTTATCTAATTCCTTCGCGAAAGGACTGTAAAAATCATTGAGCGTTTCCACGCGCTTGCTCGTTCCTTCTTCGATTAAGTCCAGCTTGTTTTCCATGTCGGCGGTAAAAGCGATGTCTAGAACCGTAGGAAAACTTTTTATTAAAAGTTCAGTGACCAATGTGCCTAATTCTGTAGGGGAAAATTTTCTTTGCTCAAGGCGCGCGTATTCTCTATCCTGAATAGTGGAAAGAATAGCGGCGTAGGTGCTGGGCCGGCCTATTCCTTTTTCTTCCAGCTCGCGTACCAGAGAAGCTTCCGAAAAACGGGGAGGTGGCTGGGTAAATTTTTGTTGTGTGTTTAATTCAACAAGTTTAAGGGGTTCCGATTCTTTTAATTCCGGAAGAAGTTTACCCAATTCACCATTTTCGCCGTTTTCATCTTTTTCGTCTTTTTCATCTTTGCCTTCCGTGTAAACGATAGTGAAGCCGGGAAATTTCATAACCTGTCCCTGCGCGCGGAAGACGCAGTTCGCGCCGGCAATGTCGATAGTAGTTTGATCGACAATAGCGGGATTCATCTGGCTGGCAACGAATCTGTTCCAGATCAGCTGATAAAGTTTAAACTCATCTTTGGATAAATATTCCTTAATATCCTGGGGTTTGTATGACATGCCGGAAGGCCTGATGGCTTCGTGCGCGTCCTGCGTTTTCTGTGAGTTCTTATAAACATATGGTTGCGCCGGCAAATAATCAGAAGAATAATTGTCTTTGATATAATCGCGGACTTCATTCAACGCTTCATCGGCAATTCTGTAAGAATCGGTTCGCATATATGTAATCAAGCCGACGGGGCCTTCACTGCCCAGTTCAATTCCTTCGTATAATTTTTGGGCGACCATCATGGTTTTTTTCGCTGAATATCTGAGCCAGCGCGAAGCTTCCTGCTGCAGTTTGCTGGTGGTAAATGGGGGCGGCGCGGAACGTTTTAGTTCTTTCTTTTCCAGGCTTTCTACGATAAAAGATGAATTTCTCAGAGTATCAGCAAGCTTATTCGCTTCTTCACCGTTGGCGACTTTTGCTTTTTTGCCGTCAATTCTATTCAGTTTAGCTTCAAATACAGGGGGATTGCTTCCTTCGAATTGCGCCAGCAGGTTCCAGTATTCTTCCGGCACAAACTTGTTTATTTCTTCTTCTCTTTCGCAAATCAGGCGCACCGCGACAGACTGCACCCGTCCCGCGCTTAATCCTCTTTTTACTTTGTCCCATAAAATTGGGCTTATCTGATAGCCGACCAGCCGATCCAGAATGCGGCGTGTCTGCTGAGCCTCGTATTTATTGAAATCCAGCTCCAACGGTTTTTCAATCGCGTCCAAAACGGTTTTCTTTGTGAGATCGTTAAACAACACGCGGTATATTTTTTTGTTCTTGGCTTCGACAACTTCAGCGATATGCCAGGCGATTGCTTCACCTTCTCGGTCAGGGTCGGGGGCCAGATAAATATTTTCCGCTTTTTTGGCAGCTTTTTTCAGTTCGTCGATTGTTTTTTTCTTTGCTTCAATAATATTATATGTAGGTTCAAAATCTTTTTCCAGGTCAATGCCCAGTTTGCTTTTGGGTAAATCTTTGATGTGTCCCATGGAAGCGACGACGTTGAATCCCGAACCGAGAAACTTTTTTATTGTTTTAACTTTCGTGGGAGATTCCACCACGATTAACGAATTTGCCATATTAGCTCCTTGTATATTGCCGCACCATATAAATGACCGCCTTAAATTTGTAAAGAAGAATTATTTATATAAAATTCAATTCACGACAGAAGTGCGGGAAAAATATTTCCCCGGATGTTGTGTTACCAAATTCTTCAATTCCAGCGACATCAGTGTGCTTAACACGTCCGCAGGCGATAAATTAGTCCCAGCGATAATGTCATCAATATGAATTCTTTTATCAAAAATAAAATCAGCAACTTGTTTTTCTATCTTTGTCAATTTAATTTCTTTTGCCGGCAGCTCGGCTTCATTTTCTGAAGTAAGCGTTTCGCTTAGAACTTTTGCTTTTTCCAGTTGTGGAATAATCTCTTCCAGTATGTCCTCGGCATTTTCAATTAATTTTGCCCCTTCCTTAATCAACCTGTTTGCTCCGCGTGAAGTCGGTGTTTCCACGCTGCCCGGTACGGCAAACACCTCTCTGCCTTGTTCCAGGGCAAGCCTGGCGGTAATGAGAGAGCCGCTTTTTTCGCCGGCTTCCACAACCAGCACGCCGTAGGACATGCCGCTGATAATACGGTTTCGCGAAGGAAAATTAGCCGCGATGGGAGGAGTGCCCATAGGAAATTCGGAAATAACCGCGCCATTTTCAATGATTTCGGCAAAAAGTTTTTTATTTTCCGGCGGATAAATGACATCAAGCCCGCTTCCCAAAACAGCGATTGTGCGTCCGCGCGCCGCAAGTGCGCCGCGATGCGCCGCGGAATCAATACCACGTGCCATGCCGCTGACAACTGTCACTCCTTTTTGCGCTAGTTCACGGCTGATTCTTTCTGTTGTGTATTTGCCGTAGGTACTGGCCGCTCTGGAGCCTACTATTGCCAGATTAATGTCGTCTTCTTCTAAATGTCCACGCGTGTATAGAAAAGCAGGCCGATCATAGACATTGTGCAGATATTTTGGATATAACTTATCCTGAAAAGTTATGATTTTTATGTCCGCGCTGTTGAGCTTATCTATGTAGCTTTGAAGTTTGTCCCATCCTTTATAATTAACGATTTGTGCCGCTATTTTTTTGCTGATACCTGCTGTCTGAGACAGTTCATTCGCAGATGCGCCAAACACTGATTCAATAGAACCGAATTTATCCAGAAGAGTAAAAAATAAAACATTGCCGATTCCAGGAATTGATTTTAGCGCTATCCATTGAGTTATATTCTTGTCAGTCATAAATAATTTTCAGCCGGGATTTCCAAAACCAATTAGTTATTGAGTATAATTACAGGAAAAACGATCGCAAATTACATCTAGTTTAGAGAGCATGTCAAGTATTTTAAACAAGCCCGGTATTTTTAGTTAATAATTACGATATGATAAAAAAAATTTCATTGCTCAATTTTGTTTTTTAATCGATTAATAGAGTGAGTAGCTTTATGGGCGATTCAAAAGTGGTTGCGGAAATTTAATCTTTGCGTTACAAGGTAAAGCGTCTTTTTTTTACAGGAGTATTTATGATGTTCGCAAAATTAAGAATTGCCTTTGTCGTAATCGCGCTGGCTGTTTTTCTGCTTTACGCGCCACAGGCTTTTTCAGCGGAATATTTATCACCGGTATTATCTATTTCTCCCAGAGAAGTAAATTTAGGAAACATAGCTCCCGGTGACGCCAATTCCGGATTATTCACTTTAAAAAATATGGGGTCAGGTTCTTTGGAATGGTCCGTAAGAAAACCGGAAGGCTGGAGGCATCGATCGGGGGAAGAGATGTTTTCTATTATGCCGGCTAAAAGTGATTATTTGCGCGTCGAAGTCAGCTCTCTTCCCGATGAAGAGCAGCTTGCAGATGAAAGCTCAGACGACGCGGCGCTCCATTTAGTCGAGATGAAGCTGGAAGGGGAAGCACAGAGTGTTACTTTTTACAAAAAACTATCAGAAGGCATGCATAAAGAAGCGATAAGAATTTCCTCAAATGGCGGAGACAGGACTATTTTTGTTGCTTTTTCCATTTCTGCTTCAGCCGGAAGCGGGTCTTTAATAAATCTGAATCCTAAAAGAATTGATATGGGATCTGTTTTGCCGGGGAAAACTGTATCCAAGCGAATAATGCTGACAAACAAGGGAAAAGATAGGCTGGAATGGTCTGTCGCGGTAGAAAAACCTAAGCGTAAGGAAAAGGCCGCTGATTTCAAGAAGGGCAGATATATATCTTTTCACAATGATGAGGTGATAAATAAAAATGTTTACAGCGCGCCCGCTCATCTTAAAGAAATTATGGAATTGTCAGGCAGATGGACGGAAACTGACGGTTATCCTTCCGGCGCTGAAGGAGATAATATAATAAGATTAAATTTCAGCGGAACCGGGATAATCCTTTATCTGGCAACTTTTCCCGAGGGTAGCGGTTTCCATGTTTATGTGGATGAACGTCCGGTTAGTTCCAGAAGCTGGCCTTCCGAGTTTAAAGAAAAGAAAGGCGAGTTGCTGATTGCCGAGGATCTTGCTGAAGGATCACATGTTTTAACCATGGTCAGTAAAGACAGCCGCCTTGTTTTTGAAGGCGTGAAAATACTCGGTAAAAATATCAGCCGCGCACCGGCGGGTAAAACAAGTATAGTTCCGATATCCGGGACAATTCTGACGCAAACCAATTATCTGCGTGTTACTTTTAATTCCACCGGACTCGCGCCCGGTTATTATTCAGATAATATAATCTTTACCGGCAATGGCGGCGAAGAAGTTGTTGAATTATTCGCGGAAGTAATACCGGAAAGCGCCGGCAGAGATATTGATATTTACCGTTATTCACGAGGCGAGGATTATTTGTTTACCGCTTTTCCCAGCCAAGACACGGCGCAATTTGGAAGGAAAAATTATACAAAAGACGGTATCGCTTTCAGGCTTTTCGCGTCTGGTACTCCCGGGACCACTCCTTTTTACAGGTGGTATAATGCTCAGAAACGAGATCATTTTTACCATCATGACCAGGCAGGGGGAGGAAAAAACATTCAAGGCTATACATTCGAAGGTTCTATCGGCAATATCGGAACATCAAAGTTAACCAATACCAGAGAATTATACCGTTGGTATAACGCCTCCAGCGGCCGCTACTTATATATTACTGATTCTCGGGCGGCAGGACTCAGGAGCAAAGGGTATAGTTTCGACGGTATCGCGGGTTATGTAAAATAGCGAAATAACGCTCTTAGTTATTAATCTTGACAAATAAGGGGAGAGAAGATATTAGGCTAAGTCTTTTTTATGGTCGGATTTAGATATTTGCGCCTGTAGCTCAGCTGGATAGAGCAACGGACTTCTAATCCGTGGGTCGAGAGTTCGA
>JAFGKC010000085.1 GCA_016928765.1 Syntrophaceae bacterium
AATAAATTTGCCGGCATTATTCTTGTCACGCCTTTGACTAGCGGCGCCGATGTTTTAAGTGCGCACGGTTATAGGTTGGCGCCGTTACTGGTGGGAGATGTTATTGATAATATGAAAAAAGTACCGGATATTTCCTCTCCGGTTTTAATTATTCATGGCGATAAAGATGAAGTTGTTCCATGGGCGATGGGGGAAAAAATCTTTTTAACTTTGAAAAATTCCAAGCAGATAATCACAATTATCGGCGGCCGCCACAGCGATTTGGAATATGTAAACCCCGCCTTGTATTATGGTTCTATCGAGCAGTTCATCAGCGCCCATGCAAATTAATTATTGAATAATAAAAGCCGGAGATAATGATTTTCCCTCCGGCTCTTCTTTATTTTTAGAATTATATGCCTTACATCGTTTCGATAACGCAGGCCATGGATACGCCGCCGCCGCCGCAGAGCGTGGCCATGCCCAGAGTTTTTCCTCTTTTGCGCATTGAATGCAACAGCGTGACCAAAATTCTGCATCCGGTGGAGCCGACCGGATGGCCCAGGCCGATTCCGGAACCGTTAATATTGGTTAGCTCGCGTTTGAGTTTTAATTCTTTCTCGCAGCCCAGATACTGAGCGGCGAAAGCTTCGTTAAGTTCAATTTGCTCGAAATCACTGATTTTCAAACCGGATTTTTTAATTAAATCATTTACTGCCGGCACCGGTCCCAAGCCCATGACTGAAGGATGACACGCTCCACGCCCCACGGCGGTGATGCGCGCCAGTGGTTTTAAACCCAGCTCTTCGGCTTTTTTTGCCGACATGATGACCATCGCGCTGGCGCCGTCGTTGATGCCGGAAGCGTTTCCTGCCGTTACTTTGCCGATTTTTGGAACAAAAGCGGGCGGCAATTTTTTCAAATCATCCATAGTTAATCCCGGGCGGAAGTGTTCATCTTTATCGAAAATTTTAGGCGCTTTACCTTTTTTTTGCGGTATTTCCACCGGTGCGATTTCATCGGCAAAATCTCCCTGGAGCGTGGCTCGCTCCGTGCTGTTGTGGCTGCGCAGAGCTACTTCATCCATCTCTTCGCGGCTGATGTTGTGGAGCTCCGCGATAAACTCCGCTGTTAGTCCCATTATGTAAGGTTTGCCCCGATACATGTCGATTAGCGCTCCTTCCTTGAGCGGGCCTTTTTCCGGACCGGGTATAATATGCGAGCCGCAATGCAGCGCGCGGATTAAATTATCCACTAAAACCTGATCCTGCAGGCGGTAGCCCCATCTCGCGCCAGGCGCGGAATAAGCGACGCCGGACATATGTTCCATGCCGCCGGCTAAAATTACATCGGCCATGCCTGCTTGAATCATGGCCATGCCAGAGATTGCGGCCTCCATGCCTGAAATACAGACGCGGTTGATCGTGACGGCGGTAATTCCTTCGGGAATACCGGCCAGAAGCTGAGCAACACGGGTGACATTAAGCGTGTCCGCCGGTTCCATACAGCAGCCGAAGCGCACATCATCTATGATAGAGGTGTCGATTCCCGCGCGCTTTATCGCTTCTTTCATTACCACGCTTCCCAGCGTCGCCGCGTTTACATCTTTCAGGCTTCCGCCGAAAGTTCCTATGGCTGTGCGACAGGCAGAAACAATTACTACATCTTCCATTGTAAACTCCTTGTTCGTTTAAATTGTTCTTAAAATGTATTTATCAATATTAAATCTCGGACGCGCTTTTGGCGACTGATCTGGCAAGCCCACGGGCAAAAGCATTACCGGATAAATATTGCCATCCAGCTTCAAAAAATCTTTTAACTTTTCACGATTGAACCTGCCAATCCAGCAGCTGCCCAAGCCCAAATCAACCGCCTTGAGGACGATATGTTCGATGGCAATTGCCGTGTTCATCGAAAGATAAGCTTTAACCATGCTGTCATCCATGACGGGTGTGGCGGCGGAAGGATCGCTCATGTCCATTTCCACTCCATCAAAAGCTCCTTCCTTGAAAAGTTCCCCCACGCGCGTTTCTCTGGTGGTGATAGTGGTCAGATCCGCTAAGCAGACAAAAATAACCGCCGCTTTGACGATAAACTTATACGGCGTGAATTTGCCAATGGACTCTTTGGCTTGGGGAGATTTCGCGACGATAAAACGCGCCGGCTGCAGATTGGACCCCGAAGGGGCAAGGCGGGCTGCTTCGATAAGCTCTTTGACCGTGTCTTCGGAAATTTCTTCCGGCTTGAATTTTCGAATACTCCGGCGTGTGGCGATTACTGCTGACAATTCCATGATAAAATCTCCTTAATGTCTTTAATTCATAAAAATGCCGCCATCAATACTGATGGACTGGCCGGTAATGCTTCTGGCTTCTTCCGAGGCAAGATAAGCGACAAGCGAGGCAACTTCTTCGGCGGTCTGTGGCCTGCCCAGCGGCGTGACAGATTTTACCCGTGTCTCGAAAATCTCCTCCAGACTCTTAGCGGCAAAAGACGCATGCGCTTCCTTGAGCGATTGGGCGAGTTTTTCCCAGCCGGGTGTAAAAACATAACCGGGGCAGACGGAGTTTACCGTAATATCGAAACGCGCCAGCTCCTTGGCCAGAACCTGCGTGAGTCCGACCACGCCGAATTTTGCCGCGCAATAAGGGCCGATAAGCGGCTCGCCTTGCCTGCCGGAAACAGATGACATATTAATAATCCGGCCTTTTTTGTTTTTCATCATCACCTGCGCCACAGAGCGGCAGCACAAAAAAGCGCTTTTGAGATTTATTTCTATGGTTTTATCCCATTCATCGATAAATGTCCTGGCTACAAAACTCGTGCCGAATCCACCGCCAACATTGTTTACCAGAATATCCACGGTGCCGTATTCTTCCACAGTTTTTTGCACCATCAAGTCTACATCATCTGGATTTATCGCGTCGCAAGCAATCGCCAGCGCGTCGCCGCCCGACGATTTGATTTCTTTTGCAGCTTTTTGCGCGTCGTTCTTATTTAAATCAGCTACAACGACTTTTGCGCCCTCCGTGGCCAGACCAAGCGCAATAGCGCGCCCCAAGCCATTGCCTCCACCGGTGACCAGCGCTATTTTACCCCGAATTTTTAAATCCATATTATTACCTTTTAGTATTTTGACGCATAATCTATCATAAAAAGGAAAAATTACAAATTTGAGATTAATTAAAAGCTGATTTTTCAGAACCTCTTAGGGTAATAAAAAAATTTGCTTCATGCCGTTATATGGTTTATTCTTATAAAGTTTATGAGTTATGGACTAATTTATGGATGATGTGTATTAATATATCAGGAGGTTATATGTCCAATTTGCTTGAAATGTTAGGTTGCAGCTACCCCATTATTCAGGGGCCGATCGGTATGTTCAACAGCCCTAAAATGGTTGCCGCCGTATCAGAGGCGGGCGCTTATGGGATGCTGGCGCTGGGTTTTATTAATAATGCTGATGAGGTAAAAAAAATTGTTGATGAAGTAAGGGATCTCACTGATAAGCCCTTCGGCGCCAACATAATGCTGATTAATCCCAACAACGCGGAAATTCTTAAGGTATTGGCGGACGCGGGGGTAAAAACAGTTACAACTTCTGTAGGTTCTCCCAAAGATGTTTATCCGATTATTCACGGCCTGGGGATGAAGGGAATTCACGTGGTGCTGGCCCTGCCGCACGCGTTAGCGGCTGTCAAAGCCGGTGCCGATGCGCTGGTAGTTGTGGGTTCTGAAGCCGGCGGTCTGCGTTCACGCAATCCTGAATCTTCCACTATGGTCCTGGTGCCGCTGGTGGCCGATCATGTTGATGTTCCTATTGTCGCCGCCGGAGGTATTGCCGATTCCCGAGGTTATAAAGCGGCGCTGGCTTTGGGCGCTCAGGGCGTGCAGGTGGGTACGCGATTTCTGGCCTCGGAGGAAAGCCCCGCCTCCGCGCAGTGGAAAAAAGCGATTGTCGGATGCGGCGATGGAGGCACGGATTTGATTCCGGCGCTGGGCATGAAAGTGGCGCAAAGAATTATTGTCACACCGTGGGTTAAAGAAAAAATGGCTGACCCGGCGGTAAAAAATATTGCTGATGAACTGGAGATCAACCCTGACCAAACCGGCAATTATGAACGCGGGGCTTTCGGCGCGGGTCAGGTAAGCGCTTTAATCAGAGAGATCAAACCGATCAGGGAAATTGTCCGGGAGATGGTTTCCTGAAAAATTTGAATGGAGTCAGCGGCAAATGAAAACAAAGGAGGATAGCGGAAAAGAAAAAAGTACTCAAGCAGTAACCAAAGACGCAGCGGAAAATCCCATGCGCGCCGATCTGGCGGAGGTAATTAAAAGACATTCTTACGCGATGGATGAAAACCGTCCCGATGTAGTTGCGAAAAGAGCGGCTAAAAATCAGCGCACGACACGCGCCAACGTTGAAGATCTTTTTGATAAAGAAAGTTTTGTCGAATACGGAGCGCTGACGATGGCGGCGCAGCGCGGACGTCGTTCTCTCGATGATTTAATCCAGAGAACTCCTGGAGATGGGATGATAGCAGGTATCGGCACAATAAATGGAAATTTATTCCCTTCTGCTAAAGCCCGCTGCATGGTTTTGGCTTATGACTACAGCGTGTTGGCCGGGACACAGGGTTTTTTTAATCACAAGAAAAAAGACCGCATGCTTAATCTGGCGCACGAGCAGAAGATACCGCTGGTTTTGTTTGCCGAAGGCGGCGGCGGCCGCCCCGGAGACGTGGATGCCGCGGGCGTCATGGTGGCCGGCCTGGATTTAAGAACATTCAGTCTGTTCGGAGGTCTCAGCGGCAAAGTGCCGGTGATAGGAGTTGTATCGGGTCCATGCTTTGCGGGGAATGCCGCTCTTATTGGCTGCTGTGATGTGATTATTGCCGCGAAAAATTCCAATATCGGCATGGGCGGTCCGGTAATGATTGAAGGCGGGGGTTTGGGTGTTTTTAAGCCCGAAGAAATAGGCCCCATGGATGTGCAGACGCAAAACGGCGTGGTGGATATCGAAGTTGCCGACGATATCGAAATGGTTGCTGTCACTAAAAAATATCTTTCCTATTTTCAGGGGGCGGTATCAGCTTGGGAAACAGGTGATCAAGCGCGCCTGCGTAAATTGATTCCGGAAAACAGAAGGCGAGCCTATGATGTGCGCGTGGTGATCCGGGCGCTGGCGGATACGGATTCGTTTCTGGAACTGCGTCCCAAATTCGGCCAGTGCATGGTCACGGGTTTTATCAGAATAGAAGGCAGGCCTTTCGGTCTTATCGCCAATAACTGCATGCACATGGCCGGCGCCATCGAGGCGGAAGGCGCGGACAAAGCGGCGAGACTCATGCAGATTTGCGAAGCGCATAATCTGCCGATTCTTTCTTTATGCGATACGCCCGGTTTTATGGTTGGGCCGGAAATAGAAAAGCGCGCGCAGGTGCGCCATGTCTGCCGTATGTTTGTCATCGGTTCTCATTTAACGGTTCCTTATTTTACAGTAATCCTGCGCCGCGGCTATGGTCTGGGTGTTATGGCGATGGCCAGAGGCGGTTTCCATGATTCTTTTTTCACCGCCTCTTGGCCGACTGGAGAGTTCGGCGGCATGGGTTTGGAAGGAGCGGTCAGAGCCGGTTTCAAAAAAGAGCTGGAAGCAATAAAAGATCCGGCCGAGCACGAGGCGCTTTACGAAAAACTTGTCGCTCAGTTGTATGAGCAGGGCAAAGCCATCAATATGGCCGCGCACCTGGAAATCGACGCGGTAATTGATCCGGCTGATACGCGCAAATGGATTATGCGCGGGTTAAATTCCGTGGCCGCGCGAAAACCGGACAAGGGCAATCACGCTTACGTGGATCCGTGGTAGTAATAATCGGAGAGGGAAGAAGAATGTTTTTCCGCCAGACACGTTATGAGCGGATTAACAACAAAAAAGAATTGCGGCGTAACTACATTGTCTTTATCGGTTTGGAAAGAATTAAAAAGTGAAGTTTACTTTGGCTCTTCTTTGTCTTTGTTCAGGTTAAGTTCAATATCGTCGAGTACATCTGTGAGCTTTTCTGCTTTGTCAATAACTATTGTGGAATCACCCAATGCTCCTGGTTGGCGGGTTGTGGGGGTAACAGCGGATTTTTTGGTCTTATTTATCTGCCAGGATTCTCCCGAAGAGAGAATGACCCAGTTGTTGAGTTCGAATTGAATGTCGCGCACGTGGGGCAGGGCGGAAATTTCCCTGGCAATTAATTCGATTTCCTGAGCGGAATAATCTCTGTCCGGCCGCACCAGGTCTCCGTAGAGGTAAACGGAAGAACCCATAAATGAATAATCTATTTTGGTAAGGTCCGCGTCATGGCGTGCGAAAATCATCCTGACTTTCCGGTTAACTTCATAACGCGATACCTGATCACCCTGTGCCATATTTCAATCCCTTTACATGCAAAAAAATATAACAGCCGTTTCTTTTGAATAAATAAAAAACTGTTTTATTTATATCACGAGTTCTCTTACTGTGTTCAATCCTTTATATCCGTCAGCGATCCAGACGTATAAGTCCTGCACAGTGACGTTGCTGGAGCAGATAAATTGCCGGGCGCCAGCCGGCAGACTTTTAGAGTCTTGCTCGCTTTTGTAAATTATTAATGAGCCGTCGGAGAAAGTGACCAGATAATATGTCATTATTGAGCCTCGCTAATTTAGTTATCTATATTATAGATAAATTTATAAAGAGCAAGTGAATATCGGGCACGCGGATTATTGATTATAAAAAGAAGAGGGACAAGAAGGAAAGCAAAAACTTCCTGTCCCTCGATGTTGTTTAAAAAGATTGTAAGCCTACGAGCTGCTGAATGTGTCCGGTTACCTGAGATGCCAAACCTAAACCTGTTGCCAGTTGGTTGAGGTAATCTTTCTCCGCCTGCGTATCTACTTCAATAGCCAGAAGAGAAGCAGCATACAATTGCGCCGCCAGTTCCGGTTTGCCCTTGGCTTCGGAAATGAGCTGTTTGGTTTCCATCGGTTGTTGCAGTTGATTTTTTACGTAATTTTGGCCTTCTTCGTCAACGCCGGCTTCATTTAATTTACCCATGATACGGTTAAGTTCATTCTGATCAACCTGGCCGTCCGCTTTTGCGGCGTTAATCATAGCTCTTAAAACAAGCTCGGAACTCTGTTCCAGATTTTTCTTATCGGCGGCTGTTTCCGGTTCCAAAAGACCAGCGGGAATCTGAAGTTTTTTCTGGCCGCTTGCCTTGAGCGCGTTAAAAGCGAGCGCCCCCAGCAGGGCCATTAAGCCGCCACCCATAGCGCCGCCAGCGGATTTTTTTCCGCCTCCCAAAAGCGCTCCGACAAGAGCTCCCAGGCTGCCCACGGCAAGATTTTTGTTTCCGCCGACTGCTTTTCCCGCTTCGCCCAGCATACCGGTAAGGACATCGGCAATACCGCCGCCGCTTGATTTTCCGCTTCCCTGACCCAGCACTCCAGAAAGGACATCTGCGATTCCGCCGCCCTGTCCGGTTTTACCGCCGCCCAGCGCGCCGGAAAGTATATCGGCAAGTCCACCACCTGATTGCCCGGCGGATTTGCCCAGCATGCCGGTCAGATTATCCAAAACATTTCCGCCACCCAACGAATTTTTCATTCGTTGATTGCTTGAAGGCGACATGCCCGACTGTACCATGGCGCCTAAAAGGTCATTAATATTCACAGTTTATCCTCCTGATTGGGTGTTTCATTATTTGCCATTTTTAAATTCTTTATATCGATAATTTAGAAAGAGCAAGCCGGATTATTTACTGAGAGATTGTCTTTGCCTTGTGAAAATACTAATCTGAAAACTGGAAATCAGTTATGTGCTTTCAGTTTTTCTTCTGAATAATAACTTGCCGGTTTTGCGCGCAACCCAGATAAAAAATAAAACAATGAGGATCAAGCATACAATCGGAATAAAAATCGCCAAAAGTGAAATAATGATAGAGCTGCCCAGCTCAAATGTAGAAAAAATAGGATTTCCTGTTCCTCCGGTGGCTAAGGATGTTTTCGCGCGCAATCCAATAGTTGATGCCTGAACAAGCCCCGCTATACCGCCGCCGGCAATAATCGCCGTTGTCCATTTTAAGAAAGGAGATAAATCGGCAGCTAGCGCCGCTGTGGTTATTGTTCCGGCGATAACAGACGCGGGAGCGGCTATGCTGTCAAGAACATGGTCAATCCAAGGAATATAATACCCCGTAATTTCAAGTAGCATAGCAATGGTGAAAGCCAGAGTCGCGTAAGTGCTGCCTATCCAGACAAATCCTTCCGGCAAGACAAAATGTCCGGAAAGCGCCGCAAGATTGAGTATTAAAAGCGGAACAAAAACACGAAAGCCGCAGGCTGCGGCAAGCCCGATGCCTACGGCAACAGAAAGGAATGTTTCCATGAAATCACCTTTGTTTTCGTGGTATAAATTGTGCTATGACATAGGTCAAGTAATTTTCAGAAATAAAGGGGGTGCCAATGAACAAAAAAAGCCGATTAATTATTGCTGCTGTGTTTATTGCGTTATTAGGCTGTAATAGCTGTGATCGTCTTTATTTCAACGCCATGGAAAAAATTGGCATTGACAAGCGCGATATAATGGTCGACCGTGTTAAAGACGCGCGAGAGACACAGGATAAAACGAAAAAACAGTTTGTTACCGCCATGGAGCAATTCCAGAGCCTGGTAAACTTTCAGGGTGGAAACCTTGAAAAAGAATATAAAAAGCTAAACGCTACATTCAAGAAAAGTAAAACCAGAGCAGAGGAAGTGCGTCAGCGCATAAAGGCAGTGGAAAATGTTTCCGCCGCGTTGTTCGAAGAATGGCGTGCCGAAATCAAGCAGTATTCAAATGAATCACTGCGGCGATCCAGTCAGCAGAAGTATGACTTAACGCACAAGAAATACACCCAACTCATCAGCGCAATGAAAAAAGCCGAAGCCAAGCTCGAGCCGGCCCTAGCCCCCCTGCGCGACCAAGTTTTGTTTATGAAGCACAATCTCAACGCCAAAGCCATTGCCGGATTGAACACGGAAGTAGTGAAAGTTCAGGCAAATGTGGATCAATTGGTAAAAGAAATGGAGAAGGCCATTACCCAGGCTGATTCATTTATTAACGCCCTGCAGGTCCAACAGCAAGAATAATGTTTTAATTAGCGCTGTTGAAAAATTAAATTCTGCGGGGATGATAGCAAAAGGAGTGAAAATGCTGAAAAATATCATTGCGTTAATGTTTGCAGCATTTCTTGTTTATGGTTGCTCTGATCTGGATAAGGTATCATCTCCGTCTAAGAGCATAAAAAAAATTGATACGATTGTTTACGCGGAAGGACGCTGGAATCCTCCACCGGAAGCAAAAATAAAATTTATCGCAAAAATTAATTCAGTCTCTATTGCCTGTGATAACAGAACAATGATATGCGAAGAAATTCAGTCCTTTGTATACACTCCAAAAAATGAACCCCAATTAAATAAATATTTGCTTTATAATTTAAAAACCACTTACACGGTAAGTTACTGGGTTGATGATTTAATCAGGGCAAGAAAAACTCCGGTAGCGGATGTGTTAATCACTATTTCAGTGAAAGATAAATTCGCGGAAAAAATTTATTGTGAAACAAAATGCGGCGAAGAAGCCGCCCCGGGCTCTATTTACAATAAACTGGTGCTTGAATAAAACGGATTATTTTTTATCTGATATTTCAATCTTAATGTTTTCCCGTACTGCAAGCCGCGCGAGTCTTGATCTCATTTTCATGAAAAGCTGACGGTTTTCATCCAGCTTACTCATTGCCGCAGTCAGTGTTTTTTCGTCCTTGTTTTTTAATGCATCACTCATGGACGTGAAAGCGTCGTATTGAGCGTTTGCGGCGTCAATATAGAGCTCATTAATCTTTTCCACCTTCCTGGTTTTTGGCTTGATGCCCTTGAGCTCCTCAATAAAGCTTTTATAGGTGGGGATAATGTCGGAAGTCAGCTTCTCTAAAAGCGCTTCCTTGTCGATGTGCTGTTCTTTGTTGACGCTGTCATAATCATCCATCGCGCGGAGTTCTGATTGATGCGCTTTAGTGACCTTGTTATTTATGTAATCAACCAGGTCATCCCTAACCGCCGTATCGCCGGAAATGCGCAGCAGGTAATAGCTGGCAAGCACGATAATCAGCGTAATTGCTGTCAGTATAATATTTCTTTTGCGGTCACTCATAAAACATTATTTCTTCGTTGGTTTGCGCTTTTGGGAATCAGGGCAAAGCGCGGTTTGAAGTTCCGCCATAAAAGAATTGGGAACAATACGGCTCCATTTTTTATCGGGTTTCGATGATGAGTATATGGCTTTGCCCTTCACGTCATAAAAAACGGCGGAAATCAGTCGGTGCTTGTTATTCGCGCAGTCAATTTCATTTACCGATAAGTCATGGTTCATCATATCGGGATTCTTAGGCGCTTTATTAATTTTCTTAAGCGACGCAAAAGCCATTTTTTTGTCGCTTTTGCTTATGTATTCGAATTTATTAAAAACGCGGATAATATTTCGGTCTATTTTTTTAATGCTGCTCTTATCATAATACAGACGGGCTCCGGAGGGAGATGACGCGCAGAGAATCCATTCGGCCGCCCACGCCTGATTAATAAATAAAAAAAGCAGTCCCAGGAAAACAATGCATGAAATTATTTTTACTTTCATTATCTAGCCTCCTGAATAAATTTATTTATCGTTTGCTTCCTGGTCTGCCGGGTTCCCATTCCGGAATATACACACCGGTACCGATGAAATAATCTGTTCCCGGTATCGGCTCCACGTAGCCGATTTTTTTAAACTC
>JAFGKC010000086.1 GCA_016928765.1 Syntrophaceae bacterium
ATCTGAATGGCGCCTTCCGCGCAGCCCGGCACGCACAGGCCGCAACCCGTGCATTTTTCTTCGTCAATTTTGATTATTTTACGTTTCATTTCATTGCATTTTTTTCATAGCATCTACAAGTTCCTGAACAGCCGAGGCTGATTTTTTCAGCGCCTGCTGTTCTTCCGCCGAAAGCTTAAGCTCAATAATTTGTTCAATGCCTTTGGCGCCGAGCTTTACCGGTACGCCGACAAACAAGTTGGAAATGCCGTACTCGCCCGTAAGATAAGCGGCGCAGGGCAAAATTTTCTTTTTATCTTTTAAAATGGATTCGGCCATCTCCACCGCCGCTGAAGCAGGCGCGTAATAAGCGCTGCCGGTTTTCAGAAGACTGACAATTTCCGCGCCGCCGTTGCGCGTGCGCGTAACCATTTCTTCAATGCGCGTGGCCGGGATAAGCTCCGTAATCGGCACTCCCGCCACCGTGGAAAAACGTGGCAGAGGCACCATTGTATCGCCATGCCCGCCCATAACCAGCGCGTGAATATTTTCCACGGATACACTTAGTTCCATAGATATAAAAGCACGGAAGCGCGCGGAATCTAGAACGCCCGCCATACCGATCACCCTTTGCTTGGGGAAGCCACTTTCCTCCATCGCTACATGGCACATCGCGTCGAGCGGATTGCTGACAATAATTAATATGGCATCAGGAGAATATTTGACCACCTCTTTAGTTACGCTCTTAATTATACCCTTATTTGTCGCCAGAAGATCGTCGCGGCTCATGCCGGGCTTGCGCGGAATTCCCGCGGTGATAATCACGATATCGGAATTCGCCGATGCTTCGTAGGAATTGACTCCCGTCAAATGGGCATCGTGTTTTTCAATCGGCGCGGCCTGTGTTAAATCCAGGGATTTTCCCTGCGGCACTCCTTCAATAATATCAACCACAATAACGTCACAAAGCTCTTTTTCCGCCAGCCTTTGCGCCGCGGTCGCGCCAACATTACCCGCGCCAACAACAGTAACTTTCTGTTTCATTTCATTATACCTCGATTTTTATTATCATTTAAAGGTCTTACTTATCCACCCTGATCAGCATGGCATCTCCCTGCGCGTGGCCAGAGCAGATCCCACACACACCCCAGCCGCCGCCGCGTCTTCTCAGTTCGTAACCCAATGTCATCAAAATACGCGCGCCGGTAGCGCCGATCGGATGGCCGTAGGCAACCGCGCTTCCGTTAACATTAACTTTTTTGAACATTTCTTCTTTGGAGATACCCAAAATGGAACGACAGCTGACCAATACCACAGCAGCGAAGGCCTCATTGACCTCAACAAGATCCATTTGATCCAGCGTCATATCATTTTGTTCCAGAATTTTTTTAATCGCCAATCCTGGCACGGTGGCAATATCTTTTGTCGGCTGCGATACTTCGGCATAATCAACAACAGTAAAAATTGGTTTTAGTCCCAACTCATCGGCTTTTTCCCTGCTCATAATAAGGCAGACATCGCCGCCGTCATTGACACCGGGGGCATTTCCCGCAGTAACACTTCCGGGTCTTCCGGTAACCGTGCTTAAATGCCCGAATACTGGCGGCAGCTTGGCTAGTCCTTCTATGGTTGTCTCCGGACGCGGCCCTTCGTCTTTATCCATAATAAATACTTTCTTGCCCTGCTTGACTTCTACCGGAAATATTTCATCTTCAAGTTTTCCTTCACTCATTGCTTTGACCGCGTTCATCTGCGAATTAAGCGCCCACTCATCCTGTTCTTCTTTGGTAAAACCAAACTCATCAGCCACTTCCGAACCGTGAATTGCCATATGACGGTTATAAAAAGCGTCCCAGAGACCATCATAGACCATGGAATCAACAACACGGCCGTTGGGTAGCGCCATCTTGGCACCCCATCGCATATCCGGCAAAACAAAAGGACAATTGCTCATACTTTCCTGTCCGCCCGCGATGCAAATGTCTGCGCGGCCTAAAAGAATCATCTGAAAAGCCAAATCGATTGTTTTGATACCGGAGGAACATACTTTATTTACCGTGATGGAAGGAACATGTTCCGGCACCCCGGCTAAAATAGTCGCTTGCCTGCCGGGAATCTGCCCGCAGCCAGCGGGAACAACCTGCCCCATAAAGATGTAGTCAACATCAGCTGGTTTTACTTTGCCGTCCGTCCGGCGCAGAACTTCCTTAATCGCCAGCGCGCCCAATTCCATCGCGGACAAATCTTTGAGTGCTCCACCCGCGCGGCCATAGGGCGTCCGGCACGCTTCCACGCAAACTACTTCGCGGAATTTCTTGTGCGGATTTTTTATCTTTTTTCCCATGGTGCTAAAATCCGGTTTTCTTTGCCCGAATTTGGCGATGGGCGCGTCTTTATAAATATCCGCTCTTGTTTTTTCCAGTTTCTGCGCTACTTTGGACATAAATATTTTTCCCCCTTGATTACGTAAAATGAATAGTAGCTATGCCGTTTGCCGGCATTTTTTAATGTTTATCGGGAACGTGTTTTTCTTGCATATAGATTGTTTTTAGTCAACAATTTTGCACAACCATAATATCTTAATTAAATTGACGAAATAATAATATTAGTATAAAAATACGGCACAATTTATTAAAGACATTTCACAATAATTTAATGAAAAACAACGTTGCTTTTAGAATAATATTGCTGATTCTCCTTATAGCCTTGGGTGCTTACCTCTTTTATTATTTCGACCTGCACCTATATTTTAAAGACAAGACACAATTAACTTTATTTATAAAATCATTTCACCCCTACGACGCGATCGTTTTTATCTTGCTGCAAATAACACAGGTGGTGGCGGCTCCCATTCCCGGAGAAATCACGGGCTTTATCGGCGGATTTATTTATGGGCCGTTTTGGGGCACAATTTATTCAACGATAGGCTTGACACTCGGTTCCTGGCTGGCTTTTATGCTGGCTCGTTTTTTCGGGATACCCCTTTTGGAAAAAATAATTAATAAGGAGTTTTTTGAAAAATTCGAATATTTCATGGAACACAAGGGAATGATCGTTTCCTTTCTGCTTTTTCTTATTCCGGGGTTTCCCAAGGATTATTTGTGCTATCTTTTAGGGGTAAGCCGCATTCCCACTTGGACTTTTCTGGTAATATCCGTGGCCGGCCGTTTAATCGGCACAATCATGCTTTCCATTACCGGCAACGTCGCCCGCAATGAGCAGTATTTTCTGCTTGCTGTCATGGTGGGCATCGGCGCGGCCATCTTTATCTTCGCCTATTATTTTCGCGATAAGCTTCTGGACATACTCAAAAAGAAGAAAGATTGAACCACATCCCCTCGAGATTAAAGTAACCCGGGCGGCAATAGTTATCAAATCTGCCTTTTGTCGATTACGCGCGTGATTTTCCCATTTTGCCGCTGGATACTTTTCGCTTCGACGAGTTTCACATCAACATTTATGCCCGCCTGCGCGCTGACGCGTTTTTTGACATTTTCCTGAAATGAGCGTTGTTTTTGAAGTTCCAAAGAAAATATTTTATCCGTAATTTCGACAATAACCTCCACGGAGTCCATTCCGCTTTTTCTTTGAACAACAAGCTGATACGGCGTCTCTCCCTGCGCCACACTGTAAATAATTTCTTCGATTTGCGCCGGGAAAATATTTACGCCCCTGATAATCAGCATATCATCTGAGCGCCGCATTATTTTTTTCATGCGCGCCAGTGTCCTACCACATTCACATTTTGTGTAATCCAGACTGGTAATGTCGCCTGTCCGATAACGAATCATGGGAAATGCTTCTTTAGTAAGAGTCGTAAGCACCAATTCCCCGGCATGCCCCGCGGGCAGAACCTTACCGGTTTCCGGATCAATAATTTCCGGAATGAAAGCGTCTTCATAAATATGCAATCCGTTTTTGCACGAGCATTCTCCGGCCACGCCAGGACCGATCACTTCAGAAAGGCCATAATTATCCGTGGCGGAAAGCATTAATCTGCCTTCAATCTCTTCGCGAACTTTCTCTGACCACGGCTCACCGCCGAAAAGACCAGCCTTAAGGGAAAGCGCGTTGGGATTAATGCCCATCTTCTCCAGACGTTGGGCCAGCGCCAGAGCGTAGCCGGGCGTGCTGACCAGTACAGTGGTTTTATAATCCTGCATGATCATAATCTGTTTTTCAGTATTTCCCGTGCCCATGGGAATCACCGAAGCGCCTATTGCTTCCGCTCCGTAATGCATGCCGAAACCTCCGGTAAAAATACCGTAGCCAAAGGCGATCTGCACCAAATCGTCTCGCGTGACACCTGCCGCCGTCATTAAACGCGCCACGAGGTTTGACCATATTTTTATATCATTTTTTGTATAACCGACAACTATGGGTTTGCCCGTAGTTCCCGATGATGAATGAATGCGCACAACTTCTCTGAGCGGCACGGCAAACATTCCGTAAGGATAATTAAGAAGCAGGTCGCTTTTGGTCGTAAAAGGAATTTTTGAAAGATCTGACAGCGACGATATATCTTCAGCGATAATACCTAATTTATCAAAAGTTTTTTTATAATGAATAACATTTTTATGAACCCTGTTCATGACGGCCTGCAATCGCTCCAACTGCAACTGTTCGATTTCGTCACGAGACATACATTCGTTTTTTTCATCCCAGATATTCATAACAGCCCTCCCGCAATGCTTAAAATCGGTTTGACTAAAAAATCATTTATTAATTACTTAAATATTCAGCGTTCCCAAATTTCTTTTTTATCTTTTCCTAAATAAGCTCGCTGCACTTCTTTGTTTTCCAGCAGATCAGCGGCCATGCCTTCCAGTATTAACCGGCCGGTTTCCAGCACGTAGCCTCGATGCGCCATTTTCAGCGCCGCGCGCGCGTTTTGCTCGACCAAGAGAATCGTTGTTTCGCTTTCGCGCGAAAGATTCTCTATCACCTGAAATATTTCCTGCGCCACTATCGGCGCGAGACCCATGGAAGGTTCATCCAAAAGCAAAAGGTGCGGCCTTGCCATTAACGCTCTGCCTATAGAAAGCATCTGCAGCTCGCCGCCCGACAATGTGCCGGCAAGCTGTTTTCTTCTTTCTTTGAGTATCGGAAACAATTCATAAATCATGTCGGCTGTCTTCTTTGTCCGTTCTTTTTCCGCCTTGGCCCTATGGTATAAATAGGCGCCCAGTTCCAGGTTATCTTCAACGGACAGAGGTTTAAATATCTGTCTTCCTTCCGGAACTTGCGAAATGCCCATTTTCACTATCTTATGAGGCGCGAGATTGGTTATCGGAACATCCTGAAAAAGTATTTCGCCGCCGCGCGGTGGCACGATTCCCGACAGTGAATTAAGCAACGTTGTTTTACCGGCGCCGTTCGCGCCGATAAGCGTGACGATCTCTCCCGCGTTCATGTGCAGTGAGACATTTTTCAGCGCGTGCACCTGACCATAGTATGTGTTTACGTTTTTTATTTTCAGCATAATGTCAATTATTCAACGTTTTTTGCCGGTCAGCTAACGCCCAAATAAGCGGAAATTACCGCGGGGTTTTCCTGAATTTCCCGCGGCGTCCCCTGGGTAAGTTTCTTACCCAGATTGAGAACAACAATTGTCTCACAAATATCCATGACCAGATCCATATCGTGCTCTACAAGCACAACGGTAATTCCCAATTCCTTGATGCGCCTTATAAGTTTAGCGAGCTGCAGCGTTTCACGGCTGTTTAATCCCGCCGCCGGCTCATCCATTAAAATAACACGAGGCTCCAAAGCCATCGCCCGGGATATTTCCAGCAGACGGCTTTTACCAAACGGCAAATTATCCGCCCGCATCTCGGCATGCTCATCCAAATCTGTGAATTCCAGCCAGCGCATGCTTTTTTCGCGGATTAGCTTTTCTTCTTTTATTTGGCGCGGAAATTTAAAAGCGCAGCTTAGAAAACCGCTGCTGCTTTTTGTGTGCGATCCGACCATGACATTTTCCAAAACCGTCATTTGTCCGAATAATTCAACGTTTTGAAAAGTCCTTACCAAACCAAGCGCCGCCAGCGCCTCGGGAGCAAAAAAAGAAATTTTTTTATTCTCCATATACACTTCACCGGAAGTCTGCGTATAAAGACCGGTAATAATATTAAACAATGTTGTCTTACCGGCACCGTTAGGGCCGATAATGCCTGTAATTGAACCCGCGTCCACGCCCAATGAGACATCGTCCAGCGCCGTCAAACCGCCGAATGCTTTGGTTATGTTTGCTACTTTAAGTACCACCGGTTATTTCCCTTTTGTTTTTAAATTAACTTTCTGCGCAAGCAGCTGAAAACCGCTGATCAGGCCGCCCGGCATAAACATGGTTATCAAAATTAGCATAAGGCCGTAAATAATAATGTCAAAATCTTCAAAGACGCGTAAAAATTCGGGCAATACAGTTAAAATGGCGGCGCCCAAAAATGAACCGTAAATACTCCCCAGGCCGCCTACGACAACCATAGTGACCAGCTCCACCGAAAAATTGAAACCGAAAGAAGCGGGTGAAATAAAGGTCATCGTGTGAGCGTAAAGGCTTCCGGCTATTGCTGATATAAACGCGGATATGGTGAAAATCTGAACTTTTAACACCCAGGCGTTTATCCCCATAACACGCGCGGCTACTTCTGAATCGTGAACGGCTCTTAGGGCTCTGCCGATGCGCGATTGAGACAAATTAATGGATAACAGCATCACTGCAATGGTAATTATCCACACTAAATAATAATTACACATGTCGTTATCGAAAATTATCCCGCCGATTTGAAGATTCGGTATGCCGGACAATCCCGATGGTCCGCCTGTCCAGCCAACGGTTTCATTGAAAATAATGTAAAATATAATTCCGAAACCTAAAGTAGCCATCGCCAGGTAATGGCCTTTTAGTTTTAAAATGGGAAATCCGATAATAAAGGCAATCGCGGCGGCGGACACAGCCGCCAAAATGATTACCAACCACGGATCAAGCGCGAATCTGGCAGTAAGTATGCCGGACATATATGCGCCAATGCCAAAGAACGCGGCATGACCCAGCGAAATCTGCCCCGCGTAACCCAAAAGCAGATTGAGCGCTACGGCAAGCATGGTATGGATGCCGATAAAAACCAGCACATTTAACAGGTAACTTTCCCGGAGCAAAAAAGGGATTGTCAGCAATGCCAGCGCGAAGATTAAAAAAACAAATATTTGACGTTTTTCTTTAGTCATTTTTTCACATTATATCTTTTGATAAAACCTGCTTGATAAAATATTTGATACGCGACAAATTAATTGCCTTTTAATTAAACCCTTTCTGTTTCTTTCTTTCCGAATAGTCCTTCTGGCCGGAAAAAAAGAATCAGTAATAAAATAATAAAAGCTATTGCGTCTTTATAACCGGCGGAAATAAAACCGGCACCGAGAGCTTCGAGCAATCCCAAAAGCAGTCCACCCATCACCGTACCCAAACCACTGCTCATGCCGCCGATAATTACCGCGCAAAATCCTTTCAGTCCCAGCATAATGCCCACGTCATAAGAAGTCATCGTGAGCGGAGCGATAATAATTCCTGCCAGCGAACCAATGGCCGCGCTTATGGAAAAAGAGAGCATCACCATTATTCTTACGTCGATACCGACGAGGCTGGCAGCCTGAGCGTTATAAGCGCAGGCGCGCATCGCCTTGCCGATAATAGTGTGATTAAAAAAAAGTCTGCTGGAGAAAATAACCAGAATTGTTACGGCAAAAATCCAGAGGTGCTGCGGCATAATCGTCGCGCCCGCAATATAGAGCGGATCATTACCCGAAAAAGCGGGCAGCGCGTGAGTATCTTTTCCCCAAATAAGCATTGCCGCGCCGCGGATAAAAATGCTGGCGCCGATGGTAATTATAATCAAACGGATGGGTTTCGCGTTTTTCAATGGCCTGATGGCCAAACGTTCAAAAATAATTCCCACGACCGTGGCAATAAGAATGGAGAGAATAATCGACGGCGAGAGAGGAAACCCGCAAAATACCAGAAAAAAGAGGGCGAGCATTCCACCGAGCATTACAAACTCGCCCTGCGCGAAATTGATGATACCGGTGGCGTTATGAATAATGGCAAAACCAAAACCAATCAGCGCGTAAATAGCGCCGTTAGAAAGACCGGATAAAAGATACTGATATAAATTATCCATTTCGCGAAAATTTGTCCTGCATATATTAATACGGCGCGAACAATTATTTTTGCCCGCGCCGCACTGGTAAAATTAACTTAAGAATTTAAACATTCTGACCTATTTAATAAGTTTCCACTCGCCCTTTTTAATTTGCACCAAAACAAAGGCGTCTTTCGTCAACCCGGCATGATCCTGTTCAGAGTAATTGAATATACCACCGATACCGGCAAAGTTTTTCGTTTTTTCCAGCTGATCACGGATAGCCGCGGGAGTCGTACCGCCGCGTTCAATGGCTTCCTTAATTAGCATTATGGCGTCCCATGCGTGCCCGCCAAAATGATCTCCTTCCACTTTATAATGTTTTCGGTAATTATTCACGTAGCTTAGTAAAGCTTTTTTCTGCAGGTCATTACCCGGCAGCTGATCAGCCACGATAACTCGTCCGGAGGGAAGAATGATGCCTTCAGCGCCTTCTCCCGCAAGTTCGATAAATTTTTTCGAAGACACGCCGTGGCTCATGAAAAGAGGCATTTTAATTCCGAGCTGTTTTACGTTTCTGGCCACAACCGCGGGGCCCGGATTGGTTCCCCAGCATACAATCGCTTGCGCCGAACTGCCACGAATCTTGGTAAGCTGCGCCGTCATATCTGTATCTTTGGGGCCGTATGTTTCATCCAGAACTATTTCTATGCCGAAATCTGCTGCTTTTAATTTCAGCTGTTCACGGCCGGAAGCGCCAAAACCATCTGATACGGTGATAATGGCTATCTTTTTTATTTTTTTCTCCTTCATGTGTTCAAATATTTTCATCACGGCAAGAGAATCGTTTTGAGCGGTTTTAAAAACCCATTTTTTCACCGGGTCGGTTATCTTAACTCCCGCCGCGCAGGAAATAATCGGAACTTCTGCTTTTTCCACCACGGGAATTACCGCCATACTGTTGCCGGTTGTGCTGTCACCGATGATGGCCACAACCTTGTCACTTTTAATAAGACGATTAACCGCCTGCACGGCCTTTGTGGCGTCTCCCTGGGTATCGTAAACAATCAATTCAATCTTACGGCCATTAATGCCACCGGCCTTATTAATCTCGTCCACCATCATCAGCGCCGTATTGCGTTCCGGTTCACCCAAAAATGAAGCAGGACCGGTTACGGACAAAATCGCTCCGATCTTGATGGGAGGCGCGGCAAAAACTGTGCCCGCGAACAACACGATAACCATTGAAATAAAACACATTCTAAAAATATTTTTTATCATAACCCCCTCCTTGTAATGACATTATTTACTGGAAAATAAATAAAAGCCTTTGAAATTTTCAGCTGATTCTTAATCATAGATAAATTTTTGTGTCAAACAAAAAAAGTTGAAATATTAATTATATAGGTAAGCTCTTTTGTTAAGAAGTTTTATAGTTTATGAAACAACAGGAATTCTAACGGTGAATGTTGTTCCTTTTCCCTCCTTGCTTTCAAACGAGATATCGCCTTTGTGCCTCTGAATTATTTCATAAGAAATACTCAAACCCAATCCGGTTCCTTTACCTACTTCCTTGGTTGTGAAAAAAGGCTCAAATATTTTCCCCAGATTATCATCCGAAATTCCTGTACCTGTGTCGGATATCGATATCCATATTTCTTTATTTTTTTCCCTTGTTTTGATTTCTATCTCACCTTTCCCAGAAATGGCCTGAGCCGCGTTTAACAAAAGGTTGATAAATACCTGGCTTAGCTGCTGAGGATAACACTTGGTGGGAGAAAGTTTTCCGTAATCCTTACGGAGATTTCCTTTGTATTTCAGTTCGCTCCAGACGATATTAATGCTTTGGTCAATACATTCGTTGATATCCGTACTCAGGTAATCCGCGTCATCAACCCGCGAAAAGCGATTCAGACTTTGAACGATCCTCCGCACCCTGTCTGTGCCGTCAAGAGATTCCTGAAGCAGCTTTTGCGCGTCAGCGACAACATAATCAATTTTTAATTCTTTACGCTTTTCCTCTAAATTAGAGGCGGCATCCGCTGCTTTATGTTGTTTGATTGCTTGAGCCTGGGCACCGATAAAATCAGTTAATCTCCGTAAATATTTATCAAGCGTTCCCAAATTACTTGAAATAAAAGCCACCGGGTTATTTATTTCATGCGCCACGCCCGCCGCTAACTGTCCGATGGAAGCCATTTTTTCCTGCTGGAGAATTTTTGCCTGGGATGTTTTTAATTCTTCATACGCCACTTCCAGTTTTTCCAGGGTTAGCTGGACATTTTTCCTGCTTTCTTCAATTTCCTTATTCTTCTGAATCAGTTCATCCCGATTTCTTTTTATCTCATCCTCGACAAGCTTTTGCTCAGTAATGTCATGCAAAAGACCTCTGAAACCTATTGGATTCCCGGCTGAATCTGTCTTCAGCAACACGGATGATTCCAAAAACCTTCTGCTCCCATCTTTTCTGATAATCTCGTATCCATACAATTTGCCCGGCTCGCCTGTTTGATACGTATGATTATATACTTTAAATATTTTCTGCTGTGTTTCTTTATCGTAATATTTTTTATAGCTCATGCCCTGGAGCTCCTCGCCTGTATAACCCAGAAGAGAACAAAGAGGTTGATTGAAAAATTTTATATGGCCGCCCAGGTCCATCTCGAAATATCCTTCATCCATTTTCTCCAGGATAGTGCGATATTTTTCTTCGCTTTTTTTGAGTTCCTCTTCGATTTTCTTTCGCTCGGTGATATCACGGGACACGCCGCGGAAACCGATTATCTTACCGGAAAAATCTTTTCTCAATGACGCGGCTGTTTCCAGATATCTTTTTGTTTTGTCTTTCCTGATTATTTCGTATTCCTGAATTGTACTGGGATTTCCTGTTTTGTAAATGCCATTATAAATATTAAAACATTTTTGACTGTTTTCTTCATCGGTATATTGCCGGTAATTAAGGCCCTGAAGTTCTTCACGCGGATAACCGAAAATCCGGCAAATTGAATCGTTGAAAAACGTGGCGTTGCCGGCAAGATCTAGTTCAAAATATCCTTCCTCTATCTCTTCCAGAATTGTCCGGTATCTTTCTTCGCTCTCGTGAAGCGCCCGTTCCATTTTCTTTCGTTCGGTCACATCTCGGGCTACACCGTAAATACTTGTTAAAACACCTTCATCATCACGAATTCCGCTTATGGTAACATACAGCCACCTCGTGGAACTATCCTTGTGATAAAATTCCAATTCTAAATTTACTCTTCTTGAAGGATCTGCCCCTCCTTTTTTTTCCAGGGTAAGCTCCCTGTTCAAAACATCAAATACCAGAGTAAGGGAATCAGGCGTGAGTTGCTGATCAAGGCTTTGTTTGATCCGTTCCTCCTGCGTGAATCCCAGCACTCTTTGTATTGAAGGAGTAACATAAGTTGTGCGCAAATCTAAACCGGCTATCCAAACGATATCGGTCATGCTCTCGGTTAGAGAACGGTATTTCTGCTCGCTTTGTCTTAGCGCTTCCTCCGCCCGCTTACGCTCCGTGACATTTCTCGTAATCCCTCGGAATCCTATAGGCTTACCCTGCTTGTCTCTGATAAGTGATGCTGATATTTCGTTAAATACTTTTGTGCCATTCTTTCTGATGGCTTCCATTCCCAGCGCTTTAATGGGCTCTCCCGTGCGGTATAAGTCCGTAAAAGCCTTAAAAGTTCTTTTATATGTTTCCTCATCCTGGTACTTGCGGGAATTCATCCCCTGCATTTCTTCCCTAGAGTAACCAAGATTTTTTGCTTCGGCATCATTGAAGAAGGTGTAGTTGCCTTCAAGATCGGTTTCGTAATAACCGTCGTCAATGCTCTCTAAAATTGTCCGGTATTTTTCTTCGCTTTTTCTTAATTCTTCTTCCATTTGCTTTCTTGCGGTGACATCACGAGAAATGCCCCTAAAACCAACAAGCTTACCTTTATCATCTTTAATAAGCGATACAGAAGTTTCGTAAATAACTTTTCTTCCATCTTTCGTAAATGATTCGAGATCTAATGATTCTATGGGCTTACCTGTCTTGTAAAGTTCGCGGTAAGGGCCGATTGTTTTTTCCGCGGCTTCTTTAGCGGTATGAATTCTAAAGTTTTTACCAATCAGTTCTTCCCTTGTGTATCCAAGGAATCGGCAGTTCGCTTCATTGACAAAAGTATAATTGCCTTCCAGGTCAAGTTCAAAATAACCTTCCCTCATGGTTTCCAAAACATTACGGTATCTCTGCTCGCTTTTGCGCAGATCATCTTCCATCTTCTTTCTTTCGGTAATATCCCGGAATATTCCCTGTATTACTTTTTGTTTGCCGTATTCAATAACGCTTCCCGTTATGTCGACAAATATTTTTTTGCCGTCTTTTCTCAACACCGCTGTGCTGATTATATTCCCGGACCGACTTTTATGTATTGTTTTAAATGTTTTTAATATTCGGGACTGTTCTTCCGGCGGATGAATTTGAGAAATGTTCTGTCCCAGGAGATCCTTTCTTGCATACCCCAGAAGCTCCTCGGCCTTTTTATTTATTTCGAGCAAGTTTCCTTTCACGTCCGCAATGAGTATGGCGTCGCTGGCGTTATCCAGAAGAACGCGGTATTTTTCTTCGTTTTCACGCAAGGTATCATCGCTTTTTTTCAACGACGTTTTATCGCGCTTTGTTACGGTTGCCATTTTGTCCTTTACATAATGCGACTTTAAAATACTGCTTGACGGAATTTTTTAAGCTTTAATAATCATCCTGTTAACAATGGCTTGGCTGATCGCGCCAAGACTTGCTGATTAATTTAAGACTCTTCCAACTCCGGAAGGGTTTCATCCTCCAGTAATATTTCGCTCTTTAGATCCGGCGTTGCTTCGACTGATCTCAATTTGCTCGATAGTGTTCTTGTCTTTTTCTGCGCGTCATCCACAGACGTAGCGGCCTGTTCTAATCTTTTGCGCACGACGTCCAGTGAATCGCCGAATCTCCCAAATGCGGCCTTAACCTCACTCAACACTTTCCACACTTCACCGGAGCGCTTCTGAATCGCGAGCGTCCGGAAACCCATTTGCAGAGAGTTTAAAAAAGCGGCAAACGTGGAAGGTCCGGAAACAACAATATGATATTGCCTTTGCAATACCTGCACTAAAGCAGTCCGGCGGATTACTTCGGCATAAAGGCCTTCGGATGGCAAAAACATAATGCCGAAATCAGTTGTTCTCGGCGGCGATAAATATTTTTGTGATATATCTTTCCCTGCCTTCTTGATGCTCGTTTCAAGCTGTTTGGCGGCTTCTTCAGCGGCAAGCAAATCACCATTTTCCTGCGCATCCAGAAGCCGCTGATAGTCTTCCACGGGAAATTTTGCATCCACCGGCATCCAGACCGGTTCGCCAGCGACATCGCCCTGACCGGGAAGTTTGATGGCAAATTCCACAAAATCACCGCTGTTCTCGTTGATTTTGACGTTTTTGGCGTATTGTTCCGGCGCAAGAATTTCTTCCAAAAGCGCTCCTAATTGCACTTCGCCCCAGGTGCCACGCGCTTTAATGTTCGTTAATACTTTTTTCAGATCACCCACGCCGGCGGCAAGGTTACGCATATCACCCAAACCTTGATGCACTTGCTCCAGCTGAGCATTTACCATTTTGAAAGCTTCACCCAGCCTGTTTTCCAAAGTAGTATGAAGTTTTTCGTCAACTGTTTTGCGCATCTCTTCAAGCTGACGGGCATTATCTTCTTGAATGTTTTTTAGTTTGGCATCCACAACAAGGCGCACGGCTTCCATTTTTTGTTCTACGGAATCTCCAAACCCTTTGAGCGAAATGGATAATTCTCCTCTTTGCTCCCGGGATTGCGTTTGCGCCTCAGCGCGGAATTTTACTATTTCATCCCGCACGGAGCTTTCCGTACGCTCCTGCAGGTTTTTCAAAACATCGAGCTTCCCCTCCAGCGGTAAAAAAACCGAACTTCCTCGCCTTAACTGCCAGACAAGCAAAAAAACAATGGCAATCAGCAATCCAACAATCACGTAGATAAATATTTCCATCATCTCTTTTGGGCCTTTCGCCTTTAGTCTTCTGCCTTAAGCACCGGCATGCGCCGGTCTCCGCCCCGCCACAAAAGCGGGGCTCCGCTTCATCCTTTATTCTCAAGCCTTGTGTCTTTGTTAGAACACTCTGCGAAAATCTTTGTCTTTCATTATTGTTGTAAAAGCCGCGTCCACCAATCGATATGAGCGTCTTTCTAATTCAGGAATTTTATCCGTTCCCGCGGGCGCCATTTTCACGGTGAATTCTTTGTCTAATTTTGTTTCACCGTTTTTGAAGACCAGCGCTTTGAACTTAAATTCCTGATCCGTCATTGACGTAAGTATCATCTGAAATTCCGCGACGCCTTTGGGCGCTTTATAAGCGCCGGGACCGGGCGCGCCCCACCAGTAACGGCCGTGATAGTATCGGTCATCGGTTTGATAATCAACCACTCTCACCCCGATATGACGGAAAGCTTTTTGAAAACAATGCCAGTAATAGCTTTCCAGTGTCGCGTTTCCTTCATACATATATTTGTTATCCGCGCTGAGATAGCCCCACGATTTGGTGTTTGCCGCCTGATTTTGAAAAGAAGACAAAACCACCCTTTTCCCTTTTAAGTAACTGTAACTTGAGGCCTTAAAAGAAGGAGAATATTTATCATAGCTCATGCTGACTTTGGTGCCGCCGGTAGTGGCGCAACCCGCGAGAAAACAAATGGCAAGGATTAAAAGGCAGATTTTACACATTATACTTATTGTTTTCATAATTCAGGTACCTCCTTTTGTTTGTTTATAAAATACCATATAAACAATTAAAGTTATTAATTTCTTACAAATATAACGGTCAAAAGACAGGCGTGTCAAGCAAAATGACCAACACGTAAGCATTTGATAAATTAACTAAATGTACTGATAACTGACTGGGCATATTGAAAGTTGCATAATTCAACTCTTTTGGGTATAAGCCGGACATCTGTTTTTTTTACACAGACTTAAAAACATTCAGAAAGTTCAAGGAAAATCATGGCAGATCGAATTGAAGTGGGGTTTAAAAAGGGCGTTCGCGATGCGCTGGGCGAAAAGACTCGAAAGCGCATCGGCGAGAACCTGAATCTCCCGGTGGATCATGTGGCCACCGTCGAGGTTTATACGGTGGACGGGACTCTTTCCACAGAAGAACTGATCCGCGCGGCTGAAGGGCCGCTCTCCGACCCGGTCATTCAGGACTATGCCGTAAACGGGCCGATGGCCCGCGATTTTGACTGGCTCATTGAAGTCGGTTTCCGACCCGGCGTGACCGACAATGTCGGCAAAACGGCGCGGGAAGCTATCACGTTGCTTCTTGGCGAAAGTCTTGGCGAGCGTAAAATCAGCGTTTACACCTCCCGCCAGTATCTGATTTCCGGCCCGATTTCCAAGGCCGACGCAGAGCGCATCGCCTCGGATCTTCTGGCCAATGACTTGATTGAACGCCACCTGGTGGTGGGCAGGAAGGATTTTGACCTTCAAAAAGGCCTGCCCGCGGTTGTCCCGCAGGTCACGGGAAAAGACGAACCGCGCGTGGAGCAGATCAACCTGACCCGCCTTGATGCAAACGCGCTTTTGAAAATCAGTTCGGAAAAACTTCTGGCTTTGAATCTCGAAGAGCTGCAGGCCATTGTCAAATACTACCGCGATCCCGCCGTGATTCAAACCCGCAAAAAAGTGGGCCTCGATGAAAACACCACGGATGTGGAGCTCGAATGCCTCGCCCAGACCTGGTCGGAGCATTGCAAGCATAAAATCTTCAACAGCCGCATCGAATATAACGATGGCCGCACCCAAAAAATCATCGACTCGCTTTTCAAAACCTATATCAAAGGCTCAACGGCCAAAATCCGCAAAGCCAAAGGAAAGAAAGATTTCTGCCTGTCCGTGTTTGTCGATAACGCGGGCATCATCAAATTTAACGACGAGGCCAATCTGGTCTTTAAAGTGGAAACGCACAACTCGCCCTCGGCGCTGGATCCCTACGGCGGGGCGCTCACCGGTATTGTCGGCGTCAACCGCGATCCGTTCGGCACGGGCATCGGCGCAAAGCTCATCTTCAACACGGATGTGTTTTGCTTTGCCTCGCCCTTCCACAAAAAGAAGCTCCCGCCCCGCATTTTGCACCCGCGGCGCATCTACGAAGGCGTGCGTGAAGGCGTCGAGCACGGCGGCAACAAAAGCGGCATTCCGACGGTGAACGGCAGTCTCGTCTTTGACGAGCGGTTTTTGGGAAAGCCGCTGGTTTACTGCGGCACGGCAGGCATCATGCCCGCCAAGCTTAACGGCAAACCGACACACGGGAAAGACATTCGCCCCGGCGATGTGATCATCATGACGGGTGGCCGCATCGGGAAAGACGGCATTCACGGCGCGACGTTTTCCTCCGAAGAACTCCACGAAGGCTCGCCGGTCACTGCCGTGCAGATTGGTGATCCGATCACGCAAAAGAAAATGACGGATTTTCTGCTGGTTGCCCGCAACCGCGGCTTGTACCGCGCGCTCACCGACAACGGTGCGGGCGGGCTTTCTTCATCGGTGGGAGAAATGGCTACTTATTCCGGCGGCTGCGAGATGGACCTGTCGCTTGCGCCTTTGAAATACGCGGGCCTTCAGCCCTGGGAAATTCTGGTCTCCGAAGCGCAGGAGCGCATGTCGCTCGCGGTCGATCCGAAAAAAGTTGAAAAGTTTATGGACCTGGCGCGCAAGATGGGCGTCGAGGCGACCGTTTTGGGCAAGTTCACGAAGTCCGGAAAATTCCACATCCGCTATGGTGAAAAAACCGTGGCG